>CAIVWG010000243.1 GCA_903909555.1 uncultured bacterium | reverse complement strand
GCGACGAGTCGGCCGAGCCCCTCGAACTGCCCGCCCGAGGCGAGCAGGTCGGGCCCGCGCACGAGGTCGCCGGTCTCGATGGAGCGGCCCTCGTCGAGCACCGCGACGAGCGGGGCGAGGTCCATGCCGCCGAGGTGACGGCGGTACGTCTCCGCGACCGCCTTGCGCGACAGGTGGAGCAGCACCTCTTCCTCGCGGCCCTCTTCGCTCACCTCGAATTCCACCTTGCCGCGCAGTGTGGGTACGACGCCGGCGAGGTCGCAGACGCGGGCCACCGGCTCGTCGCCGGTGATGGCGGCGCGGCGGAGCGCTGCGCCGGCGAGGGCCTCCGCGCCCGCGATGGCGAAGCGTGCCGACACCCCGCTGCGCTGGTCCACGGCCGCCGACTCCCGGACGAGGCGCGTGAATCGCGCCATCACCTCCAGGAGGTGCCGCGGGACGACGGCGACCAGGTCGGCCTCCTGCGCGATGAGGTCGACCTCGTGCGCGACGTCGTACGGGTAGTGCGTGGAGATCTCGGCTCCGAAGCGATCCTTCATCGGCGTGATGATGCGACCGCGGTTGGTGTAGTCCTCGGGGTTGGCGCTCGCCATCACGAGGAGATCCAGGGGCAGCCGCAGGGTGTAGCCGCGTACCTGGATGTCGCGCTCCTCGAGCACGTTGAGCAGGGCGACCTGGATGCGCTCGGCAAGGTCGGGGAGCTCGTTGATGGCGAAGATACCGCGGTTGGTGCGCGGCACCAGGCCGAAGTGGATGGTCTCCGGGTCGCCGAGGGTGCGGCCCTCCGCCACCTTGACGGGGTCGACGTCGCCGATGAGGTCGCCCACGGACGTGTCGGGGGTGGCGAGCTTCTCGCCGTAGCGCTCGCTGCGGTGCTTCCACGCGAGGGGAGTCTCGTCGCCGAGCTCGGCGACGAGGCGCACGCCGTAGGCGCTCACGGGGGCCATCGGGTCGTCGTTCACCTCGGACCCCTCGATCACGGGCATCCACTCGTCGAGGAGCGTCACCAGCGTGCGGATCAGTCGGGTCTTGCCCTGTCCGCGCTCGCCGAGGAGGACGACGTCGTGCCCGGCCAGGAGGGCGCGCTCGACCTGGGGCAGGACGGTGTCGTCGAAGCCCACGATCCCCGGGAGCGTGGGCTCCCCGGAGGCGAGCCGGGCCCGGAGGTTCTCCCGGATCTCCTCCTTGACGGTGCGCGGGACGTAGCCCGAGGCGCGCAGGGCTCCCCGGGTTCGCGGCAGGTCGGCAGGGACGACGGGGGTGCTCATGCCTCGACGGTACGCCAGGATGGGCCGGTGGCATCCCGGGAGTGCTCGGTGGGGCTCGGCCTCGATCTGGAGTCCGGGGCGTCCAGCGCCGTCGCGGCAGCCCTGTCGGGATTGGGCACGAGCCCCGACCTCGCGATCGTCGAGGTGTGCGCGCCGGGGGACCCGGCCGCGGCGGGACGCGCCCTCGGCGAGGCCGGGCGCCTCATCCGCGAGGCGTCCCCCGATTGCACCGTCATCGGGTCCAGCGCGCACGGCGTCATCGGCGGCGGGGAGTCCGTCGAGATGCGCCCGGCGGTGTCGGTCTGGCTCGCGGCGCTCGGCGGCGCACGTCCGCGCGGATTCCGCATCGGCACGGTCCCGGCGCCGGCCGGTGGCCTCGCCCTCACCGGGCTGCCCGAGCTCAGGGCCGACGACCGCGCGGCCCTGCTCCTCGCGGATCCGTGGAGCCTGCCGGTGGACGAGGTGGTCGCCTCGTTCTCCCGCGTCGACGGCGACCTGCCCGTGGTCGGCGGACTGGTCTCCGGGGCCGCGCGGCGCGGCGACTCGCGGCTCATGCTCGATGGCGCGGTATTCGACAACGGCGCGGTGGGAGCGGTCCTGGACCAGGGCGCCCCGGTGCGGGCGGTCGTGAGCCAGGGCTGCCGGCCGATCGGCGAGCCGATGACCGTGACGGCCGCGCAGGCGAACACGATCGGGGAACTCGCCGGACGCCCCGCGGTCGAGCGCTTGCGAGACGTCGTCGCATCCCTCGATCCCGACGAGCAGGCCCTCGTCGTGCGCGGGCTTCACATCGGGATCGCGCACGAGGGCCTCGGTGACGGCGCCCTCGCCTCCGACTACGTCGTCCGCGGCCTCCTCGGCATCGACGCCGGCACCGGGGCCATCGCGGTGGGTGACGAGGTTCCCGTCGGGAGCGTCGTGCGCCTGCACCTGCGGGATGCCGACTCGGCGGAGGCCGACCTGCGATCGGTGGTGTCGGCCATCCGGCATCCGGGCCAGGCCGCGCCCACCGGCGCCTACCTCGTCACCTGCAACGGCCGCGGCGGCGCGATGTTCACCCGATCCGACCACGACGCGGCGCTGGTGCGCGAGGGGCTGGGCACACGGGCCGTCGGAGGCTTCTTCGCCGCCGGCGAGATCGGCCCCGTGGGCGGGGCCAACCACCTGCACGGGTTCACCGCCGTCATCCTCGTCGTCGACGGCGATCCGACCCCGGGAGCGGTCGAGGTCCGCCGCTCGGCTGATCAGGCTCCCGGGTTCGAGGCGGTCGACATCGACGCGGAACTCCGCGCGCTCCTCGAGCCCTGACGGGGCCACCGCCGTCCACGGCCACCGCCGTCCACGGCCACCGTCGTCCACAGTCCGCGGGCGCGCCGTTGACGTGTCGTCGGAGGGGCGATCTAGGTTGGGCGGCGTGAGTCGCGATCAGCACCGTTCGGCCGTGTACGCCGCCGAGGACCAGTTGCGCGCGACCCTGTCCCGCGGCGGTTCCGTCGACTTCTTCGGCTCCACCCTCTCGATGCCCGTCGAGCGCAGGTTCGCCGACCTCCCGAGCGTGCAGCGCTACGTCGTCGCCGTGCTCGCGCTCGATTCCGTGCGGTCTGCGTGGCCGACGGCGGATCCCGTGCGCGTGCGTGAGCGCGCGGGCGCCTCTCGCGCCCACTACGAGCCCCCGGGCGTGATCGCGATCCCGCTCATGGGCTCGGTCGAGCGGCGGTGGGCGGCGCGCGAGACGGTGGTCCTGCACGAGCTCGCCCACCACCTGTGCTGGGCGCAGGGGGATGCGCCGCACGGCCCTCGCTTCTGCGGGACCCTCGTGCACCTCTACCGCGGCGCGCTGGGCGACGGTCCGGCGCTCCTCCTGCGCGCCGCCCTGGATGGCGCCGGGATCCCGGTCCGCGATGTCGTCGTGGAGGTGACCCGGTGAGCCACCTCGACCGGATCGCGGGGCTGCTCGCCAAGGCCGAGCGCAGCGACAACCCCCACGAGGCGGAGGCCTACCTCGCGAAGGCCCAGGCACTGGCCACGCAGGCGAGCGTCGACCTCGCCGTCGCCCGTGCGCTCACCGCCCGTCGGGAGGCACGGGAGCAGCCCGTGAGTGTCACCATCACGATCGGAGAGCGCGGCAAGCGGGCCAACACCCATCTCGTGAGCCTGTTCGTCGTCGTCGGACAGTGCAACTCCCTGCAGATCGACATCGCCCACAACTCCACCTATGTCATCGCCTACGGCATGCCGTCGGACATCGAACTCGTCGAGGCTCTCTTCGGCTCGCTGGCCACGCAGATGACCGTCTCGGCGACGTCGTGGCTCGCACTCGGGGAGTGGCGCGGCGATACCTACGTGTCCCGCGACGGATGGCGCAAGGAGCACACCGCGCAGACGGCGCGAGCGGCGTTCTATCGCGCCTTCACCGACCGCATCGCCGACCGCCTTCAGCAGGCCCGCGAGGAGGTGCTCGCCGAGGCCGAGCGCCAGCGGGTCGAGATCCCCGCGGAGGTCTCCGGCTCGGCCGCTGTGGCCACCACCGGCGCGCTCGTGCTGCGGAGCAAGGAGGCCGAGGTGCGCGCGTTCTACCGGCAGTCGTCGCGCGCGCGCGGACGCTGGAGCGGCTACTCCGGCGGCGTGAGCCGGAGGGGAGGCAGCGCGTCGCGCGCGGGCCGTGACGCTGCGGCGCGCGCCCGCCTCACGAGCGCGAAGGGCATCTCCGGCAAGGGCCCGGGCCTGTCGGCGTGACCGACCGCGGATGAGCGCGGCTAGCGCCGGCGCAGCACCATCGGCATGCCCGACTTCGTGCGCAGCGTCACCGCGGGCATGGGCTGCACGTCGCTGCCGGGGATGAGCTCGGGGCGCCACCGCTGGGCGAGGGTAGCGAGCACGAGCGTCGCCTCCGTCCAGGCGAACTGCTCCCCGATGCAGCGGCGGTTGCCCCATCCGAAGGGGAACCACGCGCCGCGCGGCTGGCCGGGGGCGTCTTCGCTGAAGGCGCCGTCAGCGTCGATCCAGCGCTGCGGCATGAAGGTCAGCGACGACGTCCACCAGCGCGGGCTGCGGTGCATCGCGAACTGGCTGATGAGGGTGATCGCGCCCTCGGGGATGAGCCAGCCGTCGACCTCGACATCGGCGAGCGTGCGCCGTCCCTGGATCCAGACGGGCGGGTAAAGGCGGATCGCCTCGGCCACGACGGCGCGCGTGCGCGGCAGGGCGGCCATGTCGTCCATCCCCGGATTGCGGCCGGCGAGCGTCGCGTCGAGCTCCTCGTGCAGCCACTCGGCAACCGCCGGGTTCTGAGAGAGCAGCATCCACGTCCAGGTCAGCGTCATCGCCGTGGTCTCGTGTCCGGCGAGGATGAGGGTCATGGCCTCGTCGCGCACCTGGGCATCGTCGAACGCGGCGCCGTCCTCCTCCGCCGCAATGAGCATGCTGAGCATGTCTCCCGTGTCGCCACGCTGCCGATGCTGCGCGATGACGCGCTCGACGATGCGATCGATGCGGGCAAAGGACTCCAGCGCGCGCTTGCGGCTCGGTAGCGGGACGCGCAGCACCTGGGGCCCGAGGACGAGGTAGCGCCCCATGCCCTCCAGGAGCCCGGCGAGGGACTCCCCGATCTCGTGCGCGTCGCCGGCGAGGTCGGATCCGAAGAGAGTGCGTCCGACGATCGTGAGGGTGAGTGCGGACATGTCACTCTGCATGTCCAGTGCTTGGCCCTCGCTCCAGGATGCTTCGTGCGCGAGCGTCAGGTCCACCATGTCCCGCGCGTAGGCCGCGATCCGATCGCGGTGGAACGCGGGCTGGACGAGTCGACGATTGCGCAGGTGCACCTCGCCTTCGCTGGTGAGCAGCCCATTGCCGAGGACGGCCTTGGTCCCTTGAAGGCCACGGCCCTTCATCGTCTCCCGGCCGTGCCCGATGAACACGTCGACGATGGCCTCGGGAGAGGTGAGCGTGTACACGTGATCCCCGAGAAGCCTCATGTGCGCGAGGGTCGGGTAGTCGCGTTCGAGCTCCACCATGAACCAGGGGGCCTCGCCGCCGGCGATGAATCCCCGGAGGACCGCGAGTCCCGAGGGCCCCGGGGGCCGGGGGACATCCCGCCGCCGGTCCCGGGGGATGGGCACGTCGCTGTGGGCGATGCGGATCTGGGCGCGTCGCGCGGTCTCGCGCAGGTCGATGGGCGGATCGGCGATGGAGGTCACGCCTCCAGTCTGCCCCGGGCCATGCCAGGATGCGCTCGTGGCATCGGAGGAAGCGGTCACCCTGGCGGACATCGAGGCGGCGGCAGCGCGCCTCAGCGGCGTCGTGAGGGACCTGCCCCTGCATTCCGCCCGGTGGCTTTCCGACATCGCGGGCGGACCCGTCTTCCTCGCCACCGAGAACCTCCAGCGCGCAGGGTCGTTCAAGATCCGCGGCGCCTACAACCGCCTTGCCCAGCTCACCACCCCCGAGCGTGACGCCGGAGTCGTCGCGGCATCGGCGGGCAATCACGCGCAGGGCGTGGCCCTGGCCGCCGGGATGCTCGGCATCCACGCGACGATCTTCATGCCGCGGTCGGCATCGATGCCCAAGGTCGTCGCCACGCAGGACTACGGCGCCGAGGTGAGGTTCCACGGCGCCACCCTGGACGAGGCGATCGCCGAGGCGAAGGAGTTCGCCGAGGTGACCGGAGCCCTCTTCATCTCGCCCTTCGACCACGCCGACATCGTCGCGGGGCAGGGCACCCTGGGACTGGAGATCCTCGCGCAGCGGCCGGATGCCAAGACGGTGGTCGTGTGCACCGGGGGAGGCGGGCTTCTCGCCGGCGTCGCGCTGGCCCTCAAGTCGCTTCGCCCCGACATCACGGTCGTCGGCGCCCAGGCCGCGGGAGCGGCGGCCTATCCGCCCTCGCTCGTGGCCGGTCACCCGGTGCCCCTGTCGATGATGCGCACCATGGCCGACGGCATTGCCGTCGGCAGGCCCGGCGACATCCCCTTCGCGCTGGTCCAGCGGTACGTCGACGACATCCGGGTGGTGTCGGAGGATTCCCTCGCCCGTGCCCAGCTCAAGCTCCTCGAGCGCTCGAAGCTCGTGGTCGAGCCCGGGGGCGCCGCCGCTGTCGCGGCCATCATGGACGACCCGGACTCGTTCGAGACCCCCGCGGTGGCGGTCCTGTCCGGCGGCAACGTCGATCCGCTCATCATGATGCGCGTGATCCGCCACGGACTCACCGCGGGCGGCCGATTCACCCAGATCACGGTGCACATGCCCGATCGGCCAGGATCGCTGGCGGGCCTCCTCGGCGAGATCGCGGCCATGGATGCCAACGTCGTCGACGTGTCGCACCTGCGGACCAACCCGCGCCTCGCGGTGGACGAGGTGGAGATCACCATCGACCTGGAGACGCGCGGCGCCGATCATCGCGACCAGCTGCTCGCGCGGCTGCGCGACGCGGGCTACCGCGTCGTCGCGCCCTGAGGCGCCCGTCCTACGGGGCGTACGGGGCGACGGCGACGATCTCCACCGTCATGCTCTTGCCGTTGGCGAGGGTGTAGCTGGTCACGTCGCCCTTGCTCTTGCCGAGCACGGCCTCGCCGAGGGGCGAGGTGGGCGAGTAGACCTCGACGGAGGCGTGAGCCGCCTCCTCGCGCAGGCCGAGGAGGAAGGTCTCCTCCTCGTCGAACTCGACGAACCGCACCGTGACGACCTTGCCGGGGGCCACCTCGTCCTCGTGAGCGTCCGGAGCCCCGATCTGGGCGTTCTCGAGGAGGTGCTTGAGCACGCGGATGCGCGCCTCGTTCTTGCCCTGCTCCTCCTTGGCTGCGTGGTAGCCGCCGTTCTCCTTGAGATCGCCCTCCTCGCGGGCGGCCTCGATGCGCTTGGTGATCTCCGCGCGACGGGGTCCGGAGCGCTCGGTGAGCTCCTCCTGGAGGCGGTCGTAGCCATCCTGGGTCAGCCAGGTCACGTCGGATGTCACCCGGAAAGGGTAAGCCACGTCACGGGTCAGGGCGTCCACGGCTGCTCGGGGGGGACCACCCCGGGCGGGAACTGCGGTGGGGGCACCCGTGCAGGAGGCTCCCCGGCCGCGCACGCGAGGAGTTCCACGACGAAGGCGGGGGCCAGTGTCCGCAGGGAGTAGGTCTCCTGCACGTACGTCGTCCCGCGCGCCAGCGGGACCACGGCGTATCCCACATCGGCACGTGTCTCGTCCTGGGCGCGCAGGACGCAGTACACGTCCGCCGAGGCCGACCGGCGCACCTCGAAGGTGATGTCGACCCGGTCCGGCCCGATGACGTTCCAGGCGAGGAGCTTGGGATGGAGCGCCGGGGAGAGCACGTTGTAGGCGGCAAACGCCAGGGCGGCCGTGAACCCGACGGCCAGCGTGACCCCGAGAATGACCGGCCAGGGATTGCGCCGGTCCAGGCCGTACCTCTGGCGCATCCGCGGGGTGAGGTCGCGGCTGCGCAGGGGGCTGCCCATGGCACCTCCGCTCGCCGGGATTCCTGTCAGTTGCGAGACTAGTGCGCGTGACCTCCCCCCTGCGCCTCATGGCCGTGCATGCGCACCCGGACGACGAGTCGAGCAAGGGGGCCGCCACCACCGCCCACTACGTGAACGAGGGCATCGACGTGATGGTCGTCACATGCACCGGCGGGGAGCGCGGGGACGTGCTGCACGCCGTTGCCCAGGCCGAGGTCGATGCACTGGGCCTCGCCGAGGTCCGGCGCCGGGAGATGGCCGAGGCGGCCCGCATCCTCGGAGTGCGCCACGCGTGGCTGGGGTTCGAGGACTCCGGCTATCCCGAAGGCGACCCTCGTCCGCCGCTGCCGCACGGCTGCTTCGCCGACCTCCCCCTCGAGGTGGCCGCACGCCCGCTCGTGGCCCTCGTGCGCTCCTTCCGCCCCCATGTCGTGACGACGTACGACGAGAACGGCGGGTATCCGCACCCCGATCACATCCGCTGCCACGAGGTCGCCATGGAGGCCTTCACCCGAGCCGGCGATGCCGGCGCCTACCGGGGGACCGGGGACCCGTGGCAGCCGGCCAAGCTCTACTACAACATGTCGTTCACCCGCGACCGGGTGATGACGTTCCACGAGGCCCTCATCGCCGCGGGCATGGAGTCGCCGTACGCCGACTGGCTCGAGGACTGGGATGAGGGCGAGGAGGACCGCGTCACGACACGCGTGCGTGTCGACGAGTACTTCGCGGTCCGCGACGAGGCGCTGCGCGCGCATCGCACGCAGGTGGACCCCGAGGGCATGTGGTTCGCGGTGCCGCTGGACATGCAGCGCGACCTGTGGCCGACGGAAGACTTCCATCTCGCCATCTCGCACGTCCCCACCGAGTTCCCCGAGGACGACCTCTTCGCCGGGCTGCGGGAGGCATCATGGGAGTCGTGAGCGGTGCGCTGTGGTGGGCCAGCATCCCGTGGGCCGTCGACCCGAGCCCGCTGCCGCAGGAGCCGCCGATCGACCCGAACCGCGTCACGCCGGGCCTGCTCGCGATGGCGTCCTTCGCCTTCCTCATCGTCGCGGTCGCGCTGCTCTACCTGTCGATGCGCAAGCAGATGCGCAAGGTGGACCCCAACCTGCCGAACGGCCCGGGGGATGACGAGCGTGCGGAGGACGAGAGGCTGACCGAGGAGGCCGTCGAGCGCGGCGAGGAGTCGGCGGGAGAGAAGGGCGCACCCGGCGAGAAGGGCTCGTGAGGGCCCGCCTCTCGGGCCGCGTCATCGCACTCACGCTCGTCGCGGTCATCGCCTCCGTGGTCTGCGTGCTTCTCGGCGCGTGGCAGTGGGGCCGCGCCTCCGACATCCTCGAGGCCGAGCGCGCCGCCGCGAGCGCACCCATTCCGCTGGCCGATGCCCTGGTCGACGGCGAGATCCCGGGAACCTCGATCGGGCGCACCGTGATCGCCGAGGGCGCCTATGACTCCGCGGATCAACTCATCGTCGCGCAGCGCGCGCTCGGCGACCGCGCCGGCGTGTGGGTGGTCGCGCCGCTCGCCACGGACGCCGGAGTCGTCGCGGTCGTGCGCGGGTGGCTGGCCGAGCCGGGCGATCCCGGGCTGGCGGCGCCGGCAACCCCCGTGCGGGTCGAGGGCGTGCTGCAGGGCTTCGAGGACTTCTACGGCGACCGGCCTCGACGCGACGACGGGCAACTCGTCGCCATCGCCCGCGGCGCCGTCGAGGAGGCGTGGGGCACCCCGGTCCTGCCGGGCCTGGTCATCCTGCAGTCCCAGCAGCCCGCGTCGAGTCCGGCGCCGGACCCGGTGCCGCCGACCGTGCCGCGGGGAGACGTGCCGTTCCCGCTGCAGAACGCGGCATACACGCTGCAGTGGTTCATCTTCGCGGGTTTCGTCTGGGTCCTGTGGTGGCTGTGGCTCAGGCGGGAGCCGAGCGACGATCGCCCGGTCGCGGATCCGAGTGCCGCGGATAGGTTGGATCCATGAAGGGGCTGTCCGGGGCGCTGCTGCGCTACCGCATCATGGCCTGGGTCACCGGAGTCCTGCTCGCCATCATGGCCGTGATCTTCCTGCCGCTGAAGTACGTGTTCTCCCTCACGGATGAGGGCATCCTGGCGACCATCTACGCCGTCGGCTGGCAGGCGCATGGCTGGCTCTACATCCTGTACGTCGCGGCGGCGCTCGATATCAGCTTCCGCATGCGGTACAGCGTGGTGCGCACGGTGGCGGTCGCCCTGGCGGGCACGATCCCGTTCGCCTCGTTCTTCGCCGATCACCTGGTGGCCCGCAGCGTGCATGCGCGCATGTCGGCCGGCCAGGTGGCGGAGCCGGTGGCCGGGGGCGACGCGCACTAGGCGTGCGGAGCGTCCTCGAGCGCCGCGGCCGGGTTTCGCTCAGGGCGGGTGGCCAGATAGGAGCCGAGGAGCACGAGCGGGAAGCCGAGGAGGAGTCCGAGGGTGATCGGCTCGGACAGCACGACCACCCCGAGCAGCACGGCGACCGCGGGGTTGAGGAACGTGATCACCGTCATGCGCGACGGTCCGACCTCGCCCACGAGCGCGAAGAAGATGAGGAAGGCGATGGCGGTGCACAGGACGCCGAGGGCGACGATGCTCCACCACGCTTCGGCGGGGACGGGAGCCGTCGGGCGCTGGATCCAGGCGAACGGTGCGTAGATCACCGCGTTGATCCCCAGGGCGAGGGAGATCACCGCGAGCGCCGGGGTCTCGGCAAGCCGGGTCGAGATGACCATGGGTCCGCAGGCGTAGCCGACCACGGTGAGCGCCGCCGCGCCGACGGCCCAGAACTGGTCGCGCGGGATATCGAGCCCCACCAGCACCACGACTCCGGAGATGCCGATCGCCAGGCCGAGGATGCGCGCCCAGCCCAGGCGACGGTCCAGCCCGAGCGCGCGGGCGAGGATCGCGGCGACGATGGGGACGGCGGCGATGAGCAGCGCCGTGGTCGAGCTGGTGAGCTGAGTCTCCGCGTAGCCGAGGAGCAGGAACGGCCCGGTGATCTCGACGAAGGCGAAGACCGCGATCCAGGGCAGGGCGCGCCGTATGCCGCGGAACTGCCCGCGCGCCAGCGCGACGGGAACGAGGAGCAGCGCGCCGAGGGCCACGCGCAGGAAGACCATGACCGAGGGCTCGACCGACTCGACGGCCACGCGGATGAACAGGTACGGCGTGCCCCAGATGATCGACAGGGCGATGAAGAGGGCCAGGCCCCGGCGCGTCATCGTCGGCTCAGGCGGGGGCGGGAGCAGCGGTGAGGGCCCCCACGAGGAGAGCGGCCAGGCAGCCGAGCGCGAAGGCGATGCCGAGGTATCCCAGGACGAGACCGGTGGTGGCCATGCCGCGCCCCCGGGTCCCGAACGTGCGCGTCTGGGCCAGGGCGATGTGACCGAGGATGACCGCAATGACCTGCGGCGCGGGGAAGAGCCAGAAGCACGGCAGTGCGAGGCCGAGGATCCCCAGGACGAGCGATGTCGCGGCGAAGGTCTCGGTGCGCGGGGGAGGGGTCGGCGCCGCCGCGTACTGCGCAGGTGCGTACCCGGCAGGCGGGTAGCCCGGGGGCGCGGGGTCGGGAGCGTCGGGGACCTCGACGGAGGGGCCCTGCGCCTGGTCGCTCACGGGCCCACCGTACCGGGCAGGACCACGAGGGCGGCAGCGCTAGGGCATGCGCCACTCGATGTATCGGTCGAACTCCTGCATGCCCCGGGAGCGGTACGTCGCCAGCGCCGCCGGATGGTCGAGGTCGCACGTGTGCACCCACACGCGTCGGGTGCCCTTCAGGGCCCAGGCCTGCTCGAGGACCGCACCGAGCCACCAGGCACCGAGGCCGCGCCCCTGGAAGCCGCCCAGCAGCCCGAAGTAGGCGATCTCCACGTCGCCCCCGGGCTGCTGCTCGAGCTCGGCGTACCCCGCGGGCGCACCGTCGAGCGTGCACACGAGCAGGCGGTACTCCGGGCGGTCGACCCAGTCCCGCCACTGGTCGGGGCGCCACTCCAGCCGGTCCACCCAGTGCCAGTCGGCCCCGACCCGGCGGTAGAACGACTCGGAGGCAGCCGGATCGGCGTCGCGCACGACCTCGAGCGCTGCTCCCACGGGTCGCGGGGCGCTCACGAGTTGCTCGGGCGCTGTCATCTCCAGTGCCGTGACCTCCACGGCGATGGCCCCGTCGGCGGGACCGGGCAGGAGACGCATGGCGGAAAGGGTGCCATAAGCGCCGGGGAAGGCGGTTAGATGGCGGCGTGGACGACAGCCTCCTGGTGGATCTCTCGCGCCTGCAATTCGCGATGACGACGCTCTACCACTTCCTCTTCGTGCCCCTCACGCTCGGCCTCGCGCCGTTCGTGGCCCTCATGGAGACCCTGCACTGGAGGACCGGCCAGGCGAAGTACCGCAAGCTCGCCCGGCTCTTCGGGTCGCTGCTCGTCATCAACTTCGCGATGGGGATCGTCACGGGCATCGTCCAGGAGTTCCAGTTCGGCATGAACTGGTCGGTGTTCAGCCGGTTCGTGGGCGACGTCTTCGGGGCGCCGCTGGCCATGGAGGGCCTCATGGCCTTCTTCCTGGAGTCGACGTTCCTGGGCCTGTGGCTCTTCGGCCGCGACCGGCTGCCCCGGGGCGTCCACGTGGCCTGCATCTGGCTGTTCGTCGCGGGGACGTGGGCGTCGGCGTACTTCATCATCGTGGCTAACTCCTGGATGCAGCATCCGGTCGGCTACGAGATCGACCCCCTCACCGGCAATGCGGTCCTCAACGACATTGTCGCGGTGCTGTTCCAGCCGTTCGCGATCCTCGCCTACCTCCACACCGTGCTCGGCGGGCTGCTCGCGGCGAGCGCCTTCGTGTTCGCGGTGGCGGCGTACCACCTCAAGCGCCGCCAGCACGTCGAGGAGATGCGCTGGGCGTGGAAGTCCGCGATCGCGATGGGTCTCATCGCCGCCTCCTTCCAGGTCTTCGTCGGCGACATCCTCGGCGTGGTGGTCACCCAGGTGCAGCCGATGAAGATCGCCGCCGGCGAGGCGCTGTGGGAGACCGCGGGGCCGTGTGCCGGGCTCGCCATCGTCGCGATCCCCGACCAGCAGGCCCGTGACAACATCTGGGAGCTCGACATCCCGTGCCTCCTGTCGCTCGTGGCGACCAACTCCCTCGACGGGATCGTCCAGGGAGCCAATCCGCTCGAGGAGCAGTACGAGGAGACCTACGGGCCGGGGGAGTACACCCCCAACGTGTGGATCGCGTTCTATGCCTTCCGGCTCATGATGGGGTTCGGCCTGCTGGCCTCGGCGTGGATGGTCGTGGCGTGGTGGCGCACCCGGAAGGGCAGGCTGCCGGAAGGCCGGTGGTTCTGGGGCATCTCGATCTGGGTCGTGATCGGGCCCTGGCTGGGCAACATGTTCGGCTGGATCTTCACCGAGAACGCCCGCCAGCCCTGGGTCGTCTACAACCTGCTCAAGACCGAGGACGCTGTGTCGAACATCTCGGTGTCCTTCCTGCTCATCAGCCTGCCCGTCTTCTTCCTCCTGTACGGCGCGTTCGCGGTCGTGGAATTCATCCTGCTCCGCAGGTACGCGATCGCCGGGCCGCCGGAGGACCACGTGCCCATGGCCGGCCAGCCCGCGGACCCGCTGCCGAAGCAGGTGGTGTGAGTGGGCCTCCCCGAGCTGTGGTTCATCATCATCGCGGTCCTGTGGACCGGGTTCTTCTTCCTCGAGGGGTTCGACTTCGGCGTGGGCATCATCGCCCGCTGGCTCGGCGCCGACGAGAGCGAGCGCACGCAGATGCTCGCGGCCATCGGCCCGGTCTGGGACGCCGATGAGGTGTGGCTCGTCACCGGGGGCATCGCCATCTTCGCGGCCTTCCCCGCCTGGTACGCCGCGCTCTTCCCGGCGGCGTACCTCCCCCTGCTCCTCGTCATCGTCGCCATCATCGTGCGCGCGGTCGCGATCGAGTACCGCTCCAAGCGTCCCGGCCAGAAGTGGCGGTCGCGCTGGGACTCTGCCGTCGCGGTGGCCTCGCTGCTGCTCGCGTTCCTCTTCGGCGTCTTCTGGGCAGGAATCGTGCACGGCATCCCGCTGGCCGCCGACGGGCAATTCGTCGGCCAGAGCCTGCTGTCCTTCATCAACGCGTACTCGGTGCTCGGCGGGCTCACCGTCCTCACGTTCGCCCTCGCCCATGGCGCGACATTCCTCGCCCTCAAGACGACCGGCGCCGTACGGGCGAAGAACGAGGCCTGGGCGCGCCGCTTCGACGTCGTGGCAGGAGCCCTCATGACGGCGTTCGCGCTGTGGACGTTCTGGGAGTTCTCCCGAGGGAGTGTCGCCGCGCTCCTCATCGGCCTCCTCGCCGTCGTGGCCATGCTCGTCGCCCTCATCGCCAACTCCCGTGTCCGGCCCTTCGTCGCCTTCTGGGCGCACGGCGTGGCGATCGCAGCGTTCGTCGCGCAGATGTTCGTCGCGCTCTACCCGAACGTCCTGCCGAGCACGCTCGACCCCGCCAACAGCCTCACGGTGCAGGGCGCGGCGGCGAGCCAGTACTCGCTCACCATCATCACGGTGGTGGCCGCGGTGATGCTGCCCATCGTGATCGGCTACCAGGCGTGGTCCTTCTGGGTGTTCCGCCGGCGCATCACCCCCGAGGAGGCTGCGGAGACGTACGCCTAGGTGGGTGCGATCTCCTGCAGTCCCCCGATGAGCTGGTCGACGTCGGACTCGCTGGTGTACGGCGCGAGCCCGGCGCGCACGCCTCCGGCGTCGCCGAGGCCGAGCCAGCGCGAGGCCTCGAGCGCATAGAAGTTGCCCGACGGGGCGTTGACCCCGCGCTCGGCGAGCAGCAGGGTGACGTCCTCGGCGTCGATCCCGTCGATCGTGAACGTCTCGGTGGGCGTGCGGTGCCGCGCATTGCTGTGGGTGCGCAGGCCGGGCACGGACTCCAGGCCCTTGCGCAGCCGCTCATGCAGGGCGTCCTCGTAGTCCTCGAGCGCGGCGAGGGAGAGGAGAAGCCGTTCGCGACGCGTGCCCTGCCCGGGCACGAGCCCGGCGAGGACGTCGACGGCCGCGGTGACGCCGGCGAGGAGTTCGTAGGGGAGGGTCCCGAGCTCGAAGCGCTCCGGCACGGCCTCGGTCGACGGGAGCAGCTTGTCCGGGTGGAGTGACTCCAGCAGTGCGGGCGAGGCCGCGAGAGCGCCGAGATGGGGACCGAGGAACTTGTACGGAGAGCACGCGTAGAAGTCGGCGCCGAGCTCCGCGATGCTGATCGGCGCATGCGCGGTGAGGTGAACGCCGTCGACGTAGAAGAGCGCGCCCGCATCGTGCACGACCGGCGCGATCGCCGCGATGTCCGGCCGTGTCCCGATGAGGTTGGACGCGCCGGTGAGCGCGACCACCCGGGTGCGATCGCTGATCTGGGCGCGGACGTCGTCCACGCCGAGCTCGCCCGTCGCCGGGTCGAACTCGATCCACCGGATCGTCGCCTCGGACCGGGTGGCGTGGATCACCCACGGTCGCACATTGGCGTCATGGTCGAGCCGGCTCACGACCACCTCGTCGCCGGGACCCCAGTCCTGGGAGAGCGTGCGGGCGACGTCGAAGGTGATCTGAGTCATGCTGCGGCCGAAGACGATGCCGCCCGCATCGGCACCGAGCAGGTCGGCCATGGCCTCGCGGGCTCCGCAGACCATGTCGTCCGCACGCCTCTCGGCGGCGGTGACCCGGCCGCGGTTGGACACGGCGGAGCGCAGCGCCGCCGACATGGCGTCGGCCACCGGGTCGGGGATCTGCGTTCCCCCGGGACCGTCGAAGTGCGCTGCGCCCTCGCGCAGCGCGGGAACCTGGTCGCGAAGGCGCTGGACGTCGTAGGACATGGGGCAAACCCTAGGCCGGGTCGGCGGGCCGTCACAATGTCGCGATGAGCCACCGGGCGACCGCCCTCACCCGGATCGCCGGAGGGCTGTGCACTGCCGCGGCCGCCGTCGTGCTGTCGCCCGTGTCCCTGCTCGGCGCCCTGTGGGTGGGGCCCCAGATCGTGGTGGCCGGCCTGCGCTCGGGCTCACTCGTCTACTCCGTGGCCGGCCTGGCCATCGTGGCCGGCCAGCTCCTCGTCGTCGCGCTCCTTGCGTCCCTGCCCGGGGTGTGGCGCGGTGCCGGACGGTCTCGGGTCGCGGCCCTCGTGCT
>CAIVWG010000242.1 GCA_903909555.1 uncultured bacterium | reverse complement strand
GCCTTGCGGTCTTCCTTGACGTGGCTGCGGAATGTGCGGGTGGGCGCAAACTCGCCGAGCTTGTGTCCCACCATGTTCTCGGAGATGAACACCGGAACGTGCTTGCGTCCGTCATGAACGGCGATGGTGTGGCCGAGCATGGCGGGAACGATCATGGAGCGGCGCGACCAGGTCTTGATGACCTGCTGGCTCTTGGCCTCGTTCTGGGCGTTCACCTTCTTGAGCAGGTGATCGTCCACGAAGGGACCCTTCTTCAGGCTTCTGGGCACGATCGTCTCCTAGCGCTTCTTGCCGGTCTTGCGTCGACGGACGATGAACTTGTTGCTGGCCTTCTTGGCCTTGCGGGTGCGACCCTCGGGCTTGCCCTTGGGGTTGACCGGATGCCGGCCTCCCGAGGTCTTGCCCTCGCCGCCGCCGTGGGGGTGGTCGACCGGGTTCATGGCCACGCCGCGCACGGTGGGCCGACGGCCCTTCCAGCGCATGCGTCCCGCCTTGCCCCAGTTGATGTTGGACTGCTCGGCGTTGCCGACCTCCCCGATCGTGGCGCGTGCGCGCACATCGACGTTGCGGATTTCACCGGAGGGCATGCGCAGTTGGGCGTAGGGGCCGTCCTTGGCGACGAGCTGAACGCTCGATCCGGCCGCGCGAGCGATCTTGGCACCGCCTCCGGGCTTGAGCTCCACCGCGTGGATCACGGTGCCGACGGGGATGTTGCGGAGCGGGAGGTTGTTACCGGGCTTGATGTCCGCGGAGGGCCCGGTCTCGACCACGTCTCCCTGGGACAGCTTGTTGGGGGCGAGGATGTAGCGCTTCTCACCGTCCGCGAAGTGCAGGAGCGCGATGCGCGCGGTGCGGTTGGGGTCGTACTCGATGTGAGCAACCTTGGCCGGCACGCCATCCTTGTCGGCACGACGGAAGTCGATGATCCGGTAGGCGCGCTTGTGGCCGCCTCCCTGGTGGCGGGTCGTGATGCGTCCCGAGTTGTTGCGCCCGCCCTTGCCCGGAAGCGGGCGCACGAGGGACTTCTCCGGCTCGGACCGCGTCACCTCGACGAAGTCGGCAGAGCTGGAGCCACGACGCCCCGGCGTGGTCGGCTTGAACTTGCGAATACCCATGGTCCTCGTCCCTCGCCCTAGCTGACCGGTCCGCCGAAGATGTCGATGCGGTCGCCCTGGGCCACCGAGACGATGGCCCGCTTGGTCGCGGCCCTCCGCCCGAAGCCCCGTCGGGTCCGCACTCGCTTGCCTTCGCGGTTGCTCGTGTTGACCGAGAGCACCTTGACCCCGAACACCTTCTCCACGGCGATCTTGATCTCGGTCTTGTTGGCGTCCGGGGCGACGAGGAAGGTGTACTTGTTCTCGTCGAGGAGGCCGTAGCTCTTCTCGGAGATCACCGGCGCGAGCAGGATGTCGCGCGGATCGGGGATTCTCATGCCGATACCTCCGACTCGGTGGCGACGGCCTTGGCGCCCTTGCCACGCACCGGACCCGCGACGAAGGTGTCGAGCGCCTCGCGGGTGAACACGACGTCATCGCTCACGAGGACGTCGTACGTGTTGAGCTGATCGGGAGCCACCACGGACACCCCGGGCAGATTGCGCAGGCTCAGCCAGCTGGTCAGCTCCTCGCGCATCACCACGGCGAGGACGTGCGATCGCGTGGTGAGCTCGCTGAGCAGGGCGCGAGCAGCCTTGGCGCTGGGCACATCGCCCTCGACGACGACCTGCACGACGTGGACGCGTCCCTCGCGCGCACGATCGGAGAGGGCACCGCGGAGCGCGGCGGCCTTCATCTTCTTCGGCGTGCGCTGGGCGTAACTGCGCGGCGTCGGGCCGTGAACCGTGCCGCCGCCGGCGAACTGCGGGGCACGCGTCGAGCCCTGACGAGCCCGGCCGGTGCCCTTCTGCTTGTACGGCTTCTTGCCGCCGCCGCTCACCTCGCCACGGGTCTTGGTGTCGTGGGTCCCCTGGCGGGCCGCCGCCAACTGTGCGACGACCACCTGGTGAATGAGGGGGACGTTGACCTGGACATCGAAGATCTCGGCCGGAAGGTCCACGGTGCCTGACTTCTTGCCGGCGCTGTCGACCACGTCGATCGTCGTCATGAGCTCACCGCCTTGGAGGTCGAGCGGACGAGCACGAGGCCGCCCTTGGGCCCGGGCACGGCGCCCTTGATGAGGATGAGGCCGCGATCGGCGTCCACGGCATGGACGGTGAGCCCCTGGGTCGTGTGGCGCTGCGACCCCATCCGGCCCGCCATGCGCAGGCCCTTGAAGACGCGCGAGGGGGTGGCGCAGGCGCCGATGGAGCCGGGCTTGCGGTGGTTGCGGTGCGCACCGTGAGAGGCGCCCACGCCCGAGAACCCGTGGCGCTTCATGACGCCGGCGAAGCCCTTGCCCTTCGAGGTCCCCGTCACGTCCACGACCTCGCCCGCAGCGAAGGCCTCCGCGCCCACCTCCTGGCCGACGGCGTACTCGGTCGCATCGTCGGTGCGGAGCTCGATGAGATGGCGGCGGGGTGCCACGCCGGCCTTGGCGAAGTGACCCGCGGCCGGCTTGGTGACCTTGCGCGGGTCGATCGCCCCGAAGCCGATCTGGACGGCTGAGTACCCGTCGCTGTCCGGGGTGCGCACCTGCGTGACAACGCAGGGGCCCGCCTTCACGACGGTGACGGGGACGACGCGGTTGTTCTCGTCCCATACCTGGGTCATGCCGAGCTTCTCGCCCAGCACTCCCTTCACGGTCCTCGACATGATCGCTATCCCTCTACAGCTTGATCTCGATGTCGACGCCAGCAGGCAGGTCCAGCCTCATGAGCGAGTCGACGGTCTTGGGGGTGGGGTCCAGGATGTCGATGAGCCTCTTGTGCGTGCGCATCTCGAAGTGCTCCCGACTGTCCTTGTACTTGTGCGGCGACCGGATCACGCAGTAGATGTTCTTCTCGGTCGGCAGCGGCACCGGGCCCGCGACCTGCGCGCCCGTACGCGTCACCGTGTCGACGATCTTGCGCGCCGAGGAGTCGATGACCTCGTGGTCGTAGGCCTTGAGCCTGATTCGGATCTTCTGTCCCGCCATGGTGGCTTCGCCGTCCTTCGGTCTGGGTGCCGCTGCTGGTCTTTCGTGGGCCCGTCCTTCGGGGGCGGCCGCTCGGCCGCCCCCGAAGGGCAGGTCCTACTTGATGATCTTGGTGACGCGTCCGGCGCCGACGGTCCGGCCGCCCTCGCGGATCGCGAAGCGCAGGCCGTCCTCCATGGCGATGGGCTGGATGAGGTCCACCTTCATCTCGGTGTTGTCACCCGGCATGACCATGTCCTTGCCCTCGGGCAGGTGCACGACGCCCGTCACGTCCGTGGTCCGGAAGTAGAACTGCGGGCGGTAGTTGTCGAAGAACGGCGTGTGACGGCCGCCCTCGTCCTTGCTCAGGATGTAGACCTGGGCCTCGAACTCGGTGTGCGGGGTGATCGAGCCAGGCTTGCAGACCACCTGGCCGCGCTCGACGTCCTCGCGCTTCGTGCCACGGAGGAGCAGGCCGACGT
>CAIVWG010000241.1 GCA_903909555.1 uncultured bacterium | reverse complement strand
CATGGCCTACGAGGGCGTCGACCCGCAGGCCGGCGCGTGGGGGCGCATGACCACGAAGACGTCTCCCGGCGGTCGCGTCCAGACCACGGAGTACTGGCCCAGCGCGGGCGCGGTCACGCTGCCGAGCCCGTGCACCGGCCAGGCCGTGGCATCCGGGCAGGCCAAGACCATTCGCCGCCCTGACGGCACCGCCATGACGATGTACTACGACATCCGCGGCCGCGAGATCGCCGGAGTCGTCATCGGCGAGGCCGGAGCGACGCAGACCACCTGCATGTCCTACGACGACGCCGGCGCCCAGCTGTCCGCGGCGACGTACGACACCGAGGGCGCCCTCGTGGAGCGCACCGAGATCGACCACGCCGTGGGCGGGGACGCGCGCGTCACCAGCGTGGCCATCACCCATGGCCCGGCGGCGCCGGTCAACCCCGGAGCGTCGGTCGTGAGCACCCGCACCATGGACCTCGCCGGCCGAGAGGTGTCCGCGACGGACTTCGCCGGCACAGTGACGGACTCGGCCTACGACGTCCTCGGCAACCCGACCTCGCGCGTCATCACCCCGCCGGCGGGAGCGGGCTCCCCGCTGCGCTTCGCGTTCGCCTACAGCTCGCGCGACGCCCAGCTGTCCTCGCTCACCGTGAACGGCGTGACCGCGGCGACGCTGGCCTACGACGATCAGACCGGGCGGCTGGCGTCGGCGGTGTACCCCGACGGCGTGCGCGCGTCGTTCACGTACTCCGGCACCGGCGCTGCCGAGCAGATGACCGTGCGCACCAAGGACGAGCGCTTCACCGCCGTGATCGACGGGGTCTCACGCTCGGCCTTCGGCCGCATCGAGGGCCGCGTGACCGAGGTCATCGGCTCACAGGCGCTGGCCCGCAGCCGCACCTACTCCTACGACGCCGCCGGCCGGCTGGCGAGCGCCGCGATCTCCACCCGCGGCGCGGCCAAGACCGTCCTGGACTACGGCTACGGCGCCCAGTCGTCCTCGTGCCCGGCCGGCTACTCCGGCGCCGGCCTGGACTCCCTGCGCACGTCGGGTTCGCGCGGCGGCATCGCCTACGCGACCTGCTACGACGCGCTGGGGCGGGCGGTTTCCACGACCGACCCGGCGATCGCCGGCGACGGCCGGGCCGAGATCGAGTACGACGCCTTCGGCCGCATCACCGGGATCAGCGGACCGCGGGCGCTGGCCCTCGAGTGGACCTACGGCACCCAGCTCGTCAAGGTGCACGAGATCGCCGCCGACGGCTCCGGCCTGGTGGCCACGACGCTGGACACCTACGGATCGCAGATCCTCGACAAGACGGTGCGCGCCGGTGATGCGCAGAGCACTATCCGCTACGCCGGGCCCTTCCGGCTGGCCGTCGTCGACGGCGCGGTGACCGGCACGTCTTCCGTGCAGTACCCCCTGCCCGGCGGAGCACGGGTGACCACCGCACCCGGCTCGGGCGCGACCCTCACCATCTCCGGTGTCGACGGCAGCGCCCTGGTGAGCATCGACGTACCCTCGCTGGCCCTCGGCTCCGGCGAGTCCCCGGAGCCCGCCGGCCTCGCCGTGGCGTACGGGCCCTACGGCGAGCCGCTCGGCCCGGAGCCGGCACCGTCGGCACTGCCGTCGTACGGGTGGAAGTCCGCGATGGGGCAGGAGACGCTCGCGGGCGCGAGCAGCATCACCCTCATCGGGGCACGCGGCTACAGCCCGCTGCTGGGGCAGTTCCTCGCGCCCGACCCCGACCCGGAGGCCGCCAACAATTCCTACTCCTACACCAGCGGCGACCCGATCAACACGCATGATCCTGACGGCCATGAGCAGCAGGACGTCATGACGAACGTCGTCGCCCCGATCTTCCTCGGCATCGTCAGTCTCCTCGCGGCAGGTGCCGGGGGCGCGATCTCCGGCACGGTCAAGGCGCGCACGGCTGCGTTCATCTCGGGAGCCATCGCGACCGTCACGGGGGCCGCGACCGGCTTCCTTGCCGCGCAGGGGATGACCGACGACGTCGGAATCCAGGTGGGAGCGGCGATCCTGGGCGCGGCGGCAGGCGCGGGGCTCACCTGGGGGAGCTACCGCCTCGCCCGGGGCCCGAGCGTGGCCTCGCAGAAGAAGGCCTTCTGGGCGAAGCTCGACAAGACCAAGGGGCGAGAGCCCATCATGAACGACCTGCAGTTCGAGGTCTGGCAGAAGTGGGATGCGGCCAACCCCGGCGTCGTGCCGATCTCCAACGAGCCCATCGTGCGGGCCAATCGCCTCTCGCTGAACCCGTTCTCGGGCCCCACCCAGGGCGTGGGCGGCATCCCGAACCAGAAGTGGCTGGGCCACGAGTGGATCCCGGGGGTCGGCTACGCGGATACGAGCGTGCCCCGAGAGCTGGCGTTCAAGGAGTTCGCCGCGAAGGAGGGCATGTGGAGCCCGTACTGATGCGGGTGCCCCGATGATGCGAGGTCGCGGGTCCGGCCGCTGGGCGGCCCCGGTCGCGGCCATCGCGGCATTCGCCGTGCTGGTCACCGCGGCACCCGCGGAGGGCGCGCCACGGCCCGCAGCCGATCCGGTCGCGCCCGACGCGGCTCCGGCCGCGGAGATCCCCGGCATCGAGAAGGCCGGGCCGATCCCCACGGTCACGGGCGACGGGCCGGCGGTGCCCCGACTGCCCGAGGCGCTCGCCACGGTTCCCGGTCCTCCCGCGTCCTCCGGCGATGCACCGTGGCTGTTCCTCAAGCAACTCAAGGACGATCCCGCGGAGTACCGCGCTCGCGTGTACGACGCCTCCCGCGGCCGCGGCCTCGATCCCAAGGAGATCACCGACATCTCGTTCGGCCATGTCTGGGAGGGCACGGTGAAGGCGGGATGGGGTCGCATCACGGAGACCCTCATCAACGGTCACGGTTACGTCGTGTGGATCCGCGACCCCGAAGGCCGGTGGGTCGAGGCGGGCCGCTTCTCGGTGCGCGGCTCGGTCGATCCCGCCGGCCCCACGACATCCGCGGGCGGCCTCACCGCGACCGTAGCCACGGGCGAGCTCACCTGGGCCTGGGAGTCCCCCTCGCTCATCGGCCCCGCCCCCGGCATCGCCGTGGGACTGCGCTGGAAGGGATCGCAGCAGGCCGACCCGGGCCTGCCCGCCGGCTGGCAGTACGCCGTGAACTCCGGCTCTCCCTGGATGGCGATCGAGGAGGCGGGTCAGCGCACCAAGGCCCTCATCCCGCCGGGGCGCCCCGTGGCCGATCGCGTCGCGCGCGATCGCGTGGAGGTGTCGTTCGCCTACGACCTCGCCGGCCGGGAGAAGCCCAGCCGCTTCGTCATCGACGAGCTCGTCTCGCGCAACGGCAAGGCTCGTTGGCAGCGTGTCGCCAGCGCACCGCTGGACTTCGCGATGCCGAACGTGGATCGCACTGTTCGCGTCTCTCCGGGTGCGCGCCAGGTGCGCGTCGGGGTCGTGAGCGAGGGGGCCATCGCGTACTCGCCTGGCGCCCCCATCGTCGACGACCCCGTGCCCCCCCTGGCCGCTGCCGAGCCCGAGCCTGACACCTGCCGCTCGGCGGTCCTCGCCGACAAGTCGCCCGAGTCGGTGATGCTGCGCGGCTGGAACGGCATGACGCAGACGTTCCTGCGCAACCAGTGGGGCGTGTACGAGCAGGTCTTCGGCGGCGGCGACGTGCCCGGCTACCGCAGCACCCTGTCCCTATGCCCGCGCGGCGACGGCTCCAACGCGTGGCTCTTCACCGACTCCTCCGGCGTCGTCACTCGCTTCGAGGGCGGGCACGCCGTGAGCGTGGTGAGCCGCGGCCAGCCCGTGGCCAGCCTGCGCTGGCAGGAGGGCCGCCTCGAGGCGGTGACCAACGGCATCGGGCGCACCATCTCCCTCACCTACGCCGGCCAGGGCACCTGCCCTGCCTCCGCGTGGGCCGGCTTCGCCTCTACTCCTGCGGGACTGCTGTGCCGCATCGCCTACCCCGACGGCACGAGCACCGAGGTCGGCTACGTCGCCGACGGGCTCGACCAGCCGCAGATCGCGCTCGTCAAGGACCCCGGCAACACCGGCACCACGCTCGGGTGGGACTCCGTCGGGCGCATCGTCGCGGCGCGGGCGACGCTCGCCAATCGGTCCGCGACGGTGTCCGAGGCGGCCAAGGGCGCGGTGGCGCGCGTGACCTACGACTCCCTGGGACGCGTCCGCACCATCGCCGAGGCCCCCTCGACCCCCGGCACCGCCGTTCTCACCCAGACCCTGCAGCCTCCCGCCATCAACGAGGTCGTCCTGCGCGCCGGCAGCCCCGTCCAGAGCGTGGTGAGGGGCACCGCCGCGGGCTACGCCATGGCCAACACGGCCTGGGTCGAGCCGGACACGCTCCAGGCGTCTCGCTACTCCGACGCCGCCAGCCTCACCGTGAGGTCGCGCACCCAGGACAAGGTCACGACCTCGATCGACTCCCGCGGCCTGGAGACCTCGGTCACGTACGACGACTTCGGCAACGTGGTGAGCCAGGCCGGCCCGATCCTGCCCGGGCGCCAGAGCACCGGCACCAAGGTCGACGTCAGCTACGACACCCGCCGCACGAATGGGCAGGACGAGCAGTACGAGGGCATGGCCGTCACCCGCTTCGACGCGGGGGGCTTCACCGGTGCGTCCCACGCCGACTACTGGAAGCCCGTCGGCCGGCGCGGGCTCGCCGTGGAGTGGCAGGGCCTGCCGTCCCCGATGTCGGCGATCGCATCCGGCATCTGGACGCCCGACAAGGCCGAGGATGAGGCGGCCCGCGACGACACCGGGTGGACGTTCGAGGTCACGTCAAGTTCCGACGCCGAGGTGCGCCTCATCGTCGAGGGCCAGCCCTGCACGGACACCTGCACCATTAAGGGCCTGCCGACCGGGCCGAAGCACGTCACGCTCGAGGTGACCCGCGGCGGCTCGAGCGGCTCCGTCGCGGTCAAGGCGAGCATGCTGGGCAAGACCCCGCAGCCCATCCCCAGCGCCCAGGTCACGCCCGGCTTCAACAACCGCACCCGCACGGAGAGCAACGACACCTACTCCGGGTCGGAGTCCGAGCCGGCCACGGACTTCACCTACCTCGCGCCGGAGACCGGGCAGGTGAGCCGGGTGAACTCCCCCGGCGGCCTCAGCTCGACGATGAACTACGAGGAGGTCGACCCCGCGCGCGGGAAGTGGGGCCGGCTG
>CAIVWG010000240.1 GCA_903909555.1 uncultured bacterium | reverse complement strand
TCGAGCACGTCTTCGACCGCTTCTGGCGCGCCGATCCCGCCCGCGCCCGCCAGACGGGCGGGACCGGCTTGGGCCTGTCGATCGCCCTCGAGGACACCCGCCTCCACGCGGGGCGCCTCGAGGCCTGGGGGCACCCCGGCGACGGAGCCGCCTTCCTCCTCACCCTCCCCCGGCGCGCGGACGTCAACGTCGCCCACTCCCCGCTGGCCCTGCCCGACGCCATTCCCGGGGACGAGGCCTCCCCCGACGATCCCGTCTCCGACGACGCGGCGCTGGCCTCGGCCGCGTCCGGGGCATCCCCCGCGGGAGAAGCACGGTGATCTCGCCCGGCCTCGCCGCCCGCATCGTCGCCGGTCCGCTCATCGCCGCGCTCCTCGCCGCCTGCGCTTCGATGCCCACGAGCGGGCCGATCGTCCAGGGCGAGCAGGTCGACGTCGCGCAGCCGGACTCCGTGGTGCGCGCCATCGCCCGGCCTCCGGAATCCGGCATGACGCCCGTGGAGATCGTGTCGGGCTTCATCCAGGCCTCGGCGTCGTTCGAGGATGACCATGCCGTCGCGCGCGAGTACCTCTCCCCCCTCGCGGCAGGGTCATGGGATCCGTCGACGGGCACCATCGTGTACGACGGCGTCCCGACGCTGGCCGCCAACGGCCCCTCCGCGGTCGACATGACCGCGACGCAGGTGGGCGCCATCACGAGCGAGGGCCGCTACGAGGTGTCCCCGCCGGGCCGCGTCATCACCGACGCGTTCGTCCTCGACCTCATCGACGGCCAGTGGCGCATCGCCGACCCGCCCACGGGCCTGCTGCTCTCGCGGTCCGATGTGGAGCGGGCCTTCCGCTCCTATCCCGTGTACTTCCTCGATCCCACGTTCACCACGCTGGTGCCCGACCCCCGCCTCATCCCCGTGGACGGGCCCGGGCTGTCCACCTCGCTCATGCGCGCGCTCACCGCGGGCCCCTCGCAGTGGCTGGCCCCCGGCGTGCGCACCGCGCTCCCCGACGGGACCGAGCTCGCCGTCGACGCCGTGCCGGTCGTCGAGGGGGTGGCCCGCGTCGACCTCGATGCCTCCGCCCTCATCACCGACGGCGCGACGCGGCGAGCCCTGTCGGCGCAGGTGGTCTGGACCCTGCGCCAGGTGCCCGGCGTCCGGTCGGTGGACCTCAACGCCGGCGGGCAGGTGTTCCCGGTCCCCGGCGTGGGCAACCCCCAGCCCATGGATGCCTGGCCGACGTTCGACCCCAACCAGATGCCCGCCAACACCGCGCCGTACGCCGTCGTCGCCGGTCGCGCGGTCATCCTGGACGAGCAGACGCCTCGCGCCGTGCCCGGGGCCGCGGGGCTGGCCCTGCCTCCGCTCGATGGGATCGCCATCTCCCTCGACGGCGCGCGCATCGCCGGACTCGACACGGCGGGTGCCCTCTGGGTCGGGCCTCTCGCCGCCGGTCAGCAACTGAACGAGGTCATCCCCGAGGCCGGCCAGTCCCGGCCCTCATTCGGCGGCGGGACGAGCGCCTGGGTGGTGGGGGCCGACGGGATCGTCCGCGAAGTCCGCGACGACGGCGCCATCGTCGAGGTTCCCATCGACGGACTCTCCCGGCGCGCGACGGTCGAATCCATCTCGATCAGCCGCGACGGAACCCGCGCTGCGCTCATCGTGCGACGCGGTCCGCGCACCTTCGTCATGCTGGCCGTCGTCGTACTGCGCGAGGGTTCGGCTCAGCTCCAGTCCCCCGTGCGCGTGGAGAACCGCCTGGCCAGCGTCGTCGACGTCGCCTGGGCAGGCTCGGACCGGCTGGTGATGCTCGCGTCGAACGGCGCCGAGGAGATCCAGGTGTACGAGATCAACCTCACCCGCGCCACCCTGGAGCCGCTCGGCGGCCCCCAGCTGGCCGAGCGCGTGGCCGCCGCACCGGGATATCCCACGTTGGTGCAGGGAACCGACGGCACCCTCTATGACAACGCCGGCACCGGCTGGCGCCCCGCGTATCGCGGCTCCAGTCCCGCCTACCCGGGCGGCTGAGAGCCCCGCACGACGATGGCCGTGCCCGAAGGCTCGACGCGGACCTCGCCGTCGTCGGGCAGGAGCACGAGGGCGCGGCCTTCGGGCAGCACCGCGGCCGTCGAGTCGCAGGTCGCGTCCACCTCCCCGGCGAGGGCGAGGACGATCCGGTACGCGCCGGGTGCCTGTGCCAGCGGGCGATCGGCGAACGTGAGCGCGAAGGGCAGATCGGGCGACCCGAGGACGTCGCCGGTGAAGGCCTCGACCACCGCGGGGCGACGGTCTTCGCGCACGGCCGCGAGCGCCTCGTCGGGGGCGACCGGCTTGGACGTGAGACCGAGCCTGAGCACGTTGTCCGACGAGGTCATGACCTCGACCCCGAGCCCGTACACGTAGGAGTGGACTACTCCGGCCGGGACCGTGAGCGCCTGTCCGGGGGCGAGCAGCACGTGGTCGAGCAGGACCGTGACGAGGACACCGGGATCGTCGGGATGGGTCGCGGCCACCCGGGCCAGGGCCGACACCGCATCGGCCGGCCAGCCTGCCGCCGTCGCCGAGGCGACCAGTCGCCGGGCGATGGGTGCGCTCACCGACGGCTCGAGGGAGAGCAGCATCCGTACCGCTGCGGGGTGGTCCCCGGCGGAGACGGCCGCGGTGATCGCCAACGGCGCGCCCGCGCGGGCCAGGACGTCGGCCGCGGCCGCGGGGTCGCGCCAGCCGGCGTGTGCGTCGAAGGACGCGATCGCGCACAGCATCTCGGACTTCTCCGCAGCGTCGGAGTAGAGCCACTCCGCCGACGGTGCGCCCTGCTGGACGCGCCACCCGGCCTCCGCGCGTGCGCGATCCGGATGCACCTGCAGGGACAGCGGTGTCGAGGCGGCGAGAAGCTTGACCATCGGCATGCCGGCGTAGGCCGAAAGATCGGCGAGCGACCTTCCGCGATCCTCCCCCTCGACCACGACCGCCGGTCCCGCCGGGTGGGATCCGAACCAGAGTTCCGCCTGCGGCCGCCCCGTCGCGCGCCCGTGCCATCGGGCGAGGCCGTCGACGACCCCCCAGTCGTACTCCTTGAGCGCGCCTTCGACGACGTGCACGTCAGCCCTGCGGCGGGATCGCCTCGTCGAGCAGCATCACGGGGATGCCGTCGCGGACGGGGAAGCCCCGGCCGCACGCGGTGCACACGAGGAGCCCGCGCTCGACGTCGGGGCGCACGGGCGCATGCTCCTCGCACGGGCAGGCGAGGACCTCCAGCAGGACCGGGTCGAGTCCCAGCGCGCCGCTCATCGCGATCCCCCTCTCACCAGGGCCAGCACCTCGTCGCGCACGGCCTCCATGGTGCCAGCATCCACTGCCTCGACATTGAGCCGGAGCAGGGGTTCGGTATTGCTGGGCCTCAGGTTGAACCACCACGAGGGAGCGCTCACCGTGAGCCCGTCGAGATCGTCGAGCTCGACGCCATCCCGACCGGCGAAGGCGCCCCGGACGTCGGCGGCCGCAGCGGCGACGTCGGCCACCTCGGAGTTGATCTCCCCGCTCGCCACGTAGCGGTCGTAGGGGGCGAGCAGGTGGGACAGTGAGGTACCCGCGGGGGACTCGCCGAGTGCGGCGAGCACGTGGAGGGCCGCGAGCATCCCCGAGTCCGCGCGCCAGAAGTCCGCGAAGTAGAAGTGGCCCGAGTGCTCGCCCCCGAACACCGCGCCGGTCTCGGCCATGCGCGCCTTGATGAAGGAATGCCCGACGCGGGTGCGCACGGCGACGCCCCCGCTCTCCGCGATCACCTCCGGGACGGCGCGCGAGGTGATGCAGTTGTGGATGATCGTCGCCCCCGGCTCGCGGGCGAGCTCGCGCGCGGCGATGAGGGCCGTGATGGCGGACGGCGTGACGGCACGCCCCTGCTCGTCGACGACGAAGCATCGATCGGCGTCTCCGTCGAAGGCGAGTCCGAGGTCCGCCCCCGTGCGCACCACGGCCTCCTGCAGGTCGCGGAGGTTCTCGGGCTCGATCGGGTTTGCCTCGTGGTGGGGGAACGTGCCGTCGAGCTCGAAGTACATCGGGAGGACGTCCAGGGGCAGCGACTCCAGCCCCGCCGCGCGCCCGAGTACGGCGGGGACGGTGAGGCCCGCCATGCCATTCCCGGCATCGACCACGACGCGCAGGGGGCGGCCACCCCGCAGGTCGACGAGACCGCGGAGGTACTCCGCATACGGGCCCAGCATGTCGCGCTCGCTCACCGTTCCCCGGCCTGACCGGGGCGGCGTGAGGCCGGACGCGACGAGATCGCGGATGTCGCGCAGCCCGGTCTCCTCCCCGACCGGGGCGGCATTCGCCCGGCAGAGCTTGATGCCGTTGTAGCGCGCCGGGTTGTGGCTCGCCGTGAACATCGCGCCGGGAAGGCCGAGCGCCCCGGAGGCGAAGTAGAGGCCGTCGGTGCTCGACAGTCCGATCCGGATCACGTCGCAGCCCCGTGACGTGACCCCGTCCGCGAACGCCTCCACGAGTTCCTCGCCGCTGGGACGCATGTCCTGCCCGATCACGATCGCGCCCGGTCCGCCATCCTCTGCGCGCACCCCGAGAACCTCGACGGCAGCGGCACCGATCTCACGGGCGAGCGAGGCATCCCACTGGTCGGGCACCACGCCGCGCACGTCGTAGGCCTTGATGACCGGGGCGAGCCGGGCCAGGGTCCACGCGCTCGCAGGCCGGCCGGGAGAGCCCGGACCGTCGTCGGGCAAGGTCACGCCTCGGGCGGGGCGCCGGTCCGCCGGGCGGCATCACCGGACGCGGACGGCAGCGCCCACAGGTGCCGGCGCAGTCCCTCCGCTCCCACGGCACCGGGCAGGCGATCGTCCTCGTCGTCGAAGAGTGTCCCCGCGACGTCAGCCTCGCTCCGGTCTCGGGAGCCACGCCCGACTTCCCGCACCGCGTTGGCGAGGGCCTCGAGGTCGTCATTGCTGGGACCCAGGTCGCCGGGACCGAGCTCCAGCCGGACCAGCTCCCAGCCGCGCGGAGCGGTGAGGCGCTGCGCATGCAGCTCGCACAGGTCGTAGCTGTGCGGCTCCGGGGTCGTCGCCAGCGGGCCGAGGACCGCCACGGAGTCCGCGTAGACGTAGGTGAGGGTCGACATCGACGGGCGATCGCACGAGGGGCGCGAGCACCTCCGAGACGCGGGACGGCTCGGCCGACCCGACGGCGATGCGTGATGGCCGTCTCCCACGACGGCGACGGTACCGGGCCGGATGTCAGCGCCGTATGAGGCGCGCCGAACCCGTCAGGGGTTGGCCGGCGGCGGCACGGCGATGCCGATGTCCTCTACTGCGGGGAGGACCCCGACGGTCGTGCGCAGGGGGCGCCAGGGGAAGCCGGTGATGAGGGATCCGGAGGGATCCCGCACCGCAACGCGATGGGCGATGAGGACCTCGCCCCCCTCAGGACGCACGACCGCGGTGAACCAATCGGCCCCCCGGGGGCGCGGGATGCGCACTTCGACGACGCGCCCGGGCAGCACCTCCACGGTGATCGGCTCGAGGGCCGCGGCGCCAGCGGGGAGGACCTGCACCGTCACGCGCACCGGCGTGCGGGATCCCGACGCAGCGGGGGTGTCGTCGGCGGACCCGCCCATCGTGTCGTCGGAGGACCCGGCCATCGTGTCATCGGGCCCCAGCGGAGTCGATGACGCCGGCGCTCCCCCGGTGTCGTCCATGCCCACGGGCATGGGTGGGGCCGTTCCCGGTGCGGTGAGCGGCTCCCCGGGGGCGGTGATCCACAGCGTGACGCTGGTCCCGGCGGCGGTGGGAAGCCCGGTGACGCCCGCCACGGTCCCCACCGGGACCGCACCGGCGGCGAAGGACACCTCGTTGAGGGCGAAGTCCGTGGCGCCCACCCCCGAATGCCGCTGCCGCACTCCCGCGACGATGGGGACGTCGGAGGACAGGTCCAAGGTGGCGGCCTGTCCGTCGAGCGCCTCCGTGAGGGACGCCGTCACGACGGTGCCGGCCGGAACGTCGATCTGCGACAGGGCCGTCGGGACGTAGGACCCGCCCTCGGTGACCAGGCGCACGCGCACCGTGGCGTCCACTTCGCCGGGAGCGTGCAGGATCAGCTGCCGATCACTGCGTCCGGGGATGATGCCCGGGACGAGCACCCGCGTCGACGGATCGGCCGCCGGCGGGATCCAGTCGTCGCCGCGCGGGACGTATCCCTCGATCTCGGTGTCCTGCACCGCGGCGACGACGCGCCCGGATCGCACCGAGACATGCCACACGGCAGCGGGGAGACGCGGCGCCTCGCGGGTGAGCCGCACGACGGTGCGCGCGTTCGCCTCCAGCACCAGCCCGCGCAGCGCCGGGGTGACCAGCAGCCCCTCGGGGCCCGCGATGGTGACGTCGAGTTCCGCCGGCGTGGACTCGGGGTTGACGAGGACGAGGTTGGACTCCCGCCCCGCCGTCGAGCCGCTGCCGACGAACCACCAGGAGGTGTCCGGACCCAGGCACGCGGTGCTCGACAGCCCGCGTCCGCTATCGGACGTGTCCAGGGTCGACTCCGTCGACACCAGGCCCGGGGCGAGGGATCCCACCGTCCGCGCGGTCAGCGGGGGCAGCCGCCGGGCGTCGGCGACCACTTGGCCGCTGTCCCCCGGCGCCTCGATGACGATCTCGGGCTCGCTGCGTTCGGTCTCATCGGGCCCCCGGAGGTAGGTCACCTCGGCCGCGCCCTCCCGGTCCTGGCCCTCCAGCCCGGGAATGACCGTCACCGTCGACGTGGTCACCGCCCCATCGACCGCCCCCGGCTCCGGGCACACCGTGGTGGAGGAGTCGACGGGCTGCTGGACGGCCGCGGCAGGCTCGACCGCGGCGCCTCGCGGCAGGAGGCTGCCCAGCGCGACCAGCGCGATGCCCACGGCCGTGACGATGACGATGCTCAGCGGCCCGCGCCCGTCCGCAGGCGCGGCCTCCTCCGAACGCGCGCGGCGCGGTCGCTCGCGACGGCGACGCTCTCGATCGCGGCGGCCGCGCACCCGATCGGTCGCCGACGGAGCGGCATCCGCGAGGGAGGCATCCTCGGGGGTCACGGCTGCGTCCTCGGCGGGCTCGCCCGTGGGGTCGTCGCTCACCGCGTCACCTCCGCCTCGTCCGTCGCCAGGATCCCGTCAGCGGCCAGCGCGTCGATGTCGTCCTCGTCCGGGTCGATGTCCGCCACGTCGTCGTCGGTGATACGGCGTCGCGCGGGAAGCGCGAGCACGATGACGACGAGCACGGCCACGAGCTGGGCGATGAGCCAACGACCGCGTGCGGAGTCGTCGACGCCGAGGGTGATCGCGCTGCCCGCCTCGATGCCCGCGGGCACCTCGAACTCCTGCAGCCCGTCGACGACCTGCGCGGAGAGGGCCTGGTTGCCGACCGTCGCGAACCACGGCCCGTCCGCCGTCTGCGACAGCAGGATCCGGCTCGGCCCTCCCTCCGGCAGTGTCGCGCTCACGAGCGGATCCGCCGAGGCGAGGTCCTCGACCGGGATCGCGGTGAGCGCGGGAGGATCCTCCGCATCCGCCTGCAGCACCCGGGCGGTCGGCTCCTCGACCTTCCACAGGACCTCGTTGCCCTGGCCCGCGAGGCGCCGGAGTCCGGGCACGGCGTCGAGCGTGCGCACGAGCGCCGCCGAGGTGTCCGCGCTGTCGAGCACGACGTAGCGCACGGCGTAGCGCGCGAGGCCGGCGACCTCGGCTCCGCCGCGGCCGGAGACGAGTCCGGAGACGAGGTCGTCGACCGGATCCCAGACGGAGGTGGGCGGCGCGGTGTCGGCGTCGCCGAGGCGGAGCCCGGCGCCGTTGACCAGGGTGTACGACGTGCCGCCCGTCGGATCGACGCGCAGCAGCAGGGTGCGCGGGGCCTGCGGGCCCACGGCCTCCGCCGCCACGAACGGGGGGAGCACGTCGGGCTGCCCCCTCCGCACGGGATCGGCGGCTCCCGGGACCACCCACCACACCGCCCACAGCAGCGGGGCGAGGATCGCGATCCAGGGGACGACGTACGCGATCGGCGTGCGCACGAAGTCGAAGCTCGACGACTGGAGGACGTCCCGGAGCCCGTCGGCGGCGAGCACCGCCGCGGTGATGAGCGCGCCGCCGAGGATGAGTGTGGGCACCCCGGGCCAGAGCGGCTGCGGCTCCGCGATGCCCGGCACCTCCACGCGCACGACCAGCATGAGGATGCCCACGAGAAGCGCGAGACCGCCGACCCCCCAGGCGACGAGGGCGGCCGCTCGCCGGTCGGGCCTCAGCAGTCCGAGCAGCGCGGCGATGACGAGAGCCGCACCGATCCACGCCGGCATGGCCGCCGGGCCCCCGGGCTGCAGCAGGAGCAGGTCGAGGACGCTGGCCGCGGGCACCGCGAGTCGGCCGTCGATGAGCCCCGGCTGGGAGAGCAGCAGGGCCGGCTGGGCCAGCACGTGCAGGGACCAGGGCAGGAGGAGCACCAGCGGCACGAGCGCGAGCCCGGCGCCTCGCAGCGCCAGTGAACCGAGCGGACGCGGAGAGCCGGCGGGTGCCACGTCGTCCCGGCGTGCGGCATCGCGATCCATGACGACAGCGGCGACGATCGCGGCGATGACGGCGATCACGACGAAGACCCAGATGAGCGGAACGCAGGCGGCGGACGCGGCCACGAGCAGGGCCGCCCACCACACGGTGCGCCCCGACCAGGGCCGCAGCGGCGGGCTGCCGTAGCCGAGGACGCGCACGACGGCACGCACGGTGGGCGGCAGGAGGATCGCCGCCCCCAGGGTCCCCAGCAGGCCGCCGGCGAGGCCGCCGGTCACGGCGGGGAGGAGGGCCCAGGTCACCGCGGCCCACGCGCGCGGCAGGGCGTGGACGACGACGCCGCGCAGGCTCCACCACGCCGAGAGAGCCGCGGCGGGCACGGCGAGGAGCAGGAGCGCGCCCACGGCGAGGGGTGCCTTGCCCAGCAGCAGGGTCGCGACGATGGCGAGCAGGGCGAACGCCGGGGGGGTCGGCGTCGTGGAGCCCGGGCCCACGTCGTGCCATCCGTTGGTGTACGTCGCCCACAGGTCGGCGGCACCCTCGGGGGAGGGCAGCAGGGCGCCGCCGAAGAGGACGCCCTCGCCCCACCACAGGGTGCGCCCGGCCACCAGCGCGAGCACGAGGAGGGCGAGGGTGAGGGAAACGGCAGGACGCGCGAGAGTACGGCGAAGCCATCCTCCGGCGGGATCCTCGAAGAAGTCGACGTCGTCCGACACCGGTCCCGACTCCAGGGCGCCGGCCGCTCCGGAGTCCGCGGACCGCCCCGAGGTGATGATGCCGCCCACTCCCTCGAGCGCGGTGCGGGCCTGCGCGCGCAGCCGCGGACGGAACTCCCCCACGGCCGCCCGGGACGACTGCACCGACGTGCTGCGCGCGGATCGCCGCGAGGCGAGGAGTCGACCCGGGTGCGCGAGGGTCGCGCCGAGGGCGAACAGCTCGTCGCGCGCGTGGCGGACGTCCTTGCCCAGGGCGAAGATGAGCGAGCGCACGAGCGCGTCGAGGGACAGTCGAAGGTACGTGAAGGGGAGCCGCCACGTCGGCGTGTGGGTGAGGAGCACGTGCATCCCCGACCGGCGATCGAGGCGGTAGCCGAGGGCCGGGGACGTCGAGCCCTCGCGCCGGCCGTGGTACGACGCCTCCCGGTGGTTGACCACCGCGTCGGGAACCACCCGGACCTCGTGCCCCGCGCGCCAGGCGCGCCAGCACAGGTCCAGGTCGTCGCGGTAGAGGGGCAGGGCCGGGTCGAAGCCCCCCAGGTCGTCCCAGGCATCGCGACGGACCAGCATCCCCGCGGTGCCCACCGCGTGGACCTCGCTGCGCTGGTCGTGCTGTCCCTGGTCGTGCTCGCGGCGTTCCAGGCCGGTGTAGCGGCGCCCCGATCCGGTGATGGTGAACCCCACCTCGAGGAGGAGCCGCCGGTCGTGCCACCCGCGGGCCTTCGGGCCGAGGACGACCGCCCGCGGGTGCTCGTCCGCGCTCCGGAGCAGTGCCGCGAGGGCGTCGGGGGCGGGTGCCGCGTCATCGTGGAGGAGCCAGATCCACTCGGTGGCATCGACATCGAAGGCCTCGTCGGCGTCGCTGCGCAGGACGCCGGACGCGAGCCCGGCGTTCACTGCCGCGCCGAAGGAGGCGGGCATGTCGGGATCGAGGTCCACGACGCGATCGGCACCGAGGGACTCGACGAGGATGTCGCGGCTGACATCGTCGGAGCCGGCATCGACGCCGACGACGGAATCGGGGTGTCGGGTCTGACCCCCGAGCATCGTGAGCACGTGGGGCAGCCAGACCGCGCCGTCCCGGGCAACTACGACAGCGGTGACGCGGTGGTGCGCGCTCAGACCGCCTGCTTCTTCAACCGGCGGCGTTCGCGCTCGGACAGCCCGCCCCAGATGCCGAATCGCTCGTCATGTTCGAGTGCGTACTCCAGGCAGTCGCCGCGCACCTCGCAGGACAGGCACACGCGCTTGGCCTCGCGGGTGCTGCCCCCCTTCTCGGGGAAGAACGCCTCGGGATCGGTCTGGGCGCATAGGGCACGCTCCTGCCACTCGAGGCCCTCCCCGGTGGTCACCGGCACCAGCACGGGTTCGCCCACGGCGGTCACTCCTCCCTCGCGGCCTGCGACCGCGCTTCCCGCGGCCACGGCCGGCGGGTACCCCCTCGGGCTCGGGGTGGCCGCACCGCAGGGGCGGACGGCGACCCGGATCCCCGAATCACAACGGTGTTATTACATAGGGCGGGGAGCCGGGCGTCAAGCCCGGGGTGCGGTCGGCGGCCTCCTGGGGGACCCGGCCGTAGAGCGTGGTGCGCTGGCGGGGGACGCGGCCGGCGGAGCGAATGAGGTCGCGCAGGCCCTCCTCGGACTTGGCGGAGCCGTGCTCCGAGCCCGCCATCCGGCTGATGGTCTCCTCCATGAGGGTGCCCCCGAGGTCGTCGGCTCCCGCGGCCAGCATGGCGCGGCAGCCCTCGTCGCCGAGCTTCACCCACGAGCACTGCACGTGATCGACCGCGCCGTGCAGCATGATCCGCGCCAGCGCGTGCACGGCCCTGTTGTCCCGCGGCGTGGGCCCGGGTCGGGCAGCGCCCGCGAGGTACAGCGGCGCATTGTGGTGCACGAACGGCAGCCCGACGAACTCGGTGAATCCGCCGGTGCGCTCCTGGATGCCGCGCAGGACGCTCAGGTGCGCCACCCAGTGGCCCGGGTGATCGACATGCCCGTACATCATCGTCGCGCTGGAGCGAAGGCCCACTTCGTGCGCGGTCGTCACGATGTCGATCCACGCGCTCGCCGGCAGCTTGCCCTTCGTGAGGATCCAGCGCACGTCGTCGTCGAGGATCTCGGCCGCGGTGCCGGGGATCGAGTCCACGCCCGCCTCGCGCGCAGCGATGAGCCACTCACGCGGCGAGAGCCCTGTGCGCGCGGCGCCGTTGGCGACCTCCATGGGACTGAAGGCGTGCAGGTGGATCCCGGGGGCCGCGGACTTCACCGCGCGCGCGAGGTCGAAGTACGCCGTCCCCGGGAGATCGGGGTGGATGCCGCCCTGCATGCAGATCTCGGTGGCGCCTTCCGCCGCGGCGTCGCGGACCCGCGCGGATACCTCTTCCAGGGACAGCGTGTACGCGTCGACGTCCATGGCCCGCTGGGCGAACGCACAGAAGCGGCATCCGGTGTAGCAGACGTTGGTGAAGTTGATGTTGCGGTTGACGACGTACGTGACCTCGTCGCCCACCGTCTCCCGGCGCAGCGCGTCGGCGAGGGCCACGACCTCCTCGAGCGCGGGGCCCTCCGCGCTCATGAGCGCGACCGCGGCCTCGTGGTGCTCGGGCCGGGCGAGCGCGGCAGGGTCGGCGTGCGCGAGGTCGAGCGCGGCCCGCACGTCGGCGGGGAGGGTCGCTCGGGCCGGCGTCGAGGAGCCGACCCGCTCGCGTACCTCGGCCCAGTCGCCGTACACCTCCTCGAAGTCCTCGCGCCGATCCGAACGACGTCCCTCCGCGTCGATGGCGACGTGCAGGTCGACCCGCCCGCCGGCCTGCCGCCGCGCGAAGGCCGCGTAGGCGTCCTGCCCGTCGTCGGGCTCCTGCCAGGGCAGGCCGCGGGCCTTCCGGCCGGGAGCGAGCAGGCCGTCGGGGCCGGCGAGGGCGGCGACGTGCGCGGACAGTCGCGGATCGATCCAGGTCTCCGCGCGCACGTAGGACGAATGCGCGGTGAGGCGCGCCCTCAGGTCGAAGCCCGCTGCACGCGTGCGGGCGCGCAGGTCGTCCAGGTGGGGCCACGGACGCTCGGGATTGACATGGTCGGGCGTGAGGGGGCTCACACCTCCCCAGTCGTCGACCCCTGCCGCGAGCAGGTCGGCGAGGTCGTCGGCATCGGTGAGGTTGGGCGGCGCCTGCAGGCGCATGCCGGGGCCGAGGATGACGCGTGCGGTCGCGAGCGTCGCAAGGTAGTCCTCGCGTCCCAGGTCGGCCGTGCCGCGCATGGCCGTGTCGTCCTTCGCGCGGAAGTTCTGGACGATGACCTCCTGCACGTGCCGGTGCCGGCGGTGCGCCGAGCGGATCGCGAACAGCGCCTCCGCGCGCTCCTCGGGCGTCTCGCCGATCCCCACGAGGATGCCGGTCGTGAAGGGGATCGACAGGCGGCCGGCGTCCTCGATGACGCGAAGCCGCACGCGCGGCTCCTTGTCCGGGCTGCCGAAGTGCGGACCGCCCGGCTCCGACCACAGGCGCTCCGCGGTCGTCTCGAGCATCATGCCCATGCTCGGGGCGACCGGTCGCAGCCGGCGCATCTCCTCCCAGGTCATGACCCCGGGATTGAGATGGGGCAGCAGCCCGGTCTCCTCCAGGACGCGCACGGACATCGCCCGCACGTACGCCAGCGTGTCGTCGTAGCCGGCTTCGTCCAGCCACGCCCGTGCCGCCGGCCAGCGATCCTCAGGTCGGTCACCCAGGGTGAACAGCGCCTCGGCGCATCCGGCCTCCGCCCCCGCGCGCGCGATCGCCACGACCTCGTCCGGGGACAGGTAGGGCGCGGGGACGCGATGCGGGACCGTGGCGAACGTGCAGTAGTGGCAGCGGTCCCGGCACAGGCGCGTGAGCGGGATGAAGACCTTGGGCGAGTACGTCACCACGCCCGGGCGGCCGGCCTCCGCCAGGCCGCGGTCGCGCAGCGCGCCGGCGATCCCCAGGAGCTCGTGGAGAGCGTCCCCCCGTGCGGCCATGAGCGCCGCGGCCTCGTCGGGCGTGAGAGACGCCCCTCGACGGGCGCGCGCGAGGGCGCGGGAGACCTCTCCCGCGCGGGGCCCGGATGTCACCGTGCCACTCTATGCGCATGCGGCAATCCGGCTCGCCCGCCCGCATCACCGCGCTCGCCGGCGGGATCGGCGGCGCACGGTTCCTGCGCGGCCTCATCGCGGCCGCGCCCGACGCCGAGATCACCGTCATCGGCAACACCGGCGACGACATCTGGATCCACGGGCTGCGCGTCTGCCCCGACCTCGACACCGTCATGTACACCCTCGGCGGCGGCATCTCCGAGGAGCGGGGCTGGGGCCGTCAGGACGAGACCTTCACGGTCAAGGATGAGCTCGCCGCCTACGGCATGGAGCCCTCGTGGTTCGGCCTCGGCGATCGCGATATCGCTACGCACCTCGTGCGGACCCAGTTGCTCGCCGCCGGCTATCCGCTCTCCGCCGTCACCGAGGCGCTGTGCCTGCGGTGGGCGCCCGGCGTACGCCTGCTCCCCATGAGCGACGAACGGGCGGAGACCCACGTCGTCGTGGACGAGGAGGGGGGCACTCAGCGCGCCATCCACTTCCAGGAGTGGTGGGTGCGCCATCAGGCACGCATCCCCGCGCGCGCGTTCGTGCTCGTCGGCGTGGACGATGCCAAGCCCGCACCCGGGGTCATCGAGGCCATCGAGGGCGCGGACGCCGTCGTGCTGCCGCCGTCGAACCCGGTGGTGTCGATCGGGACGATCCTGCAGGTCCCCGGGATCCGCGAGGCGCTGGGCCGTACGCCGGCACCGGTCGTCGGCGTCTCCCCGATCATCGGCGGTCGCCCCGTGCGGGGCATGGCCGACGCCTGCCTGACCGCGCTCGGCGTGGAGACGTCGGCCGCGGCCGTCGCGGCCCACTACGGGGCGCGCGACGCGGGCGGCGTCCTCGACGGATGGCTCGTCGACGATGCGGACGCGGGGGACGTCGACACTGTGGCACGGCTCGGAATCGCCTGCGAGGCCCGCCCGCTGCTGATGTCGACCCCGGACGACACGCGCGCGATCGCCGCTGCCGCGCTCGACCTCGCCGCGCGCCTGCGGTCCTGAGTCGATGGACCCCGCGCTGCAGATCGCCGTCGTCCCCGGGATCCCGGAGGTCGCGGCGGGCGAGGACCTGGCCGTCCTCCTCTCGCCGCTGCTGCGCCGGGTGTCCTGGCCCGACGGCACCCTCGGCCTGCGCGACGGCGACGTCGTCGTCGTCACGAGCAAGGTCGTGAGCAAGGCGGAGGGTCGCACCGTGCCGCTGGCCGCGCGGGACGCGGCGCTGGAGGCCGAGACTGCCGCCGTCATCGCGACGAAGTCGACCCCGCGCGGGGAGACCCGCATCGTGAGGACGCACCACGGCATCGTCCTGGCGGCCGCGGGCATCGATGCCAGCAACGCCGCTGCCGGCACGGTCCTGCTCCTGCCCGTCGATCCCGACGCGTCCGCGCGAACGCTGCGCCGGCGACTGGGCGAAGCCCTGGGCTGCGAGCTCGCCGTGGTCATCACCGACACGCTCGGTCGGCCCTGGCGGGAGGGGCTCACCGACTGCGCGATCGGCGTAGCGGGGCTCGTCGTCCTCGACGACCTGCGCGGCACCGCCGACGCGGTCGGCCGTCCCATGGAGGCCACCGTCGTCGCGATCGCCGACGAGGCCGCGGCCGCCACCGACCTCGTCAAGGGCAAGGCGCGCGGACTGCCGGTGGCGGTCGTGCGCGGCCTGGCGCGCTGGGTCTCGGCGGAGGACGGTCCCGGCGCCCGCGCCATGGTCCGCCCGCCGGGCGAGGATCTCTTCGGGCTGGGCACCGCGGAGGCACGCGCCGAGGGACGCCGTGACGCCGTGCGGCAGCGGCGTACCGTGCGCGCGTTCGCCGACCGGCCGGTCGACCCCGGCCTCCTCGACATCGCGGTGGCCGACGCCGTGACCGCGCCTGCGCCGCACCACTCGACGCCGTGGCGCTTCGCGATCATCGACGACCCGGCCCTGCGCACGGCGCTCCTCGACGCGATGCTCGAGCGCTGGCGCCATGACCTGCGCTCGATCGATGGCCGCGACGACGACGCCGTCGCCCGGCGCACGGCGCGCGGGGACATCCTGCGACGATGCCCGGCGCTCGTGCTGCCGTTCGTCGACCTGTCCGGAGGGGCCCACTCCTACCCGGACCCGGCGCGCTCGTCAGCGGAGCGCGACATGTTCCTGGTCGCGGGCGGCGCTGCCGTCGAGAACTTCCTCGTCTCGCTCGCCGCGCACGGCCTGGGCGGCGCCTGGATCTCCTCGACGATGTTCTGCGCCGACGTGGTGCGCAAGGTCCTCGACCTGCCCGAGGGCTGGCTTCCGCTCGGGGCGATCGCGGTCGGGCACCCCGCCGAGGAGCCCGCCCCGCGCCCGCCGCGCGATCCCGCGGAGTTCGTCCGCCGCCCCTCCACGCAAGGCGGATCAGGAAAAGCGGACGGAGGTCGGGGGTAGCACCACGCCCGGCCACAGTCGCGCACCGTGGCGCAGTTCGTTGCCCGCCTCCACGACCGCCCCGTCGCCGACCACGGAATCGACGACCGTGGCTCCCCCGCGCACCCGCGCCCCCGCGCCGATGACCGACCCCATGACGCGGGCACCCGCCTCCACCACGCAACCGTCGAGGAGCACCGATCCCTCCACGACGGCGTCGCCGAGGATCCGGGCGTCGTGCCCGACGGTAGTCCCGCCGCCGATGACCGCCGCGTCATCCACCTGCGCCCCGGTCTGCACGAGCGAATCCGCGGGCTCGTGCCCCCGCCAGGGGGCGACACCGAGCACGAGGTCGCACGACCCGCGCACGAAGTCCCACGGTGTGCCGAGGTCGAGCCAGTAGGCGTCATCAACCACGCCGCGCACGACGCGCCCCCGCGCGAGGAGGTCGGGGAAGGTCTCGCGCTCCACCGAGACGGGGCGACCCGCGGGGATCTCGCCGATCACCGCGCGGGTGAAGACGTAGCAGCCGGCATTGATCTGATCGGTGACGATCTCCTCCGGCGTCTGCGGCTTCTCCCGGAAGGCCAGCACCCGCCCGTCGCCGTCGGTGGGCACGAGCCCGTACGCCGTCGGGTCGGCGACCCGGGTGAGGTGCAGCGTGAGGGCCGCACCCGAGGACACGTGACCCTCCACGAGTGCGGCGTAGTCGACGCCGCTGAGCACGTCGCCGTTGAGCACCATCACCGGGTCCCCCGGCGCGCACGTGAGCAGTTCGGCAGCGTTGCGGATGGCACCGCCGGTGCCGAGCGGCTCGTCCTCCACGGCATAGGCGATCTCCACCCCGAGGTCGCGGCCGTCCCCGAGGCGCTCGGCGAAGACCTCGGCCCGGTACGACGTTCCCAGGACGACGCGCGTGACCCCGGCATCCCGCGCGCGCTCGATCTGGTGCACGGTCACCGGCACCCCGGCGACCGGGAGCAGCGGCTTGGGCGTCGTCAGCGTGAGCGGCCGCAGCCTGGTGCCCCGCCCGCCGACGAGCAGGATCGCCTCGCTCATGTCGTCATCCCACCACAGCGCCCGCGGGGGGAACCTAGGGTGTGAGGATGCTGCCCCGAATCGGCCCTGTCATGGCGCTGCTCGCGCTGTCCCTGGCAACCCCCCTCGCGGCGAGCGCCGCGCCGGTCCCCGCGTCTCCCGCCCTGGCCCCGCGACCCCTCGTCGCCTTCTCCCTCGTCGTCCCCTCGTCGGTGGCCCCCTCGGGGCTCCTCGCGCGCGCGATCCTGCCGCGCGGCGTGGCCTGCCCGCCCCTCGTGGCCGAGATCTCCGACGGGCGGAAGGTCACCCGATCCTCGCGCGTGCGCGACACCCCCGGCTCCACGAGCCCCGCCTTCAACGCGCTGCGCACCTGCGAGGCGAAGATCCCCCGCGATGCGACGGCCGTGACCATGGGAGGGATCGGCATCCCGGCCGCGATGCCGGCCCGCATCGACCGGATGGCGATCGTGGGGGACTCCGGCTGCCGGATCTGGGAGTCCTGGATCCAGGACTGCACCTCCGCGCAGGACTGGCCCTACGCCCGCATCGCCCAGCGCATCGCGCAGGACGATCCTGACCTCATCGTGCACATGGGCGACTTCTTCTACCGGGAGGAGGCCTGCCCCCCGGCCCAGTCCGATCTCTGCGCGAACAGCCCGGGCCCGATCCCCGGCCTTCCGTTCACCGACACCGACTACAGCTGGCTCGCGGATGCGATCGTGCCCATGGCGCCGATGTTCCCCGCCGCGCCCATCCTCGCGCTGCGGGGCAACCACGAGGAGTGCTTCCGCGGCGGCAACGGGTGGTTCCTCTTCTTCGACCCGTCCTGGCAGACCGCCGATCGATGCGCCCCCCAGGGCGGCGTGGCCCCGACGGTCCTCACCGACACGTACGCCGTCGACCTCCCGGTCCGCGAGGACCGCTCCCTGCGGCTCGTCGTCGTCGACTCCTCGAACGGATCCGACACCTCGATCACGCCGTCGCTCCAGCCTGAGCAGCGGGCCGCCTACGAGGCCGGCGCGGCGCTCGCCGCGGATGCCGGCGAGTCATGGCTGCTGACACACCGGCCGATCATCGGCCTCGTCACCACGCAATACTCACCCCCGCCGCCGACGGAATGGACGCCTTGGACGTCGATGGACCAGGCCGCGGCGTCGTACGGGCTCCTCGACGACTTCGGCGTCGTCATCGGCAGCCACGTGCACGTGGTGGAGTCGGTGCAGGTTCCCGGACTGCCCGGGCAGCTCATCGTGGGGAACGGCGGGACCCTCCTGGATGCGAGCTCGGGCTACGCCATCCCGCCCCACGGGCAGCTCGCGAACGCCTCCGGCCAGCCGGTGGACCCCGATCTCACGCCGTACCCCACGGCCTCCCGGCTGTGGGTGCGGGCACAGTTCGGGTACGCGATCGCCACGCCCGGACGGGGCAACGGCGCCTGGCGCTTCTCCATCCGCTCGGTGTCAGGCGACGAGTTCGCCGTGTGCCGGCTGCGCGCGCCCGACCTGCGCTGCGCCGACGCCTGACGGCAGAGGGGCCCGGGCGACTCGCCCGGGCCCCTCTGTCGATGCGGGTCGATCAGGAGACGCCGGTGCCCTCGAGCCACGCGGCGACGACGTCCGGATGGGCGTCGATCCACTTCTGGGCGGCCTCACGCGGATCCATGCCGTTCTCGATATCGAGCGCGACCTGGTTCTGGTCCTCGTTGGTCCACTCGAAGTTGGTGAGCAGCGTCGCGAACGGGCTGCCCGAGTCCATGAGCTTGACGCTGGCCAGCTTCACGAGCGGCGTCTCCGGGTAGTCGGTGAGACCGCTGGCCTTCGCGGCATCGGTCCAGTCGTTGGCCGGGAAGTTGATCCGGCACAGCGGGACCTTCGCGAGGAAGTTCTGCGGCTCGTAGAAGTAACCGAGCACCGGGACCTTCTCCTCGCTGCCCTTGGTGAAGGCCTCGATGAGAGCCGGCTCGGAACCGGTGTTGATGATCTTGTAGTTGAGGTCGTACGCCTCGATGATCTTCTCGCCGATCGTGGTGTACCCGGGCGGGCCCTCGAGCCAGGCACCCTTGTCGCCCGACTCCGGCGTCTTGAACAGGTCGACGTAGTCGTTGAGCTTGGTCCCGTCGGTGATCTCCGGATTCTCGTCGCAGACCCACTGCGGGACGAACATGCCGATGAGGCCGATGTTGCCGTTGTAGCCGACCTCCTCGATGGCGCCGCGGTCAACCCACTCCTGCCAGCGGCCGCCACCCCAGTCCTCGATGATGACGTCGACCGAGCCGGCCTCCATGGCGTCGTAGGTGACGCCGGCCTCGTCGAGCTGGGTCTGGGTGATCTTGCAGCCGAGTGCGTCCTCGGCCACGTTGGTGAGGACCTGCGCGGAGGCGGTGTAGCCCACCCACGCGTGCATGGCGATCCCCCAGTCACCGCAGTCCGCCGGTGCGGGCGCCGCCGACGTTTCCGCCGGAGCACTGGACTCCGCGGGCGCCGCGCTGGACTCCGCGGGCGCTGGTGCCGCCGAGGATGAGCTCGCCTCGTTGACGCCGCCGCCGCAGGCCGCCAGGGCCAGGCCGACAGTGGCCAGCGCGATCGTGAGTGTCGCGCCCGTACCTACTCGCTTCATTCTTCCTCCCGGAAGGGTCTGATGTCGTCGCCATCGTAGGTCGGGCCAGCGACCGATCGGGGCAGATGCGGGTAACGGATCGGTCTCGGGGGCCCTCCTAGTGGCCGATCGAGGCCTGCTTCTGGGGCCTGCCTTGGGCAATTCGGTCGAGGATGATCCCCAGGAGCACGATGGCGATGCCCGCGGCGAGGCCCTTGCCGGCGAGCTCGGGCTTGGACTGCCCCACGATGACGAGGTATCCCAGGCCGCCCGCGCCGACGAACCCCCCGATGACCACGACGGCGAGGACGAAGATGAGCCCCTGGTTGGCGCCGAGCAGGATCGAGCGTCGCGACGCGGGCAACTGGACCTTGGTGATGACCTGCATGGTCGTGGACCCCGTGGAGATGGCGGCTTCCACGGACTCCTTGGGCACGCCGCGCACTCCGTCGGCGACGATGCGGATCACGACCGGAGCCGCGTAGACGACGCCCAGCACGATGGCGGCGAAGCGCGTCGGCCCAAAGAGCGCGAGCACGGGCACCAGATAGACGAACGCCGGCATGGTCTGTCCGGCGTCGAGGAACGGCTTGAAGACGCGCTCGACGCGCTCGCTGCGCCCGGCCCAGACGCCGAGGATGATGCCGAGGAGCACGACGAACGCCGTCGCGATCAGCGTCATCGCGAGGGTGACCATGGTGTCGTACCACAGGCCCGTCGCCATGACCAGCGCCAGCAGGAAGAACACCAGGATGCCCACCGTGCGACCGGCGAGGATGAAGGCGAGCAGGGTGATGGCGATGAGCGTGAGCCACCAGGGCGAGTTCGCGAGGACTCCCTCGAGCGGGTTCAGGCCCCACACGGTGAGCCACTGGGAGATGCCGACGGTGAGGAAGTCCAGGTTGCTGGTGATCCACTCCTCGATCGCGTCGGCGACCGCACCGACCTGCTCGCCGAAGTTCAGCTGCTCGGGGAACACCGCGAACCACAGGACGTACCGCGATAGGTAGATGGCCACCACCGTGATGACGGCCCCGATCGCCAGGCCGATCCGGCGGCGGGCCTTCTGCTCATCCGAGGCCGCGAACCCCTGCTCCTCGCGCATGACCGCCGCGGTCGTCGAGCGGTCGAGCATGATGGCGAGGAACACCACCGCCAGCCCCGCGACCACACCATCGCCCACATTGCGGATCGTGAGCGCCTCGACCACCGGCTTCCCCAGCCCGGGCGCGCCGATGAGGGCGGCGATGACCACGAAGGACAGCGCGGCCAGGGTGGTCTGGTTCACGGCGAGGATGATGGTGCGCTTGGCCATGGGCAACTGCACCTTGGTGAGCACCTGCCACCGGGTGGATCCGCTGGACACGGCGGCCTCGATCGGGCCCTGCTTGAGCGACTTGATCGCGTGGGCGGTGATGCGGATGCAGATGGGGATCGAGTAGATCATCGTGGCGATGGTCGCCGAGGCGATCCCGATGAGGAAGACCAGGGCGAGCGGGGCGAGGTAGACCAGCGTGGGCAGCACCTGCGCGAGGTCGAGCCAGGGCCGGAGCACGGACATCACCCGGTCGCTGAGCCCCGCCCAGACGCCCAGGGGCAGGGCCACGATGAGCGAGAGAACCACGGCCCCGATCGTCATGGCGAGGGTGTCCATGGTGATGAGCCACATGCCGAGCATCCCGCAGAGCAGGAGCATGAACATGCTGAAGACCGCGGTGCGCAGGTTCGACGTCGCATAGACGATGAAGCCGATGAGCACCCACGTGCCGAACCACCCCAGCAGCGGGATCAGGTTGCCCTCGGCAGGGACTGAGATCACGCCCATGATGAACTCGATGAAGCCGGCGATGAAGGTCCTGATGGGGTTGAACACGTAGACGAAGAGGAAGCTCTCCGTCCTGTTGCCCCGGATCGACGCCGCGATATCGCGCATCATCGCGGTGAAGGGCGAGTCCGTCGCGGTGGACAGCTCCTGGGTCTGCACTCCCTTGAGGAGCGTGGCCAGCACGATCCACGTGACGAGCACGATGAGCGCCTGCACCCAGCGCAGTCGCAGGGCGGCTCGCACGTCCACGGCCTAGTCGCCCCGGCCCGACGGCTGCGGCTCCGCCACCCCGTCCGGGGCGTGGTCGCCCGCGATGAGGGCGAGCACGTCCTCGCTGCTCACGACGCCGATCTCCCGGCCGCCCTCGATGACGCGGACGGGGCCGTGAGCGCTGATGATCGCGCCGGTGGCGTCGCGGATGATCGTCGAACCGGGCAGGGTCACGCTGCTCGCGGTCTCATCGCTGCGCAGCGGCCGAGCGACCACGTCGAGGGTGAGGACATGGCTCTTGGGGATGTCCCGTAGGAAGTTCTCGACGTAGCCGTCCGCCGGATTCATCACGAGATCCTTCGCGGTGCCCATCTGCACGATGGCGCCGTCGCGCATGATCGCGATGCGGTCGCCCAGCTTCATGGCCTCGGCGAGGTCATGGGTGATGAACACCATGGTCTTGCCGAGCTCGCGGTGCAGGCGCATCACCTCGGCCTGCATGTCGCGGCGGATCAGCGGGTCGAGTGCACTGAACGGCTCGTCGAGGAACATGACCTCGGGGTTGACGGTGAGGGCCCTCGCCAGGCCCACGCGCTGCTGCATGCCGCCCGAGAGTTGCTCCGGGTAGGCGTTGCCGTAGCCCTGCAGCCCGACCAGTTGGATCACTTCCTCGGCGCGGGCGTAGCGCACGTCCTTCTTCACCCCCTGGATCTCGAGGGGGTAGGCGATGTTGTCGATCACCTTGCGGTGCGGAAGCAAGCCGAAGTGCTGGAACACCATGGAGAACTCGGTCCGCCGCAGGTGGCGGAGCTGGGACGGCGACGCCTTGAGGATGTCCTCCCCCTCGATGAGCACCTCGCCGGCCGTCGAGTCGATGAGCCGTGTGAGGCACCGCACGAGGGTGGACTTCCCCGAACCGGACAGCCCCATGACGACGAAGACTTCGCCCTCGGCGACGTCGAACGTCACGTCGCGCACGGCGGCGGTGCAGCCGGTCTCCTTGAGCAGGTCGTCGCGGCTGAGGTTGGCGTAGGGCGTCCCGACCACCTGGTCCGCCTTGGGCCCGAAGACCTTCCACAGCCCGCGCACCGAGATCGCCGGCGAGGTGCTCACGGCGTCGACGGCACTCATGAACCGGCCCCCTCCCCGTCGAACCACCCGCTGGGCGCGGGCGCCAGGTTGCGGTACACGTGCTTGGCCTCGAGGTACTCGTGGAGGCCCGTCGGGCCCAATTCCCGTCCGACGCCCGACTGCTTGAATCCTCCCCACTCCGCCTGCGGAAGGTAGGGGTGGTAGTCGTTGATCCAGATCGTGCCGTGGCGGAGCGCTGCCGCCACGCGCTCCCCGCGCCCGGCGTCCGAGGTCCACACCGCTCCCGCGAGGCCGTAGGTCGTGTCATTGCCCAGGCGCACGGCCTCGTCCTCCGTCGCGAACGTCTCCACGGTGAGCACGGGGCCGAAGGACTCGTCCTGGACGCAGGACATGGACGTGCGGCAGCGGTCGAGCACAGTGGGACGGTAGTAAAAGCCCGCCGCGAGCGAGGGGTGTTCGGCCGGATCGGGGGCCGATCCGCCGCATCGCAGGACCGCGCCCTCGGCCAGGGCGGCGGCGACGTAGGCCTCCACCTTCTCCCGGTGCCCCGCGGAGATCAGGGGGCCCGTCTCGGCGCGGGGGTCGAAGGGGCCTCCCAGCCTGATCCGCTCGGCCTTGGCGACGATGCCATCGACCACGCGGTCGTGGACGGACTCCTCCACGAGGAGCCGCGCTCCTGCCGAGCACACCTGCCCGGAATGCAGGAACACCGCGGTGACCGCGTTGTCGATGGCGGCGTCGAGGTCCGCGTCCGCGAACACGATGTTGGGATTCTTGCCGCCGAGCTCGAGGGCGATCTTCTTCACCGTGCCCGCGGCATCGGCCATGATCCGGCGACCGGTCGCCAGGCCGCCGGTGAAGGACACCATGTCGACTCCCGGGTGGGTCGCCAACGGGGCTCCCGCGACCGCACCGGCGCCGAGCACGAGGTTGGCGACGCCGGGAGGGAGCCCGGCTTCCTCGAGCAGCCGCACCAGGTGGATGGTCGTGCTCGGGGTGAGTTCGCTGGGCTTGAGGACGAAGGAGTTGCCCGCCGCGAGCGCGGGGGCGACCTTCCACGACGCCTGGAGGAGCGGGTAGTTCCAGGGCGTGATCAGCCCGCACACGCCGACCGGCTCGTAGTCGATGCGCGAGCGCACCTGAGGATTGCCGGCATCCACCACTCGGCCGCCCACGGCATCGCCGCCGGCGAGGCCCGCGAAGTAGCGGAATGACCGCACCACGTCGGCCACGTCGTACTCCGCCTCCACCAGGCGCTTGCCCGTATCGAGGGACTCGGCGCGCGCGATGGCATCGACGTCGCGCTCGAGAAGGTCGGCGACGCGCTCGAGGAACTGGGCGCGCTCGGTGAAGGGCACGGAGCGCCAGCGGCCGTCATCGAAGGACTCCCGCGCCGCCTCGACAGCGCGCACGGTGTCCGCCGACGTCGCCTCGTCGACGCGACGCACCGGCTGGCCATCCGCGGGGCAGCGGATCTCACGGGTTCCCCCGTCGGCGGCAGCGACCCAGTGGCCGCCGATGAAGAGGTCAGCCATGGGCGGCCGCGGCCTCCTTGCGATGGCGGTAGAAGGGGGCGTGCTCCGGCGCCAGCGGGGTGTTGCCGGCGATGAGGTCGGCGGCCTTCTCGGCGATCATCATGGTGGGGGCGTAGAGGTTGGCGTTGGTGATGTAGGGCATGACCGACGCGTCCACGACACGCAGGCCCTGCGTCCCGTGCACGCGCATGGTGAGCGGGTCGACGACGGACATGTCGTCGACGCCCATCCGGCAGGTGCAGGAGGGGTGGTACGCCGTCTCCCCGTCGCGGCGCACCCAGTCGAGGATGGCCTCGTCGGACTGCACGTCGGGCCCCGGTGAGATCTCTCCGCCGCTGTAGGGAGCGAAGGCCGCCTGCGCGAGGATCTCGCGGGTCTTGGCGATCGCCTCCACCCACTCGCGGCGGTCCTGCTCGGTCGACAGGTAGTTGAAGCGGAAGGCCGGCGGGGCGTAGGGGTCCGGGCCGGTGATCCACACGCTCCCGCGCGCGTCGGAGTACATGGGCCCGATGTGCACCTGGTAGCCATGGCCGCCCGCTGGCGCGGTGCCGTCGTACCGCACGGCGATCGGCAGGAAGTGGTACATGAGGTTGGGGTAGTCGACCTCGTCGTTGCTGCGAATGAAGCCACCTGCCTCGAAGTGGTTTGACGCTCCGGGCCCTGACCGGAGGAACAGCCACTGCGCGCCGATGACAGGACGGCGCCACAGTTGGAGGTTCGGGTTGAGCGACACCGGCTGCGTGCACGCGTGCTGGACGTACACCTCGAGGTGGTCCTGGAGGTTCTCGCCGACCCCGGGAAGGTGATGGACGGGGTCGACGCCCACGGAGCGAAGGTCATCGGCGTTGCCGATGCCGGACAGTTGCAGCAGCTGCGGGGAGTTGAACGCCCCTCCGCAGAGGATCACCTCGGACCCGCGCACGCTGACGGGGCGCTTCCCGGCGAGCGACACCTCGACGCCGGTCGCCCGAGGGGTGTCTGAGGAGGTATCGACGGTGATCCGGGTGACATGCGCCCGCGTCTTGAGGGTGAGGTTGGGCCGTGCGAGGGCGTCGCGGAGATAGGCCTTGGTGGCCGAGTAGCGGCGCCCGTGGTGGACGTTGCGGTCGAACGCCGCGAAGCCTTCCTGCTTGTAGCCGTTGACGTCGGAGGTGATCTCGTGCCCGGCCTCCTGGACCGCCGCGAAGAACGCCGAGAACAGCGGATTGCGCACCTCGCCCCGCTCGAGGATGAGCGGGCCGTCCTTGCCCCGCCACTCGTCGGCGCCGGCGCGGCAGTCCTCCATCTTCTTGAAGTAGGGCAGGCAGTGGGCGTAATCCCAGGACTCCATCCCGGGATCCGCGGCCCAGCGCTCGTAGTCCATCGGGTTGCCGCGCTGGAAGATCATCCCGTTGATGGAACTCGAGCCCCCGAGGATCTTGCCGCGGCCGTGATTGATGCGCCGGCCGTTCATGTGCGGCTCCGGCTGCGACGCGTACATCCAGTCGTAGAGGGGGTTGCCGATGGGGAAGGTGAGCGCGGCAGGCATGTGGACGTAGACGTCGAAGGCGTAGTCGGGACGTCCCGCCTCGAGGAGCAGGACCTGGGTGGACGGGTCCTCGGTCAGCCGGGCCGCGAGGGCGCATCCGGCGGATCCGCCGCCCACGATGATGTAGTCGTAACCCCTCGGCATGCGCACACTCTACGACCCGTCGTGGCCGCCCCGGGCCGGCTCAGCAGCCCACGTCCCCCCAGGCGCGCGGAGCGGCCGCATCGCGGGGAGCGGCGTGCGGCTGCACGACGGTGACGGTGAGGGTGGCGCGACCGGGGAGGCCCGTCACCGTGCCGTTGCCCGTGGCGCCCCGGTAGCGCCCCTTGCCGCCGAGGACCTCGACGCTCCCGTCCAGGCGGTACGGCGCGCCGTCGCGGGGGGTGATCCAGCCGGTGACCGCGAGCGCGAGAACGGCACCGTCGGAGGAGCGGCGGATCGTCACGAGGTCGTTCGCGGGCCCGGCGCCGTCGACGAGTGCACGGCTGCACTGCCACTCCACCGTGGCCGCGCGGCGGCCCCATGAGGTGGTGCCCTCGAGGGTGCCCTGGCCGTAGATCACGCCGCCAGGCAGCGAATGCGAGTCCTGGGACACCGGGGTCAGGCTGATCTCGAAGACGAGGGTCTTGGTGCGCGGGGCTCGCTCGTCCGCCTGGCCAGGCGCAGGAACGGCGAGCAGCAGCCCGGCGGCGGCCAGGACAGTGAGGGCGGGACGCACTCGAGGGATCATGAGGGGCCTCCTTCCGAAGGGCCGCAGCCTAGTCCCCGAGTTCGGCCCTGCGCCGGACGACGTACTCCTCGAGCTCCTCGCGGATCGCCTCGTCCAGCGGCGGGGGCTCGTACTCCTCGAGCTTCTTCTCGTACACCTCGCGGGCCCGCTCGACGGCGTCGCGGGCGCCCAGGCGGGTCCAGCGCTCGAAGTTGTCGGAGTTCCACAGGAAGGGCCGGTAGAAGCAGGTGCGGAAGCGCTCCATGGTGTGCTCGGCTCCCAGGAAGTGCCCGCCCGCACCCACCTCCTCATGAGCTCCGAAGGCCAGCGTCTCGTCGGTGAAGTCCACGGGGGTGAACTCCCTCTCGAGTGACTCCAGGGCCTGGACGTCGAGCACGTACTTCTCGTAGCCCGCGACGAGGCCGCCCTCGAGCCAGCCCGCGGTGTGCATGACGAAGTTCGTGCCGGCCAGGAACGTCGGCAGCATCGTCATGAGGGACTCGAACGCCGCTTGCGCATCCGGCGTCTGGGACGAGTTGAGCCCGCCGCCGGTGCGGAAGGGGAGCCCGATGTGGCGGGCGATCTGCCCGGTGCACAGCAGCCCGATCGCCGACTCCGGGGTGCCGAACTGCGGGGAGCCGGACTGCATGTCGATGTTGGAGAGGAACGATCCGAAGACCACGGGCGCCCCCGGCCGGATGAGCTGGGTGAGCGCGATCCCCGTGAGCGTCTCGGCCATCTGCTGCGCCAGCGTCGAGGGGATCGACACCGGGGACATGGCGCCCATGAGGAGGAAGGGCGTCAGCACCACCGGCTGCATGGCGTGGGCGTACTCGAACTGCGCCTCGAGCATCCGGTCATCCCAGCGCAGCGGCGAGTTGCAGTTGATGAGGGAGATGCACACGGGTGTCTCCTCGATCGCCTCGCGGCTGCCGAAGAGGATCTCGCTCATCCGGATGGTGTCGAGGGCACGCGTGCCGCTCACGACATTGCCCATGTAGAACTTGTCGGTCAGCGTCATCGCGGCGTAGAGCATGTCGAGGTGGCGCGAGTCGAGCGGCGCATCGCTGGGCTCGCAGACGACGCCGCCCACGCTGTCGATGGCACTGAAGGACTGGGCGAGCTTCGCGAAGTTGCGGTAGTCCTCCATCGTGGCATCACGACGTACGTCGCCCTGGCGCACGAAGGGAGGCCCGTACACGCTGGAGAAGACCATGTGGTTGCCGCCGATGTGCACGGTGTTGTCCGGGTTGCGCGCCTGGATGTCGAACTCGCGCGGCGCCTTGGCCACCTGCTCGAGCACGAAGTCGGGGTCGAAGAAGACCTTGTCGCCCTCGGTGCGCATCCCGGCGGCCTTGAACAGCTCGACGGCCTCGGGCTTCATGAACTCCACGCCGAGTTCCGAGACGATCCGCCGCCAGCCGCGGTCGAGGACCGCCATCGAGTCCTCGGACAGGATGTCGTAGCGCGGGAGATTGTTGACGAACATGGGGTTTCCCTCCGTCGTGACCGGACCGTCCGCCTTGACCGACCTGGGAGGGGATCCTACACTCGCTTTTTGGCACACGTGTTCCATATGGTGGAACCTCGCGAAGGGAAGGACCATGGCACCCGCGGCGCAGTCCGACCGGGGCGGCTTGGCCGCCCCCGCGGGCCCGGTGGGCACCCAGGCCGTCGATCGGGCGGCCCTGCTTCTCGTCGCCGTCCTGGACTCCCCCGAGCCGGTGGCCTCGGCCGACCTCGTCGCCGCGAGTGGCCTGCCCAAGAGCACGGTCTCCCGCCTGCTGTCGAGCCTGGAGCGCAGCGGCCTCGTCCAGCGCACGGACGACGGCGCGATGGTGCCGGGCCCCGTGATCGCCGACTACGCCCTGTCGGTGCGCCCGGAGGACACCCTCATCCGGATGGCGCAGCCATCTCTCGATCAGCTCGGGGCGCTCACCCGCGAGACCGTCAACCTCGCGATCCCGCTCGGCGGCGAAGTTCGCCAGATCGCCCAGGTCGACTCGACGTACCTCCTCGGCGCCGTCAACTGGCTCGACCAGCCGGTCCCCTTCCACTGCAGCGCGCTCGGACGCGTCTTCCTCGCCCACGGCTACCCCCTGCCGGCCGGCCGACTGCCCCGCCTCACCGAGCACACGCTCACCTCGCGCTCCCAGTTGCAGCGCGAGCTCGACCGGGTCGCCCGCCAGGGCTTCGCGGTCGTGGACTCCGAGCTCGAGCCGGGCCTCGTCGCCGTGGCCGCGCCCATCCGCTCAGCGGACGGGTCGGTGACCGCGGCCGTGTCGGTCTCCGGACCCTCCGTGCGCCTCACCCCCGAGGCGATCCCCCAGGTCGCCGCGCATGTGGTCGAGGCGGCCGACGCCATCAGCCTGGCCCTCCGCCCGCAACCCCGCCACGACCGAGCCGGCACCTCACGCAAGGGAGCAGCATGACCCCCGACGAGATCCTCAAGGGCCTCTACGACGAGACCATGATCGGCAACAAGCCCGCCGTCATCGAGCTCACCCAAGCGGGCATCGACTCGGGCATGCCCCCCGAGACCATGCTGTTCGAGGCCCTCATTCCCTCGCTGGAGGAGGTGGGCGCGCGTTTCGAGCGTGGCGACTGGTTCGTGCCCGAGATGCTCATCGCCGGCAAGGCGATGGCTGCAGCGCTCGACCTCCTTCGACCCCTCCTCGCGCAGACCGGTGTCGAGAGCGTGGGCACGTTCCTCATGGGCACGGTCAAGGGCGATGTCCACGACATCGGCAAGAACCTCGTCAACATCATGCTCGAGGGCGCCGGCTTCACCGTGATCGATCTGGGCGTGCAGGTGCCGCCGGAGAAGTTCGTCGCCGCCATCGAGGAGCACCAGCCGGACATCGTGGGCATGTCTGCCTTCCTCACCACGACGATGCCGATGTTCAAGGCCAACATCAATGCCATCGAGAAGGCCGGGCTGCGGGACAGGGTGGTCGTCATGGTGGGCGGGGCGCCGGTGACGCAGGAGTACGCCGATGTCTGCGGGGCCGACGGGTACGCCGCCGATGCCGCCACGGCCGTGCGCAAGGCCAAGGAGTTCGTCGCCGCGAAGCGCGCCGGATAGCGCGGCCCCATGCCCAAGCTGCTTCCCCTCCTCGAGCACGCCGTGAAGAAGCCGGTGTGGGACTGCCGCATGTGCGGCCAGTGCGTCCTGCACTCCACCGGCATGACCTGCCCGATGACCTGCCCCAAGACCCTGCGCAATGGCCCGTGCGGAGGCGTGCGCGAGGACGGGCACTGCGAGGTCAAGCCGGAGATGCGCTGCGTGTGGGTCAAGGCCGAGGAGCGCTCGCACTCGCCCGTGAATCCTCATCACTGGGAGGAGGAGTTCCACGACCTTCGCCCGCCTGTCGACAACCGCCTCCAGGGCACCTCGTCGTGGGTCAACCTCGTGACGAAGCGTGATCGCCGCACGCCGGCCGGGTGGGCCGGGGAGTCGCACGAGCGCTTCTCCGCCGTCCCCGGCGCGAGCATGGTCGAGGTCGACGAGCCCACGACGCTCCCCGCGGGGTTCCACGCGTGAGCCGGCTGTCCGACCTCCTCGCCGCGCGGACGCGTCCCGTCGTGACCGCGGAGTTCCCCAGCATCGACGGCGGGGGGCTCGCCGCGGTCGAGAAGGCGGCCGACGAGATGCGTCCCTACGTCGACGCCGTGAACGCCACTGACAATCCCGCGGCGCACGCGCACGCATCCAATACCTCGATCGCGATCGCGATGATGCAGTTCGGGCTCGAGCCGATCATGCAGGTCGTCTGTCGCGACAAGAACCGCATCGCCATGCAGGCCGACATCATGGGCGCCTCGCTCTTCGGCGTCGAGAACGTCGCCTGCCTCACCGGGGACGATGTCACCGCAGGCGACGAGCCAGAGGCGCGGCGCGTCTTCGACCTCGACAGCACGCAGCTCATCAAGGTCGCCAGCGGCCTGGCGGAGGGCCACTACCTCTCCGGCCGCGCCATCAAGGAGCCCCCCGCCCTCTTCGTCGGCGCCGTCGAGAATCCCTTCGCTCCCCCCCTCGACTACCGCGTCCTGCGGGCCAGGAAGAAGGCCGAGGCCGGGGCGCGCTTCCTGCAGCTGCAGATCGGCTACTACCCCGATCGCCTCGAGCACTTCGTCCGCGGCTGCGTGGAGACCGGGGTCACGGACACGACCGCCCTGCTCCCCACGGTCGTGCTCACCAAGACCGCCCGGGCGCTGTCCTTCATGGACGAGTCCGTGCCGGGCATCTCCATCCCCGCCGACACGATCCGCCGCGTCGCCGATGCCGGGGACAAGGAGGCCATCGCGGAGGCGTCGTACCAGCTCACGCTCGAGCTCTCGCGGCACGCCCTGTCCCTGCCGGGCGTCTCCGGCATCCACCTCACCGACTTCCGGCATGACGGCTCCCTCGAGCGGCTGGTCCGCGACCTGGGAATCGGGCCTGCCTTCGACCCGGTGGCGACCGCCGCCGGCACCACCGCGGGATAGGAGTCCCATGCACACCGTCCTCAGCTCGGCCGGCGCCTCGGTCACCATCGGGCCGGATCAGCCGTTCTGCATCATCGGCGAGCGCATCAATCCCACGGGGCGCAAGAAGTTCCAGGAGCAGCTGCGCGAGAACGACCTGTCGGCCGTCGAGGTAGACGTCCACGCGCAGATCGCCGGCGGCGCCATGATGCTCGACGTCAACATGGGCGCGCCGCTGGTCGACGAGGCGAAGCTGCTGGGCGAGGCGGTGACGCTCGTGCAGTCGCTCACCGACGTGCCGCTGTGCATCGACTCCTCGGTCGTCGAGGCCCTCGAGGCTGGCCTCGCGGCGTACCAGGGCAAGGCCCTGGTGAACTCCGTGACGATGGAGCGCGAGCGCATCGACCAGATCCTCCCGCTGGTCAAGCGCTACGGCGCCGCCGTCATCGCGCTGCCCAACGACGAGGAGGCCATCCCCGAGGACCCCCACCGGCGGCTCGAACTGGCCAAGCAGCTCATCGGCATCGCCACCGAGGAGTTCGGCATCCCCATCGAGGACATCGTGGTCGACCCCCTCGCCATGCCGGTGGGCGCCGATCACACCCTGGCCTACAAGACGATGGAGGCCATTCACCTGATCTCGAGCGAGATCGGCGTCAACACCACGCTCGGGGCGTCCAACGTGTCCTTCGGCATGCCCGACCGCCACACGCTCAACGCGGTCTTCCTCCCCATGGCGATCCAGGCCGGACTCACCAGCGCGATCATGGACTCCCGCACCCCGCAGATCGTCACGGCGGTGAAGGGTGCCGACCTCATGCGGGGCAATGACGAGTGGGGCGCGAACTGGATCGCGGCGCACCGTGCCAAGGAGGCCGCCGCCAAGGCCGCCGCCCAGGACGCGGCTGGCGGATGAGCGACGGCGCGACCGCCGAGGGGCCCGCCCGGGTCACCCTCGACTTCGTCCCCGCCGGCAAGTCCGTTCGGGTGCCGAGTGGGGTCTCGGTGTTCGACGCCGCCCTCTGGAACGGCGTTGCGGTGGACTCCACCTGCGGCGGCCACGGCACGTGCAAGAAGTGCAGGGTCCGCATTGCCGACGGTTCAGTCCCGGTGAGCCGACTCGACGAGCGCGCATTCACCCCCGACCAGCTCGCCGACGGCTGGCGCCTGGCGTGCATGGCGAACGCCGTCGCGAACCTCACCGTCGACGTCCCCGAGCTCACCACGCGCCCCAAGGCCGCAACCGTGGGCGTCGGACGGCAGGTGATCCTCCGTCCCGCCGTCCAAAAGCGCCTCATCGAACTCGAGGAGCCGACCCTCGCCGACCAGCGCACCGACGTGCAGCGTGTGCGCGACGCCCTCGATGACCTCGAACTCACCATCGATCCGGGCCTGCTGCGGTCCCTCGGCACGACGCTGCGCGCCGCGAAGTGGACCGTCACCGCGGTCGTCGTGGGCACCGACCTCATCGCCCTCGAGCCCGGGGACACCACGGGCTCGTCGTACGGCATCGCCTTCGATCTGGGCACGACCACGGCCGTGGGCACGCTCATGGACCTCACCACCGGCGCGCCCATCGCCGTAGCGTCGATGCTCAACCAGCAGCAGCCGTTCGGCGCCGACGTCATCAGCCGCATCAGCGCCACGATGCTCGATCCCGAGGCCCTCGACAAGCTGCGCGCATTCGCGCACGGCACCCTCGACGAGCTGGCCCAGGAAGTCTGCACGCAGGCGGGCGTCTCCCCCGACCAGGTCTACGAGGTGGCACTGGCGGGCAACGCGACGATGGCGCAGCTCGCCCTCGGCATCGATCCCGAGCCGCTCGGCGTCGCGCCGTTCATCCTCGCCACCGAGTCCTACGAGGGCCTGCTCGCCATGGACCTCGGAGTGCACGTGCACCCGCGGGCCCGCGCGATGGTCTTCCCCCACCTCGGGGCCTACGTCGGCGGCGACATCATCGCCGGGGTGCTGGCCGCGGGCATGGACCGGGACAAGCGACTGCGGCTCTTCATCGATATCGGCACCAACTGCGAGATCGTGCTCGGCAACGGGGAGCGACTCATGGCCACGGCGGCACCCGCGGGGCCGGCCTTCGAGGCGGCCTCGATCCGCTGCGGGATGCGGGCGGCCCCCGGCGCCATCGAGGTCGTCACCATCGGCGAGGACGGCATCGCCCTGCAGGTCATCGACGATGTGGCGCCGATCGGTCTGTGCGGGTCCGGTCTCGTGGACGCCATCGCCGAGCTCCATCGGGCGGGACTCATGGACGACTCCGGACGATTCGTGCCCCAGGAGGCCATCGCCGCGAATCGACCCGACATCGCAGGACGCTTCGTCGAGCGGGATGGCGAGCGCCTGTTCGTCCTCGCCACCGCCGCGGAGTCCGGCAACGGCGAGGACATCTACCTGAGCCAGCGCGACGTGCGCGAGCTGCAGTTCGCGAAGGCCGCCATCTCGACCGGCTGGAAGCTCCTGCTCGAGGAGTTCGGCGCCGAGGAGTCCGAGATCCAGCAGGTCCTCCTCGCCGGGTCGTTCGGCACCTACCTGTCGGCCAAGAGCGCCGTCGGCATCGGCCTCGTGCCGAGTATCCCGGTCGTGCGCATCGTGAGTGCGGGGAACGTCGCCGGCGAGGGCGCGAAGATGGCCCTGCTGTCGGACTCCGAGCGCCACGGCGCGCGGGCCCTGCTCGACGAGATCCACTATGTCGAGCTCTCCGACCGCACGGACTTCAACGATCGGTTCGTCGATGAGCTCGCGTTCCCCCGGTAAGCCACGCACCGCCCTCATCCTCTGCGGCGCGCTGAGCGCCGATGCCACCGCGTGGATCGAGGAGTCCGGTCGCGACGTCGACATCCATCCGCTGCCGCCGCTGCTGCACAACCGGCCCGAGCGCATCGCTCCCGAGGTCGAGCGACTCGTGCTCGAGTTGCGCGAGCGCTACGACGACATCGCCATCGGCTACGCCGACTGCGGCACCCACGGAGCTCTCGACGAGGTCTGCCAGCGACACGGGCTGCGCCGGCTCGTCGGACAGCACTGCTACGACATCTACGCCGGAGAGCAGCAGATGGCCGCGATCTGGGAGGCGGAGCCGGGCACCTACGTCCTCACCGACTTCCTCGTGCTGTCCTTCGACCGAGTCGTCTGGCGCGAGCTCGGGCTGGACCGCCACCCCGAACTGCGCGACGACTACTTTCGCCACTACTCGCGCGTGGTCTGGCTCGCAGGCCGACGCACCCCCGACCTGGAGCGCGCGGCGCAGCGGGCCGCCGAGCGCCTCGGCCTGCCCCTGGAGATCGTCGATGCCCCCGGCCGCCTCGGCCCGGCCCTCCGCGCCGTCGTCCCCTGACGGCGCGGCTACCTGCCGGAGTAGTTGCCCGAGACCGACGTGACCACGATGTCGGCGTAGGCGTCGCCCACCTGCGCGGACGACCTTTGGCGATCGTGGTGGGAAGGGGTGGGTCACGTGCGGGACCAGGCTGACGGGGAGGGAAACCGGCCACGAGCGCGCATCCCCGTGGCATCGCTGCCTAGTCTGGGAAGCCGTCCGCCATGTCCGCTCGGGAGGCCCACGTGAAGATCCTGGCCATCGTCGCCGCCGTCGCCCTTGGCGCAGCCACCGCTGCGAGCGCGCAAGCAGCGCCACTGCCCTCCCAGAGCGCAGCCGACTCCCCCTCCGACAACGTCTGCACGGGCGCCGGAATCTCTCAGGCCCTTGCCGGGGCGCAGCCGGGTGACCTGCTGGCCCCGCCCCAGGACGTGACCGCGGAGTCCCAGCTCGCCACGGGCCGGCTCTACCGCGTCGCCTACGCCACCACGGGCTCGGCCGACTCGGTGGTCGCCTCCTGCGGCCTCGTCGCCGTGCCCGACGCCGGCGACCTCCCGGGGGGCGCGGTCAAGGGCGTTGTGGCCTGGGCTCACGGCACCCTCGGCGTCGCCGAGCAGTGCCAGCCCAGCATGAACCCGACCACGTTCGTCGGGCCCATGCCCTCCGGCATCGGCAGCGTGACCAAGAAGGGCCCGCAGTCCAACGGCGCGCTCGTCAACATGCTCAAGGACGGGTATGCCGTCGTCGCGACCGACTACCCGTCCGCCGGCGTCGGCAGCAACGACCTCCAGCGCTACGTCCTCGGCGTGGCGCAGGGGCTCGCCGTGCTCGACTCCGCGCGCACGCTCACCCGCAATGCCGAGTCCTTCGGCCTCGCAGCGATCAGGAGCGACGCGGCTCTTCCCCTCGTCACCTGGGGTCACTCTCAGGGCGGCCTCGCCGCCCTGTGGGCCGGGCAGCTCGCCTCGCAGTACTTCACCCACGAAGGCGACAAGAGCCTTGACCTCGCCGGCGTCGCCGCCGAGGCCCCCGCGAGCCAGTTCACCACGTCGCCCGGCCAGCCTCAGGCCTACCTGGGCAAGCACCTCGGCGACCGCGACATCTACAACTTCAAGCCGGGACTCGGCCTCCCCTTCCCCATCGCCGTGGCCTTCTTCAGCTTCGCCACCATGTCGTGGAGCCAGGTCGAGAACGCGACCTCCGGGGCCTTCCCCTTCGGGCCCACCGCGAGCGTCGACTACACGGATGTCCTCAGCACCCAGGGTCAGAAGACGGCTCCCAAGATCAACCAGCTGTGCCTCAACAAGTCAGACCTCACGGCGATGTACACGACGGCGTTCCCCTACCTCTTCCCCGACTACTCACGGTTCTTCGCGGCCCCCTTCGCCGGATCGAAGGTCGACGGCACGTGGCAGGGCGCCTTCGACGCCACCTGCGACAACCCCAGCGGCTACGCCCAGTCGGTCCGAGACTGGTGCGCCTGGCTGCAGTTCAACATGCCCGGGCCCAATGGCGTGAACTCCTATTCGAAGCTCCCGCGCGACAATGACGGTGCGAAGGTCCCCATCTACCTCGCGCAGGGACGCAACGACAAGATCATCTGGTGCGTGGACAACCAGGGCAAGGTCCAGGGGACCGACTGCCTCACCGACCAGCTCTTCCACTCCCTTGAGGGCGCCTACTGCGACGGCACGGGATACCTCGAGGTCGACTACTTCCCCGGGGCCACCCACCTCAATGTGCCGAACCACGCCGCGAGGACCCCCATCACGAGGAGGTACTCGGGCTCGCCCGTGGACGACTTCGTCCGGGGGGCCATGGGCGGGTCGCTCCAGCCCATGTGCAGCGCCGACCCGGACGCTTCCTAGGCCGCGGGGAACCCTCCGCGGGGCGTCCCCCGGCCGGTTCACAGCAGTCCCACCCGTCACGCCATCCGGCGTCTGATGTACAACTCATCACGGAACTGATATATCTCTAGCATGTCCGTGGCCGCCCTCCTCGTCCAACCGGATCTCACCGGCGGGGAGTCCCAGGCCGACCGCGCCTACCGCGAGCTCCGCGCCCTCATCGTCACCCTGGAACTGCCGCCGGGCGCGGTGCTGAGCGAGCCCGAGCTTCAGGAGCGCCTCGGCCTGGGCCGTACGCCGATCCGCGAGGCCCTGCGCACGCTCGCGCAGGAGCGCCTCGTCGAGGTGTACCCCCGGCGAGGGATGTTCGTCGCCGCCCTCGATCCGCGCGATCTCACCGCCCTATCGGAGGTGCGCGAACAGCTCGAGCCCTTCGCGGCGCGCCTCGCCGCGGAGCGGCGTACCGAAGACGACATCGCCAGCATCGACGAACTGCTCGCCGCGATCGACGAAACGGCCGCCGACCCCGACATGCACCGCCTCATCGAGCTCGACCAGCGCATCCACTACCAGGTCTACAAGTCAGCACACAATGACTTCCTGCAGTCGGCGTGCGATGAGCACTACATGCACGCCCTGCGCATCTGGTTCCTCGCCCTCGACCGGGTCACCCACCTCGAGGACGCCGTGACCGAGCACCGAGATCTCCTCCTGGCCATCCGCGACGGCGACCCCGATCGCGCGGCCGATGTCATGTCCATCCACGTCCGCGGCTTCGAGGCCGAGGTACGCCGGGCCCTGTAGGGCGCATCACCACCGCTGAGAGGGAAGCAATGAGCAATCTGCCGAGCAAGGCCACGTGCGTCGTCATCGGCGCGGGCATCGTGGGCAACTCCGTGGCCTACCACCTGGCCCGCCTGGGCTGGCGCGACATCGTCCAGATCGACAAGGGCCCGCTGCCCAACCCCGGCGGCTCGACCGGGCACGCGTCCAACTTCATCTTCCTCGTCGACCACAACAAGGAGATGGCCCAGCTCACGCTCGACAGCCTCCGCCAGTACAAGGAACTCGACACCTTCTTCGAGTCCGGTGGCATCGAGGTCGCCCGTACCCCGGAGCGCATGCAGGAACTCACCCGCCGCATCACCTCGGGCAAGTCCTGGGGCATCGAGGACATGAGCCTGCTCACCCCCGATGAGGTGAAGGAGATGGTGCCCTTCATCGACGAGACCGTCATCCTCGGCGGCTTCTACACCAAGGGCGTCGGTGTCTGCGACTCCCTGCGCGCCGGCACGCTCATGCGCGAGAAGGCCATCGAGATGGGCGCCCTGCAGTCCTTCGCCAATGTCGAGGTCAAGGACCTCACCGTCGAGGACGGGCACATCAAGGCCGTCGTCACCGACCAGGGCACGATCGACGCCGACTACGTCGTCATCGCCACCGGGTGCTGGAGCCGTCAGCTCGCCGCCATGGCCGGTGCCCAGATCCCGCTGACTCCGGCCGTGCACCAGATGAAGGACATCGGCCCCGTCGCGCGGTTCGCCGACGCCAAGGGCGACCTGGAGTACCCCATCGTCCGCGACATGGACACCAACATGTACGAGCGCCAGCACGGGACGGGCCTGGAGATCGGCTCCTACGCCCACCGGCCGATCCTCTACGACGCCGAGGAGATCCCCTCGAACGCCGAGGCCGCGCTCTCCCCCACGGAGTTCCCCTTCACCCCCGACGACTTCGCCGACCAGGACGAGCACGCGCTGGAGCTCATGCCCGAGATCGTCGGCGACGAGGGCGCGCAGGAGAAGTACGCCATCAACGGCCTGCTCTCCCTCACTCCCGACGGCATGCCGATCCTGGGCGAGACGCCGGAGGTCAAGGGCCTGTGGTCCGCCGCCGCCGTCTGGGTCAAGGAAGGCCCGGGCGTGGGACGCGCCATGGCCGAGTGGATGGTCCTCGGCCAGCCCGAGATCGACCTCCACGCCTCCGACATCGCGCGCTTCTACCCGGAGCAGACCACCACCAAGCACATCAGGGACCGCGCCTCGGAGGGCTTCAACAAGACCTACGGCATCGTCCACCCGGCGGAGCAGTGGTCGTCCAACCGTGGCGTGCGCAAGTCGCCCTACTACGACCGCGAGGCAGAGCTCGGCGCCGTGTTCTACGAGACGGTGCTGTGGGAGCGGCCCTTCTGGTACGAGTCCAACGCCGGGCTCGTCGAGAAGTACGGCGATGCCGTGATGCCGCGCACCGCTGAGTGGGAGTCGCGCTGGTGGTCGCCGATCATCAACGCCGAGCACCTGCAGATGCGCGAGACGGCCGGGCTGGTCGACCTCACCGCCTTCGCCCTCTTCGACATCACCGGTCCGGGTGCCCTCGCCACCGTGCAGCGCGTCTGCATGCGCCAGATGGACGTCGCGGTCGGCAAGGTCGTCTACACCCCCGTGCTGGCACCCAACGGCGGATTCCGCTCCGACCTCACGGTGATGCGCCTCGGTGACGAGCACTTCCGCGTGGTCACCGGCGGCGCCCACGGCATGAGCGACCTCAAGTGGTTCCAGGACCACGCCGCCGAGGGCGCGACCTTCACCAACCTCACCGACGCGATCTCCACCATCGGCCTGTGGGGCCCGAACGCCCGCGCGATCCTCTCCGCCGTCACCGACGCGGACGTGAGCCATGACGGCTTCGGCTTCGGCACCTGCCGCGAGATCACCATCGCGGGCAAGACGGTGCTGGCCTCGCGCATCTCGTACGTCGGCGACCTCGGCTGGGAGCTCTACGTCCCGATGGCCGACGCTCTGGCGGTGTGGGATGCCATCTGGGCGGCGGGCCAGGCTCACGGTCTCATCCCCGTCGGTATCGGCGTCTACGGCACCACCGGCCGCCTCGAGAAGGGCTACCGCGCGTACGGCCCCGAGCTCGAGGGCGACTTCACGGTCGTCGAGGCCGGCATGAGCCCGAAGAAGATCAAGGATGCGGAGTTCGTCGGCAAGGAGGCGCACCTGCGCCACCGCGAGGAGCCGCCCGCTGCCACGATGTGCCTGCTCACCGTCGACGACCACACGTCGTCAACAGGCGAGAAGCGCTACATGATGGGGGGCGAGCCGATTCTCACCAAGGACGGCCAGCCCATCACCGACGCGCACGGCCGGCGCTCCTACGTCACGTCCGCGGGATCGGGCCCGTCCGTGGGCAAGCACATCCTCATGACGTACCTGCCCCCGGAGTACTCCGCTCCCGGCACCCACCTGGTCGTGGAGTACCTCGGCGAGCAGTACCCCGTCACCGTCGCCGGCTCGGGTGCGCTCTTCGACCCGGCCAACGATCGGATCCTGTCGTGAACGTCGCCGTCTGCATCAAGCGCATCCCGCTCTCTCCCGGGAGGTGGACGCTCACGGCCGATGAGACCGCGATCGACACCAGCGGCAGCGCCATGGGCTGGACCCTGAGCCCGCACGAGGAGTGCGCCGTCGAGGCGGCCGTGCAGCTCGCCGAGGGCGGCGGCTCGGTCACGGCCTTCTCCCTCGGCACGCCCGAGTCGGCGGAGCAGATCCGCGAGGTCATGGCGGTGGGAGTCGATCGTGGCGTCCTGCTCGAGACCGATGGATCGGACTGGGACGGCCAGGCCACCGCGGCGGCTCTCGCCTCGGCGATCACCGCTGATGACACGGACTTCGACGCCGTCATCGTCGGCACGGAGTCGGCCGACGCCTCCGGCTACCAGGTCGGCGTGCGCATTGCCCATGCCCTCGGCTGGCCCATCGTGACGAACGTCAAGGGGCTCAGCGTCGAGGGCGGTGTCGCCCGCTGCGAGCGTGTCGTCGGGTCCGAGCGCGAGGTCTACGAGGTGTCGCTCCCGGCGGTCATCGCGGTGAAGGATGGCGTGAACATCCCCCGCTACCCCTCGGTGCCCGGACGCATCAAGGCGCGCAAGAAGCCGCTCGACACGGTGACCCCCGAGGCGCGTCCCGCCCGGGTGGAGAAGGTCAAGCTCGCCCTGCCCCCGCAGGAGACGAGCAGCGCCCAGGTTCTCGGCACCGGCGCCGATGCGGCGCCTCAGGTCGTGGCGGTCCTCAAGGAGATCGGAGTGCTCGCATGATCCTCGTCTACGTCGATCACGATCGCGGAGTCCTGGACGAACTGTCCCTGCAGGCCGTCGCGGCCGCACGTGGCCTCGACACCGACGTGCAGGCCGTCATGGTGGGAGCTGACGCGGTCACCGCAGCCGCTCGCCTGGGAGAGTTCGGGGTCACCACCACTCACGTCGCCGTCGATCCGCGCATCACCGACTACGCCCCCATGGCGACCGGGCGCGCGGTGGCCCAGATGGCACGCCAGATGTCACCCGCAGCGGTCCTCGCCGTGGGCTCCCCGCGTGGCAACGAGGTCCTGGCGCACGCGTCCGCGATCGTCGACGAGCCCTTCGCCGCCGACTGCACGGCGATCACGCTCGGCGACGGGGTCTCGCACGTGACGCGCAATCGCTGGGCCGGCAACGTCCTGGAAGACGCTCGCGTGCACGCACCCATGCTCATCGCGTCGACCGCCCTGCATGCCTTCGCCGTCGATCCCGTCACGGGCTCGGGACCCGCCGCGGTCGTGGAGTTCGCCCCCGAGCTCGCCGACGCGGACCTCGCCGTGCGCATCGTGGACCGGGTGGGCGGCGGAGGAGGCGGCGTGAGCCTCGCCGAGGCCAAGGTCGTCGTGTCCGGCGGCCGTGGAGTGGGCGAGGGCGGCTTCGGCCCCCTCGAGGAACTCGCGGCCCTGCTCGGCGGAGCGGTCGGCTGCTCCCGGGTGGTCACCTCCGCCGGCTGGCGACCGCACGCGGAGCAGGTCGGCCAGACGGGCACCAAGGTCGCGCCCGACCTCTACATCGCCGTCGGGATCAGCGGGGCGACCCAGCACATCGCCGGGTGCAAGAACGCCAAGACGATGATCGCCATCAACACCGATCCTGACGCCACCATCATGTCCTTCGCCGACTACGCCGTCATCGGCGACGCCGCCACGGTGATGCCCGCCCTCGTCGACGCCGTCCGCGCCGCCAAGTCCTGAGGAAGACCATGCCCACTGACATCGAGATCGCGCAGGCGACGCAGATGGATCGCATCTCATCCGTCGCCGCATCGCTCGGCATCCCGGAGGAGGCCCTGGAGCCCTACGGCCACTACAAGGCCAAGGTCTCCAACGCCTACCTCGACTCGCTGCCCGAGCGGCCCGACGCCAAGCTCATCCTCGTCACGGCCATCTCCCCGACCCCCGCCGGCGAAGGCAAGACCACGACCACGGTCGGCCTCGGCGACGGGCTGCGCCGCATCGGGAAGAACGCGATGATCTGCCTGCGGGAGCCGTCCCTCGGGCCGGTGTTCGGGATGAAGGGCGGCGCCGCGGGAGGCGGCTACGCCCAGGTGGTCCCCATGGAGGACATCAACCTGCACTTCACCGGCGACTTCAGCGCCATCGGCCTGGCCAACAACCTGCTCGCCGCCCTGATCGACAACCACGTCCACCACGGCAACCGCCTCGGGATCGACGTACGCCGCATCGCCTGGAAGCGCGTGCTCGACATGAATGACCGTGCCCTGCGCGACATCGTCGTCGGCCTCGGCGGCCCAGGCAACGGCTACCCCCGCGAGGACGGGTTCGACATCGTGGTGGCCTCGGAGATCATGGCGATCTTCTGCCTCGCCACGTCGCTGGACGACCTCAAGGAGCGACTGGGCAACATCATCGTCGCCTACAACACCGCCAAGGAGCCCATCCGGGCTCGCGATCTCGATGCCGACGGCGCGATGACAGTACTCCTCAAGGACGCCTTCAATCCCAATCTCGTCCAGACCCTCGAGCACACGCCCGCCTTCGTGCACGGTGGGCCCTTCGCCAACATCGCCCACGGCTGCAACACCGTCGTGGCGACTCGTGGAGCGCTCAAGCTCGCCGACTACGTCGTGACCGAGGCTGGCTTCGGGGCAGACCTGGGCGCGGAGAAGTTCGTCGACATCAAGTGCCGGAAGTCAGGCCTGCGGCCGTCGGTCGCCGTCATCGTGGCCACGATCCGCGCCCTGAAGTACCACGGCGGCGCTGATCTCAAGACCATCACCGAAGAGGATCTCGAGGCCCTCGAGAAGGGGATCGTCAATCTCCGACGCCACATCGAAAACGTCCGCGACGTGTACGGCATCAAGCCTGTCGTGTCGATCAACCGCTTTACCTCCGACACCGATGCGGAGATCGACCTGCTCCGACGACTCGTCGGCGACGCCGGGGCCGACGTCGTGCTCGCCACGCACTGGGCCGATGGAGGAGCCGGGACCGAGGAGCTCGCGCGCAAGGTGGTCGAACTCTGTGAGACGCCCCGCGAGCTGACCTTCGTCTACCCCGACGACGCCTCGCTGTGGGAGAAGGTGACGGCCATCGCCACCCGCGTCTACCGCGCCGCCGAGGTGACGGCCAGCTCCAAGGTCCGCCAGCAGATCCGGGACCTCGAGGCCATGGGCTACGGCCACCTGCCGGTCTGCGTGGCGAAGACGCAGTACTCCTTCTCCACCGATGCCGCCCTGCGCGCGGCGCCGACCGGGCACGTCCTCGACATCCGCGAAGTCCGGCTCTCCGCCGGCGCGGAGTTCGTGGTCATGGTGTGCGGGGACATCATGACGATGCCGGGCCTCCCCAAGGCACCCGCCTCCGAGCGGATCGACCTCGTCGACGGTGCGGTTGTGGGACTCTTCTGAGATGGCCTACGACATCCACACTGTTGAGATCGAGTCCCAGCACGCCGCCGTCGTCTCCGGCACCTGCGGTATGGAGGAAGTGGGTCCCTTCCTGGGACGCGCCTTCGAGCAGGTCCTCGGCACGCTGGCACGCGAGGCCGTCGCCGTCGACGGCAAGCCCTTCGCCCGCTACGACATGGTCGGGGGAAGATTCCGTGTCGAGGCAGGCTTCCCCTGCCCGCCCGACCTTGCCCTCGACGGCGACGTGCACACCATCACGCTCCCGGGCGGCACGGCGGCCGTGACGACGCATGTGGGTGCCTACTCGGATGTCGCAGGGGCGTACCAGGCGATCGAGCAGTGGTTCGCCACATCGGGCCACCGCCCGACGGGCGCACCCTGGGAGACCTACCTGGATGGCCCCGAGGTGCCCCAGCCGCGCACGACGGTCACCTGGCCCTGCACGCTCGCCTGAGTCCCGCCTAGGCGGGCGTGGCGACCGTGTCCGTGGCCTCCTGGACGCGCTGAGCCTCCGGGTCATCATCGTGGGCGTGGCCATGGCGCTGCGCCCAGTGGGAGTAGCCGATCGCGATCGCCGACGCGATGATCACCAGTATGCCGCCGATGATGTTGTCACCGAGGCGCTGCTCGCCGAGCTGACCCACCTGCGAGAACGTCGTGGCGTTCAGCGCCGCGGTTGCCGGCACCATGAAGACGTAATAGATCCACACGTGGACGCCGAAGCGCGCAATGAGGGCGATGACGATGAAGATCAGGCCCACGAGGTAGATCACGGCGAGGGAATCGACCTGCGAGAGCAGCACGACGAGCAGGAGGGAGCCGACCACGGTCCCGAGGATGCGCATGATGGTCGGCTTGAGTGTCTGGGTATCGCCGATGGGCGCCATGATGAGGATCACGGCGATGATGAAGGCGCCGCCGTACCACTTGGGATTGGACAGGACAACGAAGGTCGACAGGGTGACCAGCACGGTGATCATGACCGTGTAGGGCAGCGCATCGTCACGCGAGTACGCCTTGCGAGGAGGCAGCGGCCGCTTGCGCATGAGGAAAGGCAGCACCAGTGCGGGGATGAGCGCTCCCACGAAGAAGATGGCGGACATCCACAGCAGGTAGGACTCGTCGAAGCGATCAACCGTCGACTGGCCTCCCCACGTCGGCGGGTCGATCACCGCCCACGACATCATGACCGGATAGAGCAGCGCCGACTTATGCAGGCCGAACTTCGACAGTTGCCCGACCGCGATCGCCATGATGCCCATGAGGCCCGCGCCGGAGACCGGTGATGCACCCGCCACGATGCACACAGAGGCGATCATCCCGGTGGCGATGGCCGCGACGACCGCGAACCGGCGACCGGCTGTTGCGGCCGCAGCAATACCGGCGATGGCAGGAATCGAGGCCCAGGTGGCCGCCGCCTGCACTTGACCGGTGGCCACATAGGCAACCGCCACCATGATCAAAGCGGGAACGAGCGTGAGCACGATGATGACGCTGGCCAGGATCAGCCGCTTCTTCATCGGCATGGCCTGACGGGGCGGGGCGGCAGTCGGGGCGGGAGTCGTCGACATGGGCCCTCACCATAGGGCGGCGATGGCCTCCGCGTCTGCCTTGCCACGCGATACTCCATCAGCGATGGCAGGACCGATGGTGGCGGCGTCCATGAAGTCGGTCGTCGGATCGGGGTTGGCGATGGTGACGTGCACGCTGCTGCCCTGCTCCCGGAGGGCGGCTGCCTCCCGCTCAGCGGTGCCGGGGTTGACCCTTTCGGCGATTCCGAAGGACGGGTTGACGTGCTTCGGTGGATTCGCCTTGAAGTCGAACATGGCGATGATGAGGACGAAGGTCGCTCCGGCCAGCATGTCGGCGTGCGTGCTCGACGAGCTCACCCCGCCGTCCATGCACAGGCGATCGCCGAGCCAGGTCGGCCCGTTGACACCCGGCAAGGACGAGCTGGCCGCGCACGCCTGAGCGATGGTGACCCCCGAATCGCCGCCGGCGATGAGCGACTCGCCCGTGTAGCAGTCGGTCGAGGTCGTGTAGTGCCCGGCGGGCCAGTCGGTGAGCCCCAGGACCCCCTGCACTGATGCGACGTAGCTCTCGTCCGGCGCATTGCGCGCGGCCATCGCCGCGCGCCCGATCTCCTGGAGGGTGGCGGGCGTGATGGCATCCGTCTGACCCATGACCGTGCGTGCGCGCGCCTGCGACGGAGCGCCCACGCTGATGTTGAGCTCCTTGTTCGCCGCAGCGGGGTTGGCCCCCAGTTGCCGAAGGACGTCCGTGAAGGGGGCAAGGCGTCCGCCCTGGATCGCAGCCCCGACCAGGGATCCCGCGCTGGTGCCGATGGTCACGTCGGCCTGAGCGAGATCGACACCCGCCTCGAGGAGCCCACTCGCGTACCCGGCCATCCACGCGACGAACCACTCGCCACCGCCGCCGAGCGCTACCGCCCGGGCGGCACCCGCACCGATCGGGCCCTGCTCCGCCATCGTCACGACCGGCACCCTGACCTCCTGGAGTGAGCCATGCGACGCACGCCGCGAGGCCGTGGCTGTTCGAGAGCCCCCGGTCAGGATTGAACTGACGACCTACCGCTTACAAGGCGGTTGCTCTACCACTGAGCTACGGAGGCGGGCGGTCTATCCTCCCATGCGGCCGGGGCTCAGTCGGCTGCGAATCCGCCGTCCACGAGGAGGGTGGTCCCGGTGACGAAGTCGGAAGCCGGGGAGGCGAGGAACACCGCGGCGCCGCCGAGGTCCTGGGGAGTACCCCACCGGCCCTCCGGCGTGCGCGCCCGGACCGCCTCGTCCAGGCCGGGGAGCTGCTGGCGAGCGCCTGCGGTCAGGTCCGTGTCGATCCAGCCGGGCAGGATGGCGTTGGCGTGGATGCCGTCCGCGGCCCAGGCGACCGCGAGAGCCTTGGTCAACTGCACGAGTCCGCCCTTGGCGGCGCCGTAGGCCGCGGCCTTCTCATTCGCGAAGATCGACATGAGGGAGGCGATGTTGATGATCTTGCCCCCGCCCCGGGCCTTCATGGCCGGGTATGCCGCCCTGCTGCAGAAGAAGGGACCGTCGAGATTGACGGAGAGGACCTGGTGCCACTCCTCGACGGTGTAGTCCTCGGGTCGCTTGCGGATGTTGATCCCGGCGTTGTTGACCAGGATGTCGACGCCACCGAAGAGGCGCACCGCCTCGTCGACCAGCGCCAGGGCGGCATCGGGGTCAGCGACATTCGTCGGCACCGACGCGGCCGTCGCCCCTGCGTCCCGGAGTCGCTGCACGGCATCCGCCGACTGATCGGCGTGGGTGGCCGCGACGACGATCGCCGCGCCCGCCTCGGAGAGGGCCTGCGCGATGCCCAGCCCTATGCCGCGGCTCCCCCCGGTGACGATGGCGACCTTGCCGGAGAGATCGAACATGCTCATGCGCGCGACTGTAGCCCTGCCTCTACACTCCGGAGTCACTCACTCTTGGAGGTCCCATGACCCACCCCGCGATCGTCGCGTCCACCTGGCAGTCCCTCTTCGAGGGCTTGGAGGACTGGGGGCTCAAGCCCGGTGCGGACTCCGGCACGCCCATGACGCGCGGCTGCGTGCTCAAGACGTGGCAGAACGTCGAGACCGGCCTGTGGGAGTGCACGCCGGGCGGCTGGTCGGTGGAGGACCGGCCCGACGAGGAATCGGTGATCATCCTCGCCGGGCGCGCGCGCATCACCGACGAGGACGGCACGGTGACCGTCATCTCGGAGGGGAGCACGGTGGTCTTCCCGCGCGGGTGGTACGGACGCTGGGACGTCGAGGAGACGATCGTGAAGTACTACGTCTCCATCCGGTGAGGGCCTACCCCTCGACGATGATCTCCCCGGCCTCCGCGACGAGGTTCCCGTCGGCGTCGTAGACGTCCACGGTCTCCTCCTCGGCGACGAGGTTGCCATCGGCGTCGAAGACGTCGATGGTCTCGTCGACGATGGAGCCGTCAGCGCCGGTCATCACGACCACGTCATCGACGACGGTCCCGAGGACCTCGCCGTTGTCGCCCACGAGCTCGGTCACCTCGATGGACTCGCCCACCTCGATGTCGTCGTCTGCCATGGCTGCTCCTCGTTGTCGATGGAATGTTGCCGTTCCGTTCCCGCCATCCAACAGGCACTGAGACCCCCTGTCAGGGGAATGGCTCAGCAGGAGCCGGACGACCGTGCCAGCACGGGGTGCTAGCGGGCCTCGGCGCCGAGCAGGTCGAGAGCAGCCAGGAGGTTGGGATCCAGCGTCTCCGGGCTGAAGGCGGCGTAGGCCTCGAGTTCGCGGATCATCGCGGGGGTCCAGAACGACCTCAGGTGACCGGCGATGCGCGCGGCTGCCTGGTCGGGCGGCAGCGCCTGGTTGTTGCGGGCGATCTGCTGGCCCATGCGGGTGAGGGTCTCGATGCGCACGGTTATCCGACGGTCATCGCGTCGACCCCCGCGGTCTCCTCCATGTGCTCCGGGCCGCGCAGGCTCGGGGTGACCTCGACCGCGGTCACCTTGTACTCCGGACAGTTGGTCGCCCAGTCGGAGTACTCGGTCGTGACGACATTGGCGCCGCTGCCGGGGTAGTGGAACGTCGTGTACACGACGCCGGGCGGCACGCGGTCGGAGATCTGCGCCCGCATGATCGTCGATCCCACGCGGCTGGCCAGCGTCACCCACGTCCCGTCGGTGATGCCGCGCGCCTCGGCATCGGACTCGTGGATGTCGAGCACGTCCTCGTCATGCCAGAGGACGTTCGGCGTACGGCGGGTCTGGGCGCCGACGTTGTACTGGCTGAGGATCCGACCGGTGGTGAGCAGAAGGGGATACCGACGCGTGCTGCGCTCCTCGGTCGGGACGTACGGGGTGACCTGGAAGGCGCCGTCGCCGCGGACGAAGCGACCCACGTGCATGATCGGGGTGCCCAGCGGATGCTCGGCGTTGCAGGGCCACTGGACGCTGCCCACCTCGTCGAGCAGCGCGAACGACACCCCCGCGAACGTCGGCGTCAGCGCGGCGATCTCGTCCATGATCTGGCTGGCCGAGTCGTAGTGCATGGGGTAGCCCAGCGCGGTGCTGAGCTCGCAGGTCACCTGCCACTCCTGCTTGCCGGTCTGCGGCCTCATGACGGGGCGCACGCGGTTGATCCGGCGCTCGGCATTGGTGAAGGTGCCGTCCTTCTCCAGGAACGACGTCCCCGGCAGGAAGACGTGGGCGTAGCGCGCCGTCTCATTGAGGAAGAGGTCCTGGACGATCACGAACTCCATCGACTCCAGGGCCTTCTGCACGTGGTGGGTGTTGGGGTCCGACTGGGCGACATCCTCACCCTGGACGAACAGAGCCTTGAACTGGCCGGTCACCGCCGCGTCGAACATATTGGGGATGCGCATGCCGGGCTCGGACTGCAACTCGGTCCCCCAGAGGGCCTCGAACTGCTCGCGCACCACGGTGTCCGACACGTGCCGGTAGCCGGAGAACTCATGCGGGAAGGAGCCCATGTCGCAGGAGCCCTGCACGTTGTTCTGGCCGCGCAGCGGGTTGACGCCGACGCCCTCGCGGCCGATGTTGCCGGTCGCCATGGCGAGGTTCGCCATCGCCATGACCATCGTCGATCCCTGGCTGTGCTCGGTGACGCCCAGGCCGTAGTAGATGCCGGAGTTCGGTCCTGCGGCGTACAGCCGCGCCGCCCCCCGGATCTGCTCGGCGGGGACCCCGCACATCGCCTCGACGGCCTCGGGGCTGTTCTCCGGAAGCCGGATGAACTCCTCCCACTCGGCGTACAGTGCCGGCTCGCAGCGCTCCTCGATGAAGGCGCGGTCGACGAGGCCC
>CAIVWG010000239.1 GCA_903909555.1 uncultured bacterium | reverse complement strand
TCGACGAGTTCGGCGACGGCGTCGTCGTCGATGCGGCCGTCGGGGAGAAGGTGCTCGGCCAGGCGCAGGGCGATCTTCGACTTCCAGGCCGGGAGGGGTGCCGCGCCATCGTGTGCATCGACCACCAGGAGGTGCACGGTGTTGCTGCCGATGTCGAGGACCCCTAGGCGCACGGGTCGAGGTTACGCCTCGGGTGCGGTCCCCCGCGACTCCCCGCGCTAGGGTCAGCGCGTGCCAGAAGTCCCCTTGGGTTTCCCTCGCGCATGGGTGGAGTTCGACGATCCCGCCAAGAAGGGCCGCCGCTACCGCTGCGACCTCACCTGGCTCACCTCGCGGTGGACGTGCATCTTCGGTCGGGGGTGCAAGGGGGTCTACGCGAGCCGCCCCTATGACGGCTGCTGCACTCTCGGGGCCCACTTCACCGACCGCGAGGACGAGAAGCGCGTCCTGAAGTGGGCGAAGAAGCTGGACGACGAGCACTGGGAGTTCCGCTCGTTAGGGCGCGCGAAGGGGACCACCGTCAAGGCGGAGGGCAAGGAACGCAAGACCCGCGTCGTCGACGGCGCCTGCATCTTCCTCAACCGCCCCGGCTTCGCCGGCGGCGAGGGGTGCGCGCTGCACGGGCTCGCAGCGCGCGAGGGAGTGTCCTTCGTCGAGACGAAGCCCGACGTGTGCTGGCAGCTCCCCATCCGCCGCAGTTACGACGAGGTCGAGATGCCGGACGGGTCGACGTACGACGTCGTGGTCATCGCCGAGTTCGACCGGCGCGGCTGGGGCGAGGGCGGCCACGACCTCGACTGGTACTGCAGCGGCAACACCGAGGCGCACGTCGGCGCGGAGGCGGTGTACGTCTCGAACCGCGACGAGCTAACCGCACTCATGGGCAAGAAGGCCTACGCCGTCCTCGCGGAGTACTGCGCGGCGCGGGAGCAGGCCCTCGCGACGGCCGCGGACCCCTCGGGCCTGGCCCCGCACCCCGCCGACCCCCCACGTCATTGAGCGGCGGCGCTCGCCCCGCCCCCGCCCTGACAACCCGCGTTGCGCCCACCACCAGACGTCGCCCGCGTGTCGCGCGTCACCACCTGCCGCTGGACGCCGTCGTCGGACCTGGCGCGTAGCCTGCGATCGTGGCCAAGCCGACCGTGTCCTACGCCTGCACCGCCTGCGGCGCGACATCGCTGAAGTGGGTCGGTCGCTGCCCCAAGTGCCAGGAGTTCGGGACCGTCGTCGAGCAGGCCCCCACGACGGTCACGAAGGCCGCGAAGACCGGCCGCGCCACCGCCCAGGGGCGACCCGCGCAGCGCGTCACGGAGATCGCCGAGGAGCGCGTACGTCGCATGCCCTCGGGCGCGGGTGAATTCGATCGCGTCATCGGCGGCGGCCTCGTCCCAGGTCAGGTCGTGCTGCTCGCCGGGGAGCCCGGCGTCGGCAAGTCGACTCTGCTACTGGCGGTGGCGCACGCCTTCGCCCAGCAGCACCACGGCACGGCCCTCTACGTGTCCGGGGAGGAGTCTGCCGACCAGATCGCCCTGCGCGCTCGGCGGATCGGCGCGGTGTCCGAGCGCCTGCTCATCGCCGACGACAACGACCTCTTCACGATCCTCGGCCAGATCGAGCACCACCGGCCGGCCCTGGTGGTCATCGACTCGGTCCAGACCATCGCCAGCCCGGAGCTGGAGGGCCGCGCGGGCGGGGTCTCGCAGGTCCTCGAGGTGACCTCGGCTCTGACGCGCACCGCCAAGCAGCGCGGCATCCCCATGCTGCTGGTCGGGCAGTCCACCAAGGAGAACTCCGTCGCAGGCCCGCGTGCTCTGGAGCATCTCGTCGACACCGTGCTCACCTTCGATGGTGAGCGCACGACGGCCCTGCGGCTCCTGCGCACGACGAAGAACCGCTACGGCCCCGCCGACGAGTTCGTCTGCTTCGAGCAGACCGAGAGCGGGCTGCGCGAGGTCGCCGACCCGTCGGAGCTCTTTCGCGGCCACCGCGAGGAGCCGGTCCCGGGGACGTGCGTGACGGTCACGATGGAGGGCCGACGCGCGCTGCTCGCGGAGATTCAGGCGCTCGTCTCGAACAGCACCCTGTCCAACCCGCGCCGTGTCGTGACGGGCATGGACACCACGCGCATCATCACGCTCGCGGCCGTCACCGAGAAGGCCGGCCTCAAAGGACTGTCCTCGGTCGACATCTTCGTGGCGACGGTGGGCGGGGCCCAGATCGCCGACCCCGGCGCCGACCTCGCCGTGTGCCTCGCGATCGCGTCGTCGGCCGGGGGCGCCCCTATGCCAGCGGACGTCCTCGCGATCGGCGAGGTGGCCCTCTCGGGCGACGTGCGGCCGGTTCCGTTCCTCGCCCAGCGAGTCGCCGAGGCCCGTCGGCTCGGCTACCGCCGCATCCTGGTCCCCGCGGGTTCCCTCCCGCGGCTGGATACCGCCACGGTGAGCGGCTCCAAGATCACCGAGATCACGCATGTGTCACGGGGGCTGGAGTCCCTCAATCGCATCGCCAAGACCGGCCAGTGAGGATCTTCCGCGGAAGATTCCGTGCGGCGATCCCTAGGGAGTCAGGCGCAAGGTGTTCGACGTCGCACCGCCGCCGGTGACGTAGACCCACAGCGTCTTGCGCTTCGCCACGCCTCGGGACCACGTGAACGTGCCGTCGGCGCTGACGAGCCGGGTCGCGCCCTCGACGAAGGGCTCACCTCGCGAGGTCCGGGTGTGCACGGTCACCATGCCGCCCATCCCGAAGCCGGTCGTCGACCCCACCACCGCTACGGCGCGGCCCGCGCGCGTGCCCGTGATCAGGATGGAGGGCCGCACTTCAGCACGAGGCGTCACCGCATTGCTGCGCGACGAGGTCGCCGACCAGCCCGCTGCGCTGAGCGCCCGCACCGTGAACGTGTAGGCCGTGCCGTTGGCGAGATTGGTGATCTCGCAGGTCGTCACCGACACCAGGCAGGTCCGGCCCCCGGGCGATGACACCGCCTCGTACGTCGACACCGCGTAGGAGCCCTGAGATGCCGGCGGCAGCCAGGACACCGAGGCGGACGCATCGCCGGCGGTCGCCGTCACCGACAGCGGCGCCGACGGGGGGATGGGAGTCGGTGGATTGATCGAGTAGACGGTGTAGGTGCCGGCGTTCGCAATGCCTCCGACGGCGTTCACGGTCACGGTGTAGGTGCCCGGCGCGAGATTGGGCACGGTTGCCGCCATCTGCGTGATGCTCGATCGAGTGAACGCCGCGGGCGTACTCCCGAACTTCACCTCGCTGACGCCGATCAGGCGCGAGCCGGTGATGGGCACCGCGGCACCGACCGGGCCAGTCGATGATGAGACTGCGGCACTGGGGGCGCCCCACGTCCACTTCCCGACATTCTTGAGGTTCCACGCCTTGGGGAATCCTCCCTCCGGCCAGGTGTTGAATTGGCCACCGACGTAGACGACCGAGTCGTCGACGACAATGGCATGGACCTCACCGGTCAGGCCGTTGCTGTCGTCCTCTGAGCCCCACTTGAAGGGGAGGAATTCGTTGATGCCCGCGTCCCAGACGGTGACGCACCGCAGGGGGCCCACGGCAATGTTGGTGTCGTCGCACAGCCCATTGCCGGACCCACCAGCCGTGTCGTCGAAGGTGCCGCCGACATAGAGGAGGCCACGGTTGTCATCGGATGCGAGGGTCCGTACAGATGTGTTGCCTGTGTTGTCTGCGTTGAGCCCTGGACCGACTGTCTGCCACGAACTTCCGTTCCAAGAAACGAGGTTGCCAACCAACGCGGTTCCAGAGCCAGTCTTGCTGAAGTAGCCGCCGGCATAGACACTGTCGTCCAGGAGTGCAAGGGCATCAACGCGACCCGCATCATCGTTAGGTCGAAGAAAGCCTGTGCTCATCGACGACCAGGACACCGAGTCATCCCACGATCCGGTCATGCGACCGATTCCGTTCTGCCCACCAACCGCCGCCGGTGGGCTGCCCTGGAACCCGCCACCGATGTATACGTCACCCCCGGGGCTAGTCAAAAGGGAGTCAACCGCAGTCTGGAAGCCGCCTACTGGGTCAGGAGCGCTTATCCAATTGCCGCCAGAAAAGGCGACTATTCCGTCAAGTGAGTCCACCGGCGCAGACAGTGGACTCGTGGATTCAAAGCCGCCGCCGCCGACAACAAGTGTGTCGTCCCCGAGTGCAGCAAGGGCGGTGGGAGCACCATCCAGGCCTCCAGCAAGCCGACTCCATGTCGAACCGTTCCACGCTGAGATGCATCGGAGTTCACCTGGAGTGGGAGCCGCCACCGAAGTCATGACCTGCGGACCGAGGGTTCCGCTGGCGCCAACGGCGACCACCGTGTCATCGGAAGCATCGTTGAAGGATCCAGCATCGCCACGTGCGACCGACTGCCACTCATTCGGCACCGTGCCCGTAGTGCGCGTGGACCACGTGACGCCGTCACGCGAGGTCATGACCTGTGGGTTGTCACCGCTGGATGCCACGGCGACGAACATGTCGCCAGCCCAGGTGACAGACTTCCATGAATTCTCGTAGAAGGAACTTGCCCGAGACACCCACTTGATTCCGTCCACGGAAGTCATGACCTGCGTGTCGTCCCCGTTAGAGGCCACCGCCACGAATCTGTTGTTTGCCCAGGCGACGGACTGCCAGTCATGCTTGGGAACGCGCGTGGATGGTTGGAGCCAGTTTTCGCCGCCGTTCACCGAGTACATGACTCGCGTGTCGTC
>CAIVWG010000238.1 GCA_903909555.1 uncultured bacterium | reverse complement strand
CGGCCGCTCGAGCGCGTGCGGGACAGGCAGGTGACGGGCGAACGCGTACTCACGGGCCCTCGCGAACGCGACGCCCTAGGACTTGCGCAGGAGGGCGAGGTACATCCCGTCGGTGCAGTGCACGTGGGGCCACAGACGCACGTCGGGCCCGCTGCCGAGCCCGGGGACGCCGGCGAGGAGCGGTCGCGCATCGAGGCGCTCGACGTCCCGGCGCGACCGCAGCACGTCGTCGACGACGAGATCGGTCTCGGCCACGTGCGGCGAGCATGTCGCGTAGCCGATGATGCCGCCCGGCCGCGCCGCGTCGATTCCCGCGGCGAGCAGTTCGCGCTGCAGTGGACCCAGCGTGGCAAGATCCGCCGGCGTCCGCCGCCATCGCGCCTCGGGTCGCCGCCGCAACGCCCCGAGCCCCGTGCACGGCACGTCGACGAGCACGCGGTCCGCGGATCCGGGCGCGATGGCGCTTCGGGCGTCACCGACGACGACACGGTGCTCGATCGCCGGTCCGAGGGCCCGTCGCACGAGGTCTGCCCGATGGGGATGCAGTTCCACCGCGGTGAGCCGGGCGCCGCGTGCCTCCGCCAGCCCGGCGAGCAGCGCCGCCTTGCCTCCAGGTCCGGCGCACAGGTCCACCCAGGTCTCGTCGGGGCCCACGAGCGGCGCCTGCGCGACGGCCAGGGCGACGAGTTGGCTGCCCTCGTCCTGCACCCCTGCGCGGCCGTCCCGCACCGGGGCCAGGTCTTCCGGACGACCGTCCTCGAGCAGGGCGGCGTACGGCGACCAGGTCCCCGGCCCGACCCCGGGCAGCGCGCGCAGGTCCTCGGCCGACATCCGGCCCGGGCGGGCCACGAGCGTCGGGCGAGCCGCCACGTTGTCGGCGTCGAGCAGCGTCCGCAGCGACCGCGATGCGGCGTCCTCGGCGGGCGGGTGGGCCGCGAGGGCCTGCCCCAGGGCCCGCACGACCCACGTGGGATGCGATGTCGCGATCGCGAGCGAGTCCACGTCGTCCCCCGCAGCGACGCGCGACCGCCACGAGTCGACATCGCCTCCGTCGGCGACGCGGCGGAGCACGGCATTGGCAAGCTTGGCCGGTCCCTCGCCGACGACGTCGCGGGCGAGGTTCACCGTCTCGGCGACGGCCGCGTGCGGGGGCACGCGCATGGAGGCGAGCTGGTGGACTCCCAGTCGCAGGACGTCCAGGAGGCGGCCGTCGAGAGAGGCGAGCGGCCGGTCGACGCAGGTGGACAGGATCGCGTCGTACAAGCCCTGCCATCTCAGCGTTCCGTACGCGAGTTCCGTGGCCAGCGCCGCATCCCGCGGCTCCAGCCTCGCCTGCGACAGGATCTCCGCCATCGCGATGTTGGCGTAGGCGTCATCGACGTGAACGGCGTGCAGGAGGTCGTAGGCCGCGCCGCGCGCCGTACGGCGACGGCTCCGGTGGCGCGCGGTCACACGAGCCTCTCGCCCGGCTCCAGCCGCACCCCGCGGGCCCAGTCGGCCGCGGCCATGGATCGCCGTCCCTGCGGGCGCACCTCCCCCAGGACCGCAGCCGTCGAGCCGGTGCCCACGATCACCTCGGACTTCCCGGCCTGCACCTGTCCGGGGGCGCCCCCGGCCTCCTCGCGCACGGAGAGCGGCCCGAGCCTGAGCCGCTCGCCCCGGAATGTGGTCCAGGCACCGGGAGCCGGAGTGCACGCGCGGATGAGCCGGTCGATCTGCGGGGCCGGGGCTGCCCAGTCGATGCGGGCGTCCGCCGGGTCGAGCTTCGGGGCGTAGGTCGCGCCGGATGCCGGCTGGGGCGTGGCCACGAGCGATCCGCCCTCGAGTGCGTCCATCGTGGAGACGAGAAGGTCGGCACCGAGCGCGGACAGGCGGTCCAGCACGGTGCCTGCCGTATCCGCGGGGCGGATCGGCTCGGTGAGCGCGGCGAGGATGGGCCCGGTGTCGAGACCCGCGTCGATCCGGAACGTCGTGGCCCCGGTCATCGCATCCCCGTGGAGGACGGCGTGCTGGACGGGCGCCGCTCCGCGCCATGCGGGCAGCAGGGAGAAGTGCAGGTTCACCCAGCCATGGCGAGGAATGTCGAGCGCCTCCGGAGGCAGCAGCGCGCCGTACGCCACCACGGGGCAGCAGTCCGGCGCGATCTCGCGGAGCGTCGCGAGGAAGCCGGGCTCCCGCGGCGACTCCGGCGTCCACACGGGGATGCCGAGCTCGTCGGCGCGCTGGGCCACCGCGCTGCGGACCGGACGCCGGCCGCGCCCCGCCGTCGAGTCCGGGCGGGTCAGGACTCCGCAGACCTCGTGCCGGGAGGCGGCCAGCGCGTCCAGGCTCGCCACCGCGACGTCCGGGGTTCCGGCGAAGACCAGGCGCATGCTCCTAGAGCCACCGGGATGACACGGTGTGCGGACTGATCCGCACCTCCGGGGGCTGCTCGCCGAACCACTCGGCTTCGCGAATCGCCTTCATCGCCGCCTTGCGCGTCTCCGCATCCAGCCGATCGATGAAGAGGATGCCGTCGAGGTGGTCGGTCTCGTGCTGGAGGGCGCGCGCGAGCAGGTCGCTGCCCTCGACGACCACCGGCTCGCCGTGCTCGTTGAGTCCGCGCGCCACGACGCGTTGAGCGCGGCGCGTCTCGAAGGCGAGCTCGGGGATGGACAGGCACCCCTCCTCGCCCTCCTGGATCTCGTCGGAGAGGTCGAGGACGGGGTTGCAGAGATGGCCGAGCTCGTCGTCCACCCACCACGTGAACACCCGCAGCGACACTCCGATCTGCGGCGCCGCCAGGCCGCTTCCCGGCGCCTCGCGCATAGTGTCGGTGAGGTCCTTGACCAGCTTGCGCAGCTCCTTGTCGAACGTCTCCACGGGAGCAGCCGGCGTCCGCAGCACGGGATCACCGAACAGGCGAATCGGCTGCACGGCCACGGACGCCTCCTTCCTCGAGTCCCGTCAGTGTAGGTGGCCTCAGTCCGCCCCCCAGTCGAGCGGGTCCACGGAGATGACCAGCGGCTCGGGATCCTTGCGCGCGCTGCGGGTAGCCGAGATCGCGTGCAGGGCCCGCGTGAGGTCGTCGCCCGACGACCGCGGTGCGGTGACCAGCAGCCGCAGGCGATCGCCGACCGGCAGCGGGCCCAGGACGCGCAGGTCGTCCGGCAGGCGTGCTGCGGCATCGGCGATCGCCGCGGGCGTCCCCGTGAGCATGGCCGAGCGCACGGCGGGAGGAAGCCCCAACTCGGCCCGCTCGGCGAGTTCACGCTGCGCCAGCCATCCCGGATCCCACCGCACCAGGGCCTGGACCACCGGCGACCCCGCCTCCGTCGTCACCGCGACGGTCGCGGCCGGTCGCGCCAACGCGGCCGCCGCGAACCATCGCCGCGCCGTGTCCTCCCCCGCGCGAAGGGCGACGCGCAGCAGATGCGCGTGGGCGTCGAGGATGAGGACGGCGGCGTACCCCCCGGCCGCGATTGGCTCGGCTCCCGGGGTGGCCACGACGAGCGCCGGATCGGCGGCGACCTCGTCGATCACGTGATCGCCTCCGGAGGACAGCACCGGAACGCCGGGGAACACGCGCCCGAGCTCCTCGGCGGTTCGCCGGCTGCCGATGGTGACCGCGCGCAGCCTCGCGGACCCGCACGACGGACACCGCCATCGCGGGACGGCGTCGCCGCACCACCGGCACACCGGGACCGAGCCGGTGCCGGCGACGGCGAGGGGCCCGGAGCACGCCGCGCATCGGGCGGCCGCTCGGCAGTCCTGGCAGGCGAGCGCCGGGACGTATCCGCGACGCGCGACCTGGACGAGGACCGGCCCGCGTGCGAGCCCCTCCTTGGCCGCCTCCCAGGCGCGGTGCGGGAGTCGCGCGGCGCCGGCATCGTGCGAGGCGTCGTCGGCGACGACGCGTGGGGCGATCCTGCGCAGCAGGTCCCGGCGCGGGGTGATCGGGGCGGCCCAGCGGGTGTCCAGCCACAGTTGAGTCTCGGCAGTGCGCGTGAATCCCGCGGCGACGAGTGCGCCACCGCAGAGGTGCGCGCGCAGCGCCAGCACCTCGCGCGCGTGCCAACCGGGAGCGTGCGGCTCGCTGAGCGATTCGTCGCCATCGTCCCAGAGGACGAACAGCCCGGGATCCGCGATCGGCGCGAACGCGGCCGCCCGGGTGCCCAGCACGACGCGCACGCGTCCGGTGAGCGCGGAGAGGAACTGCGAGTACCGCCGTTGCGGGCCGAGGTCGGCGGACAGGATGGCGTGCCTGCCAGGGCCGAGCTCCCGCGTGAGCGCCGCGTCCACGCGGCGCAGGTCCCGAGCGTCAGGGACCACGATGACGACCCCGCGGGCCGGCGCGGCGACAGCGGCGAGATTGGCGAGGAGAGCAGGCCAATCTCCCGCGGGATCGACAGCACCCCCCGGCGCGCAGGTGAGGACCGCGTGGACGTCGGCACGCTCGCCTCGCAGGCGAGTGAGCAGCGCGGCGCCACCGACGTAGGAGGCCCATGCCTCGGCCGGCTCCGTCGCGGGAAGCGCCACGGGGCTGACGGGGTCGGCAGCCCGCAGGGCCGCGGCCTCGGCCCGCGCATGCCGGGGCGGGATCGCCGCACGGAGGACGTCGGCCAGGGAGCCGGCGTAGCGGTCGGCGACCACCCGGGACAGCCGGAGGATCTCGGGCGTGAGCACCGGGTACTCGGTGACGACACGCTGGAGCGGCTGGAGCCGGTGGCCGCTGGAATCGGCCAGGTCCAGGATGAAGCCGTCCACCAGACGTCCGGAAAACCTCACCCGGACCCGGCGGCCGGGCTGGGCCGCCGCGGACATCGACTCTGGAATCGCGTAGTCGAAGACCCGGTCGAGGTGGGGAAGGGACACGTCGACGGCGACGCGCGCGACGCTGGTCACCTCCCGATCGTGCCAGGTGGGTGCGTCATTGCGTCCCTGATGTCAACATACGGGGGTGCCAGCCGAGGGGGATGAGGTCGCCCACCGCCGCTTCGTGAGCACCCCGCTTCCCGCGCCGGCTCCCGCGCACTCCGAGGCGTTCTACGGCCGCGTCGTCGTCCTCATCGTCGTGGCCGCGGTCGCGGGCGTCGCTGTCGTCGCCTGGGCGATCGGCAGGTTCTTCGCGCTCAACCGCGTGGCCGTACCCGCCCGGGAGATGTTCGTCGGGTCCTGGAGTGTCCTGGTCTCGGGCGAGCGACCTCCCCTCACGCTCATCATGGTCGCGGCCCTGGGCATCGCCATCATCGCGTTCACGGCCCTGTCCTTCGAGCTCATCGCCGCCCTCATGACGATCAGCCCGCGGCGGCGCTATCTCGAGACCCTGCGCCACACCGGGATGGCCGCTCCGGATCCGGGATCTCGCGTCCGCGTCACGGTCCTGGTGCCGGCGCACAACGAGGAGGAGGCTCTCCCCACCACCCTCGCCGCACTCGCGCAGCAGACCCGGATGCCCGATCGCGTCATCGTCGTCGCGGACAACTGCGCGGACCGCACCGTGGAGATCGCCCGGGAGATGGGCCACGAAGCATTCGAGACCGTCGACAACGAGCACAAGAAGGGCGGGGCCCTCAACCAGGTCCTCGCCAGGGTGCTGCCCGTCGCCGGCCCGGATGACGTGATCCTGGTGATGGATGCCGACACCAGCCTCGGGCCGAGATTCATCGAGGTGGCCGCCGGCCACCTCGAGTCCGATCCCGAGCTCGCCGCCGTGGGCGGGGTGTTCTTCGGGGAGGGCGGCAGCGGGATCCTCGGCCAGTTCCAGCGCAACGAGTACACGCGGTACAGCCTGCAGATCCGCCAGCGGCGCGGACGCGTGTTCGTGCTTACCGGCACCGCGACGATGTTCCGAGCGGAGGCACTGCTCGATGTCGCGGCCGCCCGCGGAGTGTTCATCCCGGGCGAGCCGGGCCAGGTGTACGACACCGCGGCGCTCACCGAGGACAACGAGCTCACGCTCGCGCTGAAGTCGCTCGGCGCCACGATGATGTCCCCGTCGGAGTGCTACGTCGTCACGGAGATCATGCCCACCTGGCGCAGCCTGTGGCGCCAGCGCCAGAGATGGCAGCGCGGCGCCCTGGAGAACCTCGGGGCCTACGGCTTCACTGCGGCGACCCTGCGCTACTGGGGCCAGCAGCTCGGGATCGGCTATGGGACCGTGGCCCTCAACTCGGCGATCCTGCTCATGCTCATCACGTTCCTCGCCATCGACGCGTGGATCTGGTTCCCGTTCTGGACCACGGTGGGGGCGGTGTTCCTCGTGGAGCGCGTCGTCACCGCCTGGCGGGGCGGATGGAAGGCGCGACTGCTCGCCGCCACGCTCCTCCCGGAACTCGCCTACGACGTGTACCTCCAGGTGGTCTTCGTCAACTGCCTGTGGAACATCAGCCTGGGGCGCAAGGCCAGTTGGGGCCACGTCACGCGCCAGGGAGCCCCGGCATGACCCCGCTCCCCTCGGGCCTCCTGCTTCCCTCGGAGATCCTCACCCAGCCCTGGTTCGGGATCTTCGGTCTCTTCGTCGCGTTCAACACGATCATCTACCTCGGGCTCACCGCCGCCAAGCTGACGCCGTGGCCCCAGCAGATCCACCCTGCCCGGGTCCGCCAGATCATCCCCGACTCCCTGGAGGATGCGCAGATGCAGAAGTCCTACCGAGCGGCGTTCCGGCAGCTCGACGATCCCGTGCGCGCCCTGCGCGAGGCCAGCGCCCAGCAGACGATTCCCCTCGCCCTGGCCCTTGTCGGCTCGCTGTCGGTCGTGGTGGGGCTCATCTACATCCTGCTGTACTACGCGGAAGAGGGACCCGTCCTCCTGTTCGGGCCCGCCTTCGGGCTACTCCTCGTGGTCCTGTCGATGCTCCTGTCGCGATCGGGCGTGAGTGGTCGCACCGTCATCTGGTGCTGGACCCTGCTCATCATCGCCTTCATGGTGGAGACCAGCTGGCGGGCCACCGTGCTCGACAGCGCGGTGGTCCTCTCCTACGCCCTCGTTGGGCTGGTGATCGCCGCCCCGGTCACGCTGTCATGGCGGGCCAGCATCACGGCAGCGCTGTGCGGCATGGTCACCATCGGCATCGCCGGTGCCATCGTCTCCCTGGTCGACACCCTGTCGTGGAGCGTCGCGGCCATCACCGCAGCGCTGGCGAGCCTCGTCCTGCTCTACCTGCGCCTGGCCACCATCGACCGGCTCGCCCTCGAGCAGGCGAACTCCAACCTGCTCCGCAGCACCGACCCGCTCACCGGCGCCTTCTCGCGCACGGGACTCATGGCCCTGGCGAGCACGATCGCCGAGTCCGCCGAGCGCTCGCACGAGGACATCAGCGTGATCCTGTGCGACCTCGTCGACATGACAGGCATCAACGAGGACTACGGCCTCGAGTATGGCGACGACGTCCTGCGGGCCACGGCCCGCGCGCTGCGGGTGGCGCTGCCGGAGGGGACGCTCGTGGCCCGCTGGGGCGGCGACGGCTTCCTCGGGTTGCTCCAGGGGCCGACCCCCGATGCGCCCGCGCTCACGCACGCCGTGGACGAGGCTCTCGCGGATACCGGGGTCGCGCTCGGCAAGCGACCGGTCACGGTGCACCTCGGCGTCGCCACGGGAGCGCCCGCAACGACGACCCTCGAGGAACTCGTCACCCGCGCCGCCCGCACCATCGACGACACGACGCATCCGACCGCATAGCTCCGCCCCCGACCGACCACGCGAGCCGTACGGCGTCGTCAGGCGGTGGCGGCGGCGCGCAGGGCCTCGGCCCGGTCAGTGCGCTCCCAGGTGAAGCCGGGGAGCTCGCGGCCGAAGTGGCCGTAGGCGGCGGTGGGACGGTAGATCGGCCGGAGGAGGTCGAGGTCGCGGATGATCGCCGCAGGACGCAGGTCGAACACCTCGAGCACGGCCTCCTGGATGCGCTCATCAGGCAACTCCCCCGTGCCGAAGGTCTGCACGAAGAGCCCCACCGGATGCGCCTTGCCGATGGCGTAGGCCACCTGCACCTCGCAGCGCTGCGCCAGGCCGGCGGCCACGACGTTCTTCGCGACCCACCTCATGGCGTAGGCCGCGGACCGGTCGACCTTGGACGGGTCCTTGCCCGAGAATGCTCCGCCGCCGTGGCGGGCCATGCCGCCGTAGGTGTCGACGATGATCTTGCGGCCGGTGAGCCCGGCATCGCCCATGGGTCCGCCCACCTCGAAGCGCCCCGTGGGATTGACGAGGAGGCGGTAGCCGTCGCTGGACAGGTCGATCTGCTCGAGCACGGGGTCGACGACGAACTTGCGGACCTCGGGCGCCAACTGGCCCTCGAGGTCCACGTCGCGGGCGTGCTGACTGGAGACGACCACGGTGTCGATCCGCACCGGCTGGTCTCGGTCGTCGTACTCGATGGTCACCTGGGTCTTGCCATCCGGGCGGAGATAGGGCAACCGGCCGTCCTTGCGGACCGCGGTGAGTTGCTCGGCGAGCCGGTGCGCGAGCTGGATCGGCAGCGGCATCAGCGTGGGGGTCTCCGCGGTCGCGTAGCCGAACATGAGGCCCTGGTCCCCGGCCCCCTGGCGGTCGAGCGGATCGGTGCTGTGCCCCTCACGCTCCTCGAGGGCGTCGTCCACCCCCTGGGCGATGTCCGGGGACTGCGCGCCGATCGACACGGAGATGCCGCAGGAGTTGCCGTCGAACCCCTTCTCCGACGAGTCGTAGCCGATGTCGCGCACGACGTCGCGCACGAGACGGGCCACGTCCGCGAAGCCGTCCGTCGTGACCTCGCCCGCGACGTGCACCTGGCCGGTCGTGAGGAGCGTCTCGACCGCGACTCGGCTGCGAGGGTCCTGGCGCAGGAGATCGTCGAGGATGGCGTCGCTGATCTGATCGGCCATCTTGTCCGGGTGCCCCTCGGTGACAGACTCCGAGGTGAACAGTCGACGGGACACGCACTACCTCCATCGCTCAGGCGGGCTCACCGCACTTGCCCCGGTCATCGGGGCCATGTCCTCACCCGGGGCACCCCACCGCGGTCGGAGGGTTGCCGGCCAGCGAGCCGGGGCTTGGCGCTGGCGCTCTTGACCTCGTCGACCCTACCGCAGGAGCGCCTCACGGGAGGATCTTGGCCACCTCGTCCCAGATCGCGTCGGCCACGGCTTCCTTCGACCCGTCGGCCTCCGCCACGACCTGTCCCTCGCCGCTGAGAATGACCACCTCGTTGGTCGCCTCTCCGAAGACGCGGCCCTCCGCCACGTCGTTGAGGACGAGCAGGTCGCAGCCCTTGCGGGCGACCTTCGCCCGTCCCCACTCGATCAGGCGCTCGCGCGAGGCCGCGGTCTCCGCCGCGAACCCCACCAGCACCTGCCCCTGACGTCGGTGCGCGACGAGGTCCGCGAGGACGTCGGGATTGCGGACCAGCGCGATGGGCGCCGGATCGACACCGTCGGCCTTCTTGATCTTCTCGGCGGCGCGCTCGGCCGGTCTGAAGTCCGCGACCGCGGCCGCCATGACCACCGCGTCGGCCTCGGCGGCGGCCTCCGTGACGGCGCGATGGAGATCCGCTGTCGTCTCGATGGGAACGACGCGCACTCCCGCGGGCGCGGGCAGGGCCACGTTGGCCGCGATGAGGACGACATCGGCCCCGCGGTCGCGCGCGCGCGACGCCAGGGCCCAGCCCTGCCGGCCGCTGGAGCGGTTGCCCAGGAAGCGGACCGGGTCCAGCGGCTCGCGGGTGCCCCCGGCCGTGACCACCACCCGCCGTCCCGCGAGGTCCGCGGGCGCCAGCAGGGCCTGCGCCGCCAGCGCGAGATCCTCGGGCTCGGGCAGCCTGCCCGGCCCCGAATCCGACCCGGTGAGGCGGCCCTCGGCAGGGTCGAGGACGTGGACCCCGCGGCGGCGCAGGGCGTCCACGTTGGCCTGGGTGGCCGGGTGCTGCCACATCTCGGTGTGCATGGCGGGCGCCATGAGGATCGGGCAGGTGGCCGTGAGCAAGGTGGCGGTGAGCAGGTCGTCGGCCCGGCCGGCGGCCGCGCGTGAGAGCAGGTCGGCCGTGGCGGGCGCCACGATCACCAGGTCGGCGGAGTTGCCCAGCGCCACGTGGGCGACCCCGGGAATGTCGTCCCACACCTCGCTGCGCACTGCGTGGCCGGAGAGCGCCTCCCAGGTGGGGGCACCGACGAAGCGCAGGGCCGACGCGGTGGGGATGACGTGGAGGTCATGCCCGCTCTCCTTGAGCAGGCGCAGCAGGCTGCACGCCTTGTAGGCGGCGATGCCACCGGAGACTCCCAGCAGGATCGTGGCCATGGCCGGACCCTCAGCTGAGGTCGTCGTCCATCGACGCGTCGAAGGAGACCTCCGCGACGACCTCGGCGGCGGGGTCGTACGGCTCGGACGTGAGCATGCCCGCGTCGATCTCCCGCAGGGCGATCGACAGCGGCTTCTCCTGCACGTGCGTCTCCACGAGCGGGCCGACGTACTCCAGCAGGCCTTCGCCCAACTGCGAGTAGTAGGCGTTGATCTGGCGGGCGCGCTTCGCCGCGTAGATGACCAGGGAGTACTTCGAGTCGGACTTGTCGAGCAGGTCGTCGATGGGCGGGTAGGTGATGCCCTCAGGGCGCACGGAGGCGTTCACGGGGACGACCTTTCACGGGAGGGGCGGTGATGAATGCTTCGAGGAGTCTACCCGTTGAGGAGGGCCACGATCTCCCCGGCGGCCCGGTCGATGTCATCGTTGACGACGCTGACGTCGAATTCTCCCTCCGCGGCGAGTTCGACCTGCGCCGTCTCGAGGCGGGCCGCGATCACGGCGGGATCCTCCGTCCCGCGCCCCTCCAGGCGCCGGACCAGCACGTCCCACGACGGCGGCGCGAGGAACACGAGCAGCGCCTCCACCCCCAGGGCCCCCGACTGAGCGCGGACCTGGCGCGCTCCCTGCAGGTCGATCTCCATGAGGACCGGACGCCCCTGGGCGACGGACTCCGCGACGGGGGCGGCAGGGGTTCCGTAGAGGTTGCCGGCGAACTCGGCCCACTCGAGCAGGTGGCCGTCGTCGATCATGCGCTCGAAGTCATCCCGGGAGATGAACCGGTAGTGGACGCCGTCGATCTCGCCCGGGCGCGGCGCCCGGGTCGTCACGGACACCGACATGTGGACGTCGGGGTAGCCCGAGCGGATGCGGTCGACCACGCTGGACTTGCCCACGCCTGACGGACCTGAGAGGACGACCAGTCGCGCCGACGACGTCACGATCGCGCCGTACGCCGCATCCGCGGGGCCAGCGCTCGGGTGAGCGCACGCGCCTGGTGCTCGCCGAGCCCTCGCAAGCGGCGACTCGGCGAGATGGCGCACTCGGCCATCACTTCGCCGGCGCGGACGGGCCCGATGCCGGGCAACGCCTCGATGAAGTCCACGACGCGCATTCGCCCGACGACCGGGTCCTCCTCGCGCAGGGAGAGCACCTCCGCGACGCCCCGTCGCGCCGACCGGAGGTCCCGCTTGATCTCGGCACGCCGACGACGCGCTTCCAGCGCACGCTCCCGGCCCCGGGACCGACTGGCATCGTCGAGGGCGGAGACCGTCACGACTCGCCCCCGGGGCGGCGGATGCCCGCCGCGATGCGTGCGGCCGCGGCGGCCGGGTCGTCCGCACCGGTGATGGGGCGGCCGATGACGAGGAGATCGGCACCGCGCGCCAGAGCCTCCTCGGGCGTGGCCACCCGTCGCTGGTCTCCCGCATCGGCACCCGCGGGGCGCACCCCCGGCGTGATGAGGACCGGGTCGGGACCCACGGCAGCCCGGATGCCGGCCACCTCCTCGGGGGAGCACACGACCGCGCGCGCTCCCGCGTCGACCGCGGCGACCGCGAGCGACACCGCGAGTTCGCGGACCTCGGCCGGTCCGGCGCCCGGAGGCAGCATGCCGACGGAGACGAGATCCTCGGCGCCCAGTGAGGTGAGCACGGTGACGGCGACGATGCGGGTGTCCGGCAGCGCATCGGCCGCCGCGCGCACCATGGCGCTGCCCCCGGACGCGTGGACCGTGAGGTAGTCCGGGGCCAGGCGAGCGACCGACCGTGCGGCGCCGGCAACCGTGGCCGGGATGTCGTGGAGCTTCAGGTCGAGGAAGAGCCGGCACGGTGCGCCGGCGTCCTCGGCGGCCCGTCGCGCTCCCCACACGGCGTCGTCGCCGTCGCGCAGGTAGGTCTCCAGTCCCACCTTGAGCGTCGACACGTGCGGGGCCACGGCTCGGGCCCAGTCCAGGGCGACCGCGAGCTCGGGTGCGTCGAGAGCCACGGCGATCGGCGCGCGCGTGTCGCCCGCGTGCGACGGGGGTGCCACGGCCTAGGCCCCGGGGTCGGGATCCGCGGGGGCGCCGTCCGCGACGGCATCGGCAACGCCGTCCGTCGCGTCGAGCGGCCCGGAGTCGTCGGCCGCCGGTTCCTCCGGCGCGAGATCGACCGGGTCGGGCATCCCGGGCTCACGGCGATGGGCGTAGGACACGGCGTCGGCCAGGCGCGCGAAGCCTCGCTCGGCGAGGGCGCTGGCGAGCTCGGAGTGCACCCGCGCCGGCGCGGAAGGATCGTTGAAGATCGCCGTCCCCACGCAGACCGCATTGGCCCCCGCGAGGATGAACTCCAGTGCATCCTCGCCGGTGCGGATGCCCCCCATGCCGAGGATGGGAATGTCGGGCAGGACCTCGCGCACCTGCCAGACGCAGCGCACGGCCACGGGGCGGATCGCGGGTCCGGACAGGCCGCCGGTGACGCCGGCGAGAGCCGGTCGCATCGTCGCGGTGTCGATCACCATCCCCAGGAGCGTGTTGATGAGCGAGATGCCGTCGGCGCCCGACCGCTCGCACGCCACGGCGATCGTGGCAATGTCGGTCACGTCGGGCGAGAGCTTGACGAGCACCGGGATCCGCGGGTCCGTATTGCGGCGGACCATGCCCACGACCGACGATGCCGTGTCAGCCCGGCAGGCGAACACCTGTCCCCGGTCCGCGACGTTCGGGCACGAGATGTTGACCTCGATGGCGTCGATCCCGTCGTACATGCGCAGCAGCTTGGCGAGCTGGGTGTACTCCTCCACGGTGTTGCCGGCGATCGAGACCACGACCCGTGCGCCACGCTCGCGCAGCCACGCCAGGTCGTGCTCCAGGAACGAATGCACCCCCGGGCCCTGCAGCCCGATGGAATTGAGCATGCCGCTGGGCGTCTCGGCCATGCGCGGGGTGGGACGCCCCGATCGCGGCTGCATCATGATGCTCTTCGTCACCACCGCGCCCAGGCTCGTGATGTCGAAGAACTGGTCGAGTTCGCGTCCCGAGGCGGCGCACCCCGAGGCGGTGAGCACGGGACTGGGCATGACCAGGGAGCCGAGCTCGCTCGTCATGTCGATGTCGGGCGGGCGCCCGACGAGGGCGCTGGCGGGAACGACGACCGCGCGCGTCACGACGACACCCCGGCGACCGAGCCGGCGACGCCGTCCCTCTTGGCGGCCTCGGGCGCACCGAGCGTGTCCGGCGGAATGGTGCCGATGTCGGCCCATCGCACCCGGTCCCCCTGGAACACCGGGCCCTCCACGCAACTCCTCACCATGCGGGTCACGCCGTCGTTGCCGATGACCGGGAGGACGCAGGACATGCAGACGCCGATGCCGCAGGCCATCGCCTCCTCCACGGCGCACTGGCTGTAGGCGCCGCGCTCGGCCGCCACTTCGGCGACGCTCGCGAGCATCCCCATCGGACCGCAGGCGTACACCACCTCGGAGCCGGCGCGCTCCATGACCTCAGGAAGGGCATCGGTGACGCGTCCGGTCTCCCCCAGCGACCCGTCCTCGGTGGTGATCGTCACCGTCGATGCCGCGCGCTTGCCCTCGAGCACGCCGAAGAGCTTCTCCTCCGTCGACGCGCCCAGGATCATGTCGACGCGGCACCCGCGCTGGCGCAACTGCTCGGCGAGCATGAAGAGCGGCGCGGAGCCGTAGCCGCCGCCCACGAGCGTGCAGGACACCGGCTCGCGCGGCAGCATGAAGGGCCGCCCCAGCGGGCCGACGAGCTCGACCTGGTCGCCGCGATGCCGCTGCGCGAGCCAGCGTGTGCCCGGACCCGTCGCGGCGACGACGATGTCGACCGTGCCGCCGTAGATGCCGCGCTGCTGGACTCCGTAGATCGAGAAGGCGCGGCGCAGCAGGAGTCCCGACGTCATGTCACCGATGGCGACGCCGACGAAGTGCCCGGGACGCGTGGTCTCCGGCACGCCGTCCGCGGTCAGCGTGAGGACGTGGTAGATCCCGGCGCGCCGCGTGGACACGACCTCGCTTCGGACCTGCACCGGCATCGTCAGCCTCCCTCGTGCGTCTCGCCCGGGCCGTCTCCCCGCAGGCGACCCAGGTCGGCGGCGTGCTCCTGGAGGGAGCGCACCCCGACCCGGGGGCCGCCGTCGGCGGTTCCGGCGGCCCTCAGGGCCTCGATGGCCAGGACAGTAGCGGCGAGGCCCTGCACGGTCGTCACTGAGGGAACCCCCTTGAGCACCGCGGCCGTGCGGATCTCGTATCCGTCCAGGCGAGGCCCCACCCCGAAGGGGGTGTTCACGATGAGGTCGACGTCGCCGGCGAGGATCGCCTGGACCGTCGTCGGCTCGCCCTGGGGACCGGTGCCCTCCCGCTGCTTGCGGACGAGCCCCACCTTGAGCCCGTGCCGGCGCAGCACCTCGGCCGTGCCCTCGGTGGCCATGAGGTCGAAGCCCAGGTCCGACAGCCGCTTGATCGGGAAGATCATCGACCGCTTGTCCCGGTCCGCGACGGAGACGAGCACGCGACCGGAGATCGGCAGCCCCCCGGAGTACGCCGCCATCTGCGACTTCGCGAAGGCCGTCCCGAAGTCGCGATCGATGCCCATGACCTCGCCCGTGGACCGCATCTCGGGCCCCAGGACCGTGTCGACCCCGTGGAAGCGGCCGAACGGCAGCACCGCCTCCTTGACGGCGACGGCCGCCCCGGCCGGTTGATCGCCGCCGTCGCCGTCACGGGGCAGCAGGCCCTCGTCACGCAACTGCGCGATGCTGGCGCCCAGCATCACGCGCGCGGCGGCCTTGGCCAGGGGGACGCCCGTGGCCTTGGACACAAAGGGTGCCGTCCGCGAGGCTCGCGGGTTGGCCTCGAGGACGTACAGAACGCCGCCCACGAGCGCGTACTGCACGTTGAGGAGGCCGAGCACGCCGACGCCGCGGGCGATCGCCAGCGTCGAGGCCCTGATGCGCGCGATCTCCTGCGGGCCCAGGGATACCGGCGGCAGCGTGCAGGCCGAGTCGCCCGAGTGGATCCCCGCCTCCTCGATGTGCTCCATGACCCCGCCGAGGTAGAGCTCCTGCCCGTCGTACAGGGCGTCGACGTCGATCTCCACCGCGTCGTCGAGGAAGCGGTCGACCAGCACCGGATGCTCCGGGTTGATGCGCGTCGCGCGCTCGAGGTAGTCGGCGAGCATCCCGTCGTCGTACACGATCTCCATGCCGCGCCCGCCGAGGACGTAGGAGGGCCGCACGAGCACGGGGTAGCCGATCTCGCGCGCGATGCCGCGGGCCTCGTCGAACGACGAGGCCGTGCCGAAGCGCGGAGCCGGCAGGCCGGCGTCGGTGAGCAGCGCGCCGAACGCACCCCGCTCCTCCGCCAGGTGGATGGACTCGGGCGAGGTCCCGACGATGGGAACGCCGGCATCCTTGAGCCCTTGCGCCAGCCCCAGGGGCGTCTGGCCACCCAGCTGGACGATGACGCCGACGAGGGTTCCGGATTGCGACTCGGCGTGCACGACCTCGAGAACATCCTCCAGCGTGAGCGGCTCGAAGTAGAGGCGATCGGACGTGTCGTAGTCCGTCGACACCGTCTCGGGGTTGCAGTTCACCATGATGGTCTCGTAGCCGGCTTCGCGGAGCGTCATGGAGGCGTGCACGCAGGAATAGTCGAACTCGATGCCCTGCCCGATGCGGTTGGGGCCGGACCCCAGGATGACGACCTTCTGCGCGGAGGACGGCTCCACCTCGGTCTCCTCGTCGTACGACGAGTAGTGGTAGGGCGTCCGCGCCTCGAACTCCGCGGCGCAGGTGTCCACGGTCTTGTACACCGGCCGCAGCCCCCAGGCATGTCGACTCGCGCGCACCTCTTCCTCGGCGATGCCCCGCAGGAGTGCCACCTGCCGGTCCGAGAAGCCATGCCGCTTGGCCAGGCGAAGCATGTCGACATCGAGCGTGGGGGCGGCCCTGACCTCGCCCGCGACGGCATTGATGAGGCACAGCTGCTCGAGGAACCACGGGTCGATGGCGGTCGCGGCATGGACGTCGGCCACCGAGGCCCCGGCCCAGAGCGCGAGCTGCACCTCGCCGAGCCGGCCGTCGTGCGGGACCGCCATGGAGGCCAGCAGCGCCGGCAGGTCGACGTCCTGGCGCGACTCGGGCCAGCCGAACACCGCCTCGGGGCGCTCCAGGGAGCGCAGCGCCTTCTGCAGCGCCTCGGTGAAGTTGCGCCCGATGGCCATCGCCTCCCCCACCGACTTCATCGTCGTGGTGAGGGTCGGATCGGCCATGGGGAACTTCTCGAAGGCGAAGCGGGGGACCTTGACGACGATGTAGTCGAGCGCGGGCTCGAAGGAGGCAGGGGTCTCACGGGTGATGTCGTTGGGAATCTCGTCGAGTGAGTAGCCGATGGCGAGTTTCGCGGCGATCTTGGCGATGGGGAACCCGGTGGCCTTCGAGGCGAGAGCCGAGGAGCGCGAGACCCGTGGGTTCATCTCGATGACGATGAGCCGACCATCGACGGGGTTGACCGCGAATTGGATGTTGCAGCCCCCCGTGTCGACTCCGACAGCCCTGATGATGTCGATGGCGACGTCGCGCATCCGCTGGTACTCGCGGTCGGTGAGCGTCAAGGCGGGCGCCACCGTGATCGAGTCCCCCGTGTGGACTCCCATGGGATCGAGATTCTCGATGGAGCAGATGACGACGACGTTGTCGTTGCGGTCGCGCATGAGCTCGAGCTCGAACTCCTTCCAGCCGAGGATGGACTCCTCGAGCAGGACCTCATGGGTCGGACTTGCCTGCAGTCCGGTCCCGGCGATGCGACGCAGGTCGTCCTCGTCGTAGGCCATCCCGGACCCGGCGCCTCCCATCGTGAAGGACGGGCGGACCACGACGGGGTAGCCCAGGTCCTCCACCGCCGCAAGGCAGTCCTCGAGGCTGTGGCAGATCGCCGATCGGGCGGATTCGGCGCCGACCTGCCGCACGATCTCGCGGAACTTCTCGCGGTTCTCGCCTCGCTCGATGGCGTCCACATCCGCCCCGATGAGCTCGACGCCGTAGCGATCGAGGACCCCGGCGCGGTGCAGGGCGATGGCGGTGTTGAGCGCCGTCTGGCCCCCCAGCGTGGGCAGGAGGGCGTCGGGGCGCTCGCGGGCGATGATCGTCTCCACCACCTCGGGCGTGATGGGCTCGACGTAGGTGGCATCCGCGAACTCCGGGTCGGTCATGATCGTCGCCGGGTTGGAGTTCACGAGGATGACTCGGACGCCCTCGGCCTTGAGGACCCGGCACGCCTGCGTTCCGGAGTAGTCAAACTCGCAGGCCTGGCCGATGACGATCGGCCCGGACCCGATGACGAGGACCGAGGAGATGTCGTCGCGGCGCGGCATCAGCGACCGCCCCCCATCAGGCGGGCGAACTCGTCGAAGAGGCCCTCGGCATCATGCGGGCCGGCCGCCGCCTCGGGGTGGTACTGCACGCTGAAGGCGGGAACGTCGAGGCACCGCAGGCCTTCCACGACGCCGTCGTTCAGGCAGACGTGGCTCACGCGCACACGGCCGTACGGCGTGGGGATGTCTTCGCCGGCCGGCGCGTCGACGGCGAAGCCGTGGTTGTGTGCCGTCACGCTGACCCGACCGGTGGCGAGGTCCTGGACGGGCTGGTTGACCCCTCGATGGCCGAACCTGAGCTTGTAGGTGCCGAGTCCGAGCGCTCGCCCGAGCATCTGGTGCCCGAAGCAGATCCCGAACACCGGACGCTGGGCTTCCAGGCAGGCGCGCATGAGCGCCACCGCATGATCGGCTGCGGCGGGATCACCCGGGCCGTTGGAGAAGAAGACTCCGTCGCGGCCGACGTCGAGGAGGTCCTGCGCATCGATGGAGGCGGGTACGACGTGCACGGTCATCCCCCGCTCCGTCATGCGCTGCGGGGTCATCGACTTGATGCCGAGGTCGACGGCCGCGACGACGTACTGCTCGTGGCGCGCCTCGAGGACGTAGGGCGTCGGAGTGGTCACCTGGTCGGTGAGGCTCGAACCCGCCATCGGCGGCGTGGCCAGAACCTCCGCGACAAGGTCGTCCACGGCCGCTGACGCCCGCGGCCCGCTGAAGATCCCGACCCTCATCGCCCCGCGATTGCGCAGGTGCCGCGTGAGGGCGCGGGTGTCCACGTCGCGAATGCCCACGACTCCCGCGTCGGCGAGGTCGCGCTCGAGGCTGCGCTGCGACCGCCAGTTGGAGGGGGCGGGCGACGGGTCGCGGACGACGTACCCCGCCACCCAGATCCGTCGGGACTCGGCGTCCTCGTCATTCATGCCGGTGTTGCCGACGTGGGGCATCGTCATCACGACGACCTGCCCTCGGTAGGACGGATCGGTGAGCGTCTCCTGATAGCCGGTCATCGCGGTGGTGAAGACGGCCTCCCCCGTGGTGGTGCCCACGGCCCCGAGGCTGCGACCGCGGAACGTACGGCCGTCTTCGAGCACGAGGACCGCCGGCTCGGCGCCGCTGCGCTCCATCAGCTCGTCCTCTCGTCGGCCAGCGAACCCAGGGCGACGAGGGCGTCGGCCTGGTCGGCAACGGCGTCGGCCCGGAAGCCGGTGTCCACCAGCCTGCCACCGAGATCCCAGGTCAGGACCAGGACCCCGTCTCGCTCGTACGCCTTGCCCGCGACGCCGCGGTCG
>CAIVWG010000237.1 GCA_903909555.1 uncultured bacterium | reverse complement strand
TTCTTGACCGGTGCCGCCTTCTTGACCGGTGCCGCCTTCTTGACCGGTGCCGCCTTCTTGACCGGTGCCGCCTTCTTGACCGGTGCCGCCTTCTTGACCGGTGCCGCCTTCTTGACCGGTGCCGCCTTCTTCGCCGGTGCCGCCTTCTTGGCAGGAGCCGACCTCGTGGCCCCGGCGCCCTTCGCGGTCGAGCGGCTTCGGGTCGGGGCCATGCGTGTGCTGCCAGCCATTCGGGCGGGGCCTCCCATCGGTGTCCCATGAAGAGGGCCCGAGTCAAGTCCGGGCGGAAACCGCCGGGCTTGCCGGGCTCTCGGGTGCGCGTGAACGCGCCGTGTCCCCGAAACACCGGGAACGGGGCCATTGTTCCACGCACCCCCGGCCCGGGCGCCCCGGGGCTCGCCGTCCGGGGTCAGGACACCAGCACGGCCCGACCCTCGCCGACGTCGACTGCGACGGACGCCTCCTGGGACACCACCTCCTCAATCGTGAGGGGCCCCAGCCCGTCGATGACGTAGGTCCCGCGCCACTCGGCTCGGACGCTCACGAACGCCGCCCCCGCCCGCGCGTACGTGTGGGAGACGGTCATGTCCGGCCACGGTGCGCCCGGGTGACGGGTCGTCATTCGGTCACCGTCCCCGAAGTCCCAGGCCCAGGCGCCTTGGATGGTGAGCGACACCGCCATCCCGAGCAGTTCGTGCGCGCTGGTGAGGGGCCCACCGGGTTGTCCGGACCGGAAGACGACCGGGAGGTGGGGAAGCACCCCCGAGGGGGGGTCGGCATCCGGAGCCAGTGGCGGCACGAGTTGCCGCATCGTGTCGACGAGAAGCGCCTCCGCGGCGGCCCGCGTCACGGGACCCCCGGGGCCGAAGCATGCGGCGCCGAGGTCCTGCCAGTCGCCACCGGGCCTGGCCACCCAGATGCGCAGCCACTGCTCGTCTGGTCCGCACAGGCGGGCCGGGCCCCGGCACGAGGCGGCGGTGTTCATCCGGCACGCCACTGTTGCACGCCAGCGGCACCCGGGACAGTCCGACGCAGTCTCCCGTCCGTCGCTGAACATGGTCGACGGCAGGAGCAGGCTTCCCGAGCCGACGAAGGCATCCTGCTCGTCGTCTCCGACGATGTCGGCGACGGCCGTGCCAGGACTGAGGCCCGCGGGCAGCAAGAGCATGAGCAGCACCGAGACGAGGGCGGCGATGGGGCGAGCTGGGAACAGGCGCATAGACCGACGCTATGCCGCGCAAACGCACTCTTGCTGAGTCGCCGGGGCCGCCTGTGGATGATCGATGCTGGTGACCCGTGCGGGCGAGCGAGCCTTGTGGGCGAGCAGCACTCAGCGCTGATCGGTGAGAGGCTCGCACTCCCGCTCGGTACGGGCGCGCTCAAGGGCGTCGCGCGCCACATCGCCGACCTGCTCCTCCTCGACGAGGAATCCGTCGTGGCCGAAGGGCGAATGCACCACGTGGACGCCACTCGCGGTGGGGACGGCCTCCACCAGGTGCTCCTGAAGCCGGATCGGGAAGAGGCGGTCTGAGTCGAGACCGACCACGAACAGGGGGCGGCGGATGCTTCCCAGAGCCTCGTGAACGCCCCCGCGCCCATGGCCCACGTCGAACATGCTCATCGCGTCGGTGAGGGCGACATAGGTGTTCGCGTCAAAGCGCCGGGCGAGCTTGTCTGCCTGGTGGTCGAGGTAGGACTCGACCGCAAAGCGACCGCCCGCACCCGGATCCTCCCCGTCCTGCGCGGAGCGGCCGAAGCGCAGGTCGAGCTCGGTCTCCGTGCGATACGTCAGGTGCGCGATCCGCCTCGCGATGCCCATCCCGACGTGCGGGCCTTCGCCCGGCGGAGCGTCGTAGTAGTCGCCCCCGCGGAATCGCGGATCAGCACGGATGGCCGCGATCTGCGTGGCGTGGGTGCCGATCTGGTCCGCGGTGACCGCGGCGGTGGTGCCGAGCACGAGCCCGACCCGCACGCGCTCGGGCGATGCCACCATCCATTCGAGGACGCGCATCCCGCCCAGGGAGGGCCCCAGCATCAGGGCCCACTCGTCAATCCCCAGCGCATCGGACACGCGGCGCTCGACCTCGACCATGTCGGCCACGCCCACGCGGGGGAAGCGACTCCCCCATGGCCGGCCGTCCGGGGCCGCGCTCGACGGCCCGGTGGTGCCCTGGCACCCCCCCAGGACATTGGCGCACACGACGAACCATTCGCCGGTGTCGATGGGGCGCCCTGGGCCAACGAGGCCGTCCCACCAGCCGCCGACGATGTGCCCCGGCCCCGCAGGTCCACTGACATGGGAGTCGCCGGTGAGCGCATGGCAGACGTACACCGCGTTGGACCGGTCCTCGTTGAGGGTGCCCCAGGTCTGGTACGCGACACGCACCTCGGGCAGCGACCCGCCCAGGGCGAGATCGATGGGACCCACGTCCATGAAGCGGCGCTCGCCCGCGTCGAACCCCTCCCGCCAGGCACCGCTGGCGGGAGGGGGTCCGACGTAGGACAGCGGGCCGTAGGCCGTGGTCACGACGATGGGCCCGGTGCTCAGGCCTGCTTGGCCGCGCGGAAGCCGGCGTCCAGGTCCGCGAGGATGTCGTCGATCCCCTCGATGCCCACGGCGAGGCGCACGAGGCCGGGGGTCACGCCCGCCGACGCCTGCTCCTCAGGCGACAGCTGAGAGTGCGTCGTCGAGGCAGGGTGGATCACGAGGCTGCGGACGTCGCCGATGTTCGCCACGTGGCTGTGCAGCTCCAGCGCCTCCACGAAGCGACGTCCGGCCTCGAGGCCGCCGACGATCTCGAAGGACAGGACGGCCCCCGGCCCCCGCGGCGCGTACTTCTGGGCCAGGGAGTGCCACGGGCTCGAGGGGAGCGCTGCGTAGTTGACCGAGAGGACCTCGTCGCGGCCCTGGAGGAACTCCGCCACCGCCTTGGCGTTGTCGACGTGGCGCTCCATGCGCAGGCTCAGGGTCTCCAGGCCCTGCGCCAGCAGCCACGCGTTGAAGGGAGCCACGGCGGCACCAAGGTCGCGCAGCAGCTGCACGCGCGCCTTGAGGATGAAGGAGAGGTTGGCACCGAAGGCCGAGCCGACGCCCAGGTCACGCGCGTACACGAGTCCGTGGTAGCTGGGATCCGGCTCGTTGTAGTTGGGGTAGCGCTCCGGGTAGCGCGCGTAGTCGAAGTTGCCGCTGTCGACAATGACTCCGGCGACCGCCGTGCCGTGACCGCCGATGTACTTCGTCGCCGAGTGCACGACGACGTCGGCACCCCACTCGATGGGCCGGATGAGGTACGGCGTCGCGACGGTGTTGTCGACGATGAGGGGAACGCCGACCTCGTGCGCCACGGCCGCGACGCCCTCGATGTCAAGGAGGTCGTTCTTGGGGTTGGAGATCGACTCACCGAAGAAGGCCTTCGTGTTGGGTCGGACGGCGGCCCTCCACGCGTCGAGGTCGTCCGGGTCGTCGACGAAGCTCACCTCGATACCCAGCTTGGGCAGGGTGTAGTGGAAGAGGTTGTAGGTCCCGCCGTACAGGCTCGGGCTCGACACGATGTGCGAGCCCGCCTCCGCGACGTTGAGGATCGCCAGGGTCTCGGCCGCCTGGCCGCTGGACACCAGGAGGGCACCTACCCCGCCCTCGAGGGCGGCAATGCGATCCTCGACGGCGGCCTGGGTCGGGTTCATGATGCGCGTGTAGATGTTGCCGAGCTCCTTGAGAGCGAAGAGGTTCGCCGCGTGGGTAGTGTCGTTAAAGGTGTATGACGTGGTCTGGTAGATCGGCAGCGCGCGAGCGTTGGTCGCCGCGTCCGGAGTCTGGCCAGCGTGGATCTGTCGGGTCTCAAAGGACCAGCCGCTTGTCATGTGGGCTCCTCGATGTGTTCGTATCGGCAGGGACGTTCGCGGATCCGGTGGTGGCCGGATGGCAGGGATCGCTGTACTAGCGCCTCATGTGCTGACAACGCATGAAGAGACCTCCGAGCCATCCGGGGCCTTGCCCTCTGCAAGACCCGCGCTTGCCTGCGATGCAGGCCAGGTCGACACCCGGGGCACCCCACCGCGGTCGGAGGGTTGCCGCCCAGCAAGCCGGGGCTTGTCGCTGGGACTCATGACCTGCCGGAAGGCTACCCGAGGCTCGTCCTCACCTCAAAATCGGGGCTCAGCCGCGGCCGCGGCAGGCGCCCCGGGGCAGTCCGCGCAGCCCTGCCAGCCACTCCCCCGGGGGCATCCCGGCGGCCAGGCTCGCGTCGATGAGCGTCGCCAGGGAGTACCCGGGATCGTCCTCTCGCGCCCTCTGGAGGGCGACATTCGCTCGAGTGCCGTCTCCGCACTGCCAGCTGAGGATCCCGAGGATCGTCGCCGCCGCCGCGGCGTCGCCGCGCGGGGCCCATCGCACGATGCTTTCGAGGGTGGAGCGCATCGGCGGCCATGTCCTGCGAGGGGCATGGAGGACGTCCCAGATGAGCGTGTCCCGGACGCGGGTGTCGCGCAGGGCCGCCAGGACCATGGCGGCGTCCCGGGGCCGGGTGCACCCGTTCACGAGCAGATCGTGCGCCTGGGAGATGGCGATGTCGCGGAGGTTCTCATCGACGGGCTCCATCGCAGCGAGCAGGCGGGACACCTCCTCGACAGCGTCGCGGTCTACAGGGTCGAGGCCGGCTCGGAGGTCCTGTCGTCGGGCCTTCACATCGCGTCCTGGGAAGGCGCTGTGCGCCCGAGCGCGGGCGGCCGCGCTCACCCTGCGGCCGCTCGGCGGGCAGCAGTCGAGGTCGGGACAGCTCAGGGACCGCCATCGGCGACCCCACGACCACAGCTGGTCGACCACGCGCAGGCCGCGTGACTCGAGAAGGGCGGCGAGCGCGGGCACGGCGAGCCTCACCACCTGCTCGCGCCGGGTGGGGGCGAAGGCCACGAGGAGGGCGTCTCGGGCGCGTCCACCGGTGGCCCGCCCGATGACGTCCACGACCTCCTGGGACCACGCGTGGACGTCATCCGCCTGGGGGAGGTCCACGCGACAGGTCAGGCTGAGGCCCCCGGTCCGGTCGCACACGATGAGCACGACGGAGTGCTCCGGGGCGAAGCCCAGCAGCAAGGGCACCGTGGCGATCGCGTCCTCCGGGGAGCGGAGGGCCAGGGGCATCTGCCGCACGGACGAGGGTGGAGGGGCGGGCGGCTCGTCAGGGTCTCGGAACATGCGGGAAGCGTCGGAGTGCGCGCTCGATGTGCGCGACACCCGATGCCCGCTCGGTGGATAACCCCCCGGGGCGACCCCTGTGGGCGACCGACGGGTGGCCTAGTCGCCGAGCACCTTGCGCACCGTGCACGTCCACGGACCTCGCGGCGAGGCCACTTCGACGATGTCTCCGGCACGGGCGCCCAGGAGCGCACGTGCGAGGGGGGAATCCCAGGAGATGCGCTCCTCGTCGATGGTCGCTTCCTCGGGATGCACGATGCGCACGCGCGTGCGCGCGGGTCGTGCAGCCTTGGACGCCCGCGAGGTCCTCGCCGTGGACTCGATCTCCACGAGCGAGCCGGCCTGCGCGCGCGCTCCTCGCCCGGTCGGCGCCGCCGGCATGGGCCGGGCGGCAGCGAGCACGCCCTCGAGGCGGGCGGACTCCGCCAGCGCCCGCTCGAACTCGGCGACATCGCGCTCGTCGCGCTCCGGGCCCATGAGATGGGGACGGAGCCGATCGAGCACATCGACCCGCAGGCGCTCGATGCGCGCGGCGATCGCATCGCGGCCGTCGCTCGTCAGCACGATTCCACGGGGGAGGTCCGTCTGGGCTGAGGTCAGGGTCACGCGGCTCATGGCACACCTCCGGTCGGCATTCGCCGATACCGAAGGTCTCCCACCGCCGGACTCCCCGCCTGCTGGCGGAGGCCGACCCGGGCACCGGGGGCCGCGGCGGCCCCGTGATGACGATGCCCCGGCGAGGGGGTACTCCCCTTCGCCTCACATGGTAGGGGCATCCCCCGGACGTCGCATCCCCGCCGGTAAGGCGACAGGGGCAAGAACGGGGCGCTTCGGCGTGATCCCGTCCCCGGAACTCCGCCCGCGGATCCGACGCACCACCCACGGAGCGAGGTGCTGGGCCGCCCAGCGCGTGTCCCCCCAGGCCCGCTGCGGCAGGGAGGGTTCGTCCCGGGACACCGGGGTGCGCCACGCGTCGTCCCCGAGGCCGAGAGTCTCGAGCACCGCGAGCGACGCCAGGCGATGCCCCTCGGGCGACAGGTGGAGCCGGTCGTCGTCCCACAACTCATCGGCGTCGAATACCGCGCACCCCCAGAAGTCGACGATATGACACCCGTAGCGCTCGGCGATCGCCCTCGTGGCCGCGTTGGCTTGGAGGATGCGCTCACGTACGCGTCCCATGACCCGCGACTTCCTCGATGGATCGCCGAACGCGAAGAGGACCACGTCCGTCCCCTGGGCTCGCAGGCTTCGCGCGGCGTTTTCCACGTGGGTGGCCGCCGCGTTCACGTCATAGCGCGGTCGCAGGGCGTCGTTGATGCCGACCGCCAGGGTCACGAGGTCCGGTCGCAGGCGCAGCGCTGCCGGAACCTGCTCGCCGACCACCTGCGGCGCGGTGCGACCGCGGATCGCCAGGTTCGCGTACTGGAAGTCCGGATCGCGCATCGCCAGATGTCCGGCGAGGCGGTCCGCCCAGCCCCGATGGCGCCCCGAGTCGTCGGTGACGTCCATGAGTCCCTCGGTGAAGCTGTCGCCGAGAGCGACGTAGCGAGACCACATCCGTGAGCCCGGCGGGGGTCAGGAGGCGGGTGCAGCCGTGCCGCTCGCCGACGCCGGCGCCTTGTCGACGGCGAACGTCCGGCTCGCACGACGGAACCACAGGATGATCGCGAGGATGCCGATGAGCATCTGCGGCAGGTACGACGCCATCCGCCACACGACGTCAGCGGCCTGGGCGACCGCGCCCGAGACGCCCATGCTCTGCAGCAGAGCGATCATGAGGGCATCCGTGGTCCCGAGTCCACCCGGGGTGATGGGCACCATGAGCATGATCTGGCTCGTGGCGAAGGCGGCGAAGGCCGTCAGCATGGACGTCCCCTCATTCGACCAGCCTTCGACACCGCGCAGGGACGCGTAGAAGATGAGGAACTGGGTGAGGATCACGGCGAGTTGGGCAAGCGTGAGCAGCAGCCAGCGCCGCTTGAGCACGTCGTAGAGGTCCGAGCGGTACTTCGTGATCGGGCCCACGAGGTCGACGTCCTTCAGCTTCTTGATGCGGCCGCGGAGCGGGTTGATGAGCTTGTTGCCGAGATTCCCGACAGCCACCGCCAGCTTCTCCGAGCGCATGATGAGGACGAAGCCCCCGATGAACACCACGAGAATCCCCAGGCCGAGCGGCGCGACCCAGTTGTACTGGCTGTTGCCCCCCTCAATGGTGAGAGCGACGACTCCCAGGATGGGGAGCCCGAGGGACACGAACATGCACCACAGGCCGACGACGGTGATGGACGCAGTCGCAGCGGTGCCGGTGATGCGGTACGACGTGAGCATCGCGTACTGCACGGCGAGCCCGAAGGCACCGCCGGCGGGGACGCCATTGGAGATGGCGAAGGCGGACTGATTGACCTGCTGCGAGGGCCAGTAGTGCAGGCCCTTGGTCACGGTCATGAAGGGGAAGCCGTACACGACGAGGTACAGGATCACTGTGAAGGCGATCACGGCGATCGCGATCGGTGTCATGTCCGCGAGCTCCGCGAAGGCCTGCTGGTAGTTCGAGCCGGTGACCTGCGGGATCACCTTCCAGAAGATGAGCACGATGAAGATGAGGCCGATGACCCCGAGGATGATGGACTTCTTCTTGTCCAGTGCCGCGGTCGGCGGAGCGGCGGCCGCCTGCGGCACTTCCTGGGCTTCCTGAGACACGGGTTCCTCCCTCGGCGTTCGACGACGACCCTACGCCCCTCGGAGCGGAACCGAGGGGGGGGCGCGCAGATCGCCGAGCGGAAGGGGCAGGATGCCCCCATGAGGCTGGACCATGTCTCCTACGCTTGCGCCCCCGACCAGCTGGCCGAGGTCGTCCAGCGCATCGGCTCCGATCTGGGGGCCCCCTTCACCGATGGCGGCATCCACCCCAACTTCGGAACCCGCAACTTCATCCTCCCGCTGGCGGATGGAACGTACGTCGAGGTCGTCGCCGCCCTGGACCATCCAGCCGCTGACAAGGCCCCGTTCGGCCAAGCCGTGCGCCGCCGCACCCAGGAGGGCGGCGGGTGGCTGTGCTGGGTTGTCGCCGTGGACGACATCGCCGCTGTCGAGGGACGCCTAGGGCGCGCTTCGGTCCGCGGCCATCGCGTGCGCCCGGACGGGACGGACCTGCGTTGGCGTCAGATCGGTGTCCAGGGAGTCCTTGACGACCCGCAGCTGCCCTACTTCGTCCAGTGGGATGCCGGCGTGGAGCACCCCTCCCGGCTCGGCAGCGACGTGCGTCTCGCCAGCCTGGAGATCTGCGGCGATTCGGCCGTGCTCGAGGCATGGTTGGACAGCGAGCAGGATCCCCTCTCGGACGCCTCCATCGCCTGGGTCGACTGCGAGGACCAGGGCCTCGTGGCCTGCAACTTCCTCACGCCCCGCGGCTTCGTCCGCATTGACTAGGACACTCGACCCGCGGTCAACTCACGGGGCCACCCCGGAGCGCTAGTGTGCCGACATGGCCGCCACGAGCACCGACCCCTCGCCCGCGAGCAGCGACTCTGCCGCCCCGGCAGACTCCCCGGACGAGGCGGGAGTCTCGGGCACCCTCGGGATCCCCCCGACGCTGCAGACCTGGGCCGGGCTGACCTGGCGCATCCTCGTCATCCTCGCGGGGTTCGCCGTCCTGTTCCTCATCCTGGGGCAGATCTCGCTGGTGCTCATCGCGCTCTTCCTGGCGGCGTTCTTCACGGCACTGGCGTCACCCATCATGTCGGTGCTGCAGCGCAAGCTTCACCTCCACAAGGTCCTGGCGATGATCTTCGCCATCTTCCTCATCGCAGTCGCGGTCGTGGTGGTCCTCACCATCGTGGTGCGCTCCATTGTCGAAGAGGCACCCCAGCTCGTGGACTCGTTCAACCAGTCCATCGACCAGCTCGAGACATTCCTGTCACAGCCGCCGTTCAATATCGATACCGCGGACTTCAACAACTACCTGACCCAGGCGGAGAACTGGGGCAAGACCGTGGCGGTCGACATTGGCTCGACGGCCCTGGGATCCCTGGGGGACCTGGTCCTGGGCGGTTCGGTCTTCATCTTCGGCGTGATCTTCTTCATGATGACCCCCAACACGATCTGGGGCTGGGTCGTGAGCTGGGTCCCGACCAAGGCCCGCCCCTACGTCAACACCTCCGGTGAGCTGGCCTGGGAATCCCTCTCCGGCTACACGCGCGGCGTCGTCGTCGTGGCGCTGTGCGACTCGATACTCGTGTTCATCGGGCTGTTGATCCTCCAAGTCCCCATGGCACCCGCACTCGCGGCGATCGTCTTCTTCGGCGCCTTCATCCCGGTCATCGGCGCGCCTATCGCCACCTTCTTCGCAGCCCTCGTCGCCCTCGCCGAGCGAGGCCCGGTCATCGCGCTGTGCGTCGTCGGCCTCACGATCGTGGTGGGCTCCTTCGACGGCGATGTCCTCCAGCCCCTGGTCATGGGCAAGGCCGTGAGCCTGAATCCGCTCGCGATCATCATCCTCATCGCGATGGGATCGATCCTGCTCGGCATCATCGGTGCCTTGGTCGCGGTCCCCATCGGTGCCGCGGTCTATCGGGTCCTGAAGTACCTCACCGACCGGGACCCCGAGCACCCTCTCCCCGGTCACGAACCCACCGACGAGCCGCCTCCGGATCTGTCACCGAAGGACGAAACGCCTCCGGCCGACTCAACCCAGCCCGAGTCAACCCAGCCAGGGCCACCCCAGCCCGAGCCGGCCGGCGCTACCAGCGCGGGAGCGACTTCCCAGGGTTGAGGATGTTCCGCGGATCCATCGCGGACTTGAGCCGGAAGTGCAGGTCGCGCGCTGGCTCGTCGAGTTCCTCGAACAGCGACGGTCGCTTGAGAAGCCCGACGCCGTGCTCCCCGGTCACGGTGCCGCCCATCTTGAGTGCCACCTCCAGGATGTCGTCAAAGGCCTGCAGCGCCCGGGTCGCGGCCTCCTCGTCCCCACGCGGGACCACGATCGTGGGATGCAGATTGCCATCTCCGGCGTGGCCGAAGGTCGCGATCATCACGTCATGGCGGTCCGAGAGCTCCTCGATCATGGCGACCGCCTCGGCGAACCGGGATCGCGGGACAGCCACGTCGTCGAGCAGCCAGTCCCCCAGGGCCTCCAGTGCCGGGATCGCCATGCGCCGGGCCCCCATGAGCATCTCGGACTGCTCCTCGTCCTCTGACCGGTACGCCTCCACCGCACCCTCTTCCTCGCAGGCGCGCAGGATGACGTCGGCGTCCGCGTGTGCCGACGCTCCCGGCAGGTCCGTCTGGGCGATGAGCAGGGCGCCTGCGTCCAGCGGGAGCCCCGACGGGCGCCACTTCTCCACGGCGACCATCGTCGTGCGGTCAAGGATCTCCATGACGCTGGGGGTCGTGCGCTGCATGATCTTCTGCACGGCTTCACCCGCGGCCGACATCTGGTCGAAGACCGCCACGACGGTGGTCGGCGGAGGAGGAAGCGGGCGGAGCCGAAGGCGGGCCATGGTGACGACGCCCAGCGTTCCCTCGCTGCCCACGAAGAGCCCGGCCAGGTCGTATCCGGCCACGCCCTTGACGGTGCGCCGTCCCACGCGCGTGATGCGGCCGTCGGGAAGGACGACCTCCAGGCCGAGGACAGCATCCCGGGTGACCCCGTACTTGACGCAGCACAGGCCACCGGCGTTCGTGTTGACGTTGCCGCCGATGGAGCAGAAGTCCTTGCTCGCCGGATCGGGCGCGTACCAGAGCCCGAAGCCCGCGACGTGATCGCGCAACTCGGTGTTGAAGATGCCCGGCTGCGTCTCGACAAAGCCGTTCCCGACATCGACGTTGAGGACCTCGCGCATGCGCTCCAGGCACAGCACCAGACTTCCGTCGATCGCATTGGACCCTCCGGAGAGCCCCGATCCCGCCCCCCGCGGAACCACGGGCACGTGCCGGGCATGCGCCTCGTGAAGGATCGCAGCGACCTGCTCCGCACTCCGCGGGAAGACCACAGCGAAGGGCTCCCCCGCCTCCGTTCCCGTGGAGCGGTCCGATCGATAGGACTCCAGGATGTCGCGATCCGTGACGATGTCCCCGGGCGCGAGGGCCTTCTCCGCTGCCGCGAGTACGGCATCCTCAGGCGTCACGTGCACCCGTGCACGGTCGCGGCGAGGGCGTCGACGGCGGCACTGGTCTCCGCATTCGCATAGCCCTCGGGTCGGTGGTTGACCATGACCGCGAAGCTCCTCCACGTGCCATCGGGCCCGCGAGTGAGCCCCGCCAGAGTGTTCACCCCGGTCAGGCTACCGGTCTTCGCGAACACGTCCCCCCGGGCGCAACTGGCCGGCGATGACGCGAAGCGGTAGGCGAGGGTGCCGGTCTCGCCCGCGACGGGAAGCCACCTGCGGATGGGCGCGAGGTTGCGGTGCTCGGGATCCACGACCCGATCGAGCACGCGGGTGAGGAACTCCGCCGTGAGGCGGTCGTCCATGCTCAGTCCGCTGCCGTCGATCAACTCCAGGCCGTACGTCTTGAGTCCCAGTTCGCGCAGCGTCTCCTTGGCCGCGATGCTCGAGGCCGACCACGTCGCCGGGTATCCCCGCGCGAGGGCGACGTGGCGGAACAGCGTCTCGGCCACGTTGTTCTCGCTCACCCGGAGCATGAGCTCGATCGCGGTCGACAACGAGTTCCGCGCCACCACCGCGATTCGCCGCGCGTCGTCGGGGGCGATCGCCCGGCCGCCTGCCTTCGCATCGATCCCCTCAGCCCGCAGACGGCTCACGAACATGCCCAGCGCGCTCCCGACCGTGTCCCGGGAGTACTCCCCGAGCAGCGCGAGGGGCCGCACGGCCGCGGCGAAGGTGGGGCTGTCTCCCGGCTCCCATCCCTTGGCGTCAGTGGGGCGCGGGAACAGGTAATCGTCCACGTCGACCGTCACACGATCGATCCCCGCCTTCGTCAACTTCGCGGCGGTGCGCTCAGCGAGTCGGGTCAGGTCGGCGCGCGAGAGGAGCGGGTCTCCCCCGCCCACGAGGATGATGGAGCCCTCCTCGGGACCCGACATCACCCGGGTTGCGAAGGTGTGGCCCCTCCCCAGGGTCTCCAGCGCCGTGACCGCTGTGACCACCTTCATGGTGGAGGCGGGGAGTTGCCTCTCGTCGGCGTCGTAGGCGAACAACGGCGCGTCGGTGGCCGTGTCCAGGACATGAACCGTGACGTCGCGACCCAGGGCGCCTGCCTGGACACGGTCGGTGAGCTCGCGGACAAGCGGGCCCGCGGGATCGGCCGCGTGCGCGGCGGGCGCGATGAGGAGCGTCAAGGCGATCGCCCCCATGGCCGCCCGAGACCAGCGGCTCAGCCTCACAACCCCGCCTTCTTGCGCATGAGCCACTCGAAGACGGCCTGATGGGAGGCCGGCGCGATGCGCGCGAGGATGTCTCCCGCGTAGGCCTCGGGGCCGATGAGGACCCGGGCCCTCCTGCGCTCGGTGCCGCGCGCAATCGCGCGAGCCGCCACCGCCGGCTCGATGACGAGGAACCGCTCGAAGGCGGCCAGGCCCGCAGCCCACTCCGCATCGCTGACGCCGCGCCCACGCCGTGACGCCGTGGCGATCGATGTCTTGATCCCTCCGGGATGCACCGTGGTCACCCCGATCCCGCGCGGGAGGAGTTCGCGCCGGAGGGACAGGCTGAAGCCGCGCACGCCGAACTTGCTCGCCACGTACGCGGCATTCCCGATCGGGGCGATGAGGCCGAACAGGCTTGAGATGTTCGTGATGTGCGCACCCGAGCCCATGACGGGAAGGAACTCCGAGGTCATGGCCATGACCGCTCGCAAGTTGATGCTGAGCAGCCAATCCACATCCTCCATGTGAACCTGCTCGAACTTGCCCGCGAGGCCAACGCCGGCGTTGTTTACCAGTAGCGTCACCCTGCCGTGATCGGCAAGGACGCGCTCGGGCAGCTTCGGGATCTCGGCGTGATCGCTCAGGTCGACGTCGTACGTCGTCACCGTGAGCCAGGGGCGATCGCGGCGGATGGCGTCGGCCACCTCTGCGAGGGCATCTTTCCGCTGATCGACCAGCGCCAGATGGCTGCCTCGCTCGGCGAGACCGGCGGCCAGCTCGGCCCCGATCCCCCCGGCGGCCCCGGTGATGACGGCTACCCCATCGGCATACTCGTATCGCGGCAGCGACGGCATGGCCGACAGACTACGCGAGCGTGCGGTAGGAATCGCGGTCGAAATCGCGCATCAGTCGGCGGAAGGCCCGGGTGGAGCCCGGCCACAGGGCCACATTGCGCCCGTCGGGCCCCTGGTACCACGACGCGCAACCGCCCGTCTGCCACACGGTCCCCGCCAGGCGCGACTCCATGTGCGTGCCGAACTCCTGCTGGCGGCGGTCGTCCACCTCCAGGGTGTCCCCGGAGGCCACGGCGGAGACGATGTACTCGACCTGCGCCTCGGCCATGAGCAGCACCGAGGAGTGGCCGAGCCCCGTGTGGGGACCCATGAGGATGTAGAAGTTCGGGAAGCCCGCCACCGTCGTACCACGGTAGGCCGTCATCCCGCGATCGCGCCACGCCTCGGCGAGGGTGCGTCCGTCGCGGCCCACGACGAGTTTCGCGAGCGGGGGATCCAGGACCTTGAACCCCGTGGCCCACACGATGGCGTCGACCTCGTGTTCGACGCCATCCGCATCGACGACGCCATGCGCCGTCACGGATCGAAGGGCGGAGGTCACGGTGACGTAGGGCAGCCCGAGGGCGGGGTAGTAGTCGTCACTGAGCAGGATCCGCTTGCAGCCCATGTCGTAGGCCGGCGTCACCCGCTCGCGCAACGCAGGATCAGGAACCTGCTGTGCCAGGTGTCGCAGGGCCATCCGCCGCCCCAAGCGTCGGAACAGCCCATCCCTCATGAAGGAGCGGACCTGGAGGTCACGGCTCCAGGCGGCGAGCGTGCGCGAGCCCCGATGCAGGGGCGGCGCACCGGCCAGTGCCGAGCGGTACCACCGGGGGATGTCGCGATTGCGGCGCGGCATGATCCACGGCGGGGTCCGCTGCAGCACGACGACCTCCGCGGCCGTCTTCGCCAATTCGGGAACGACCTGGATCGCCGATGCGCCCGTGCCGACGACCGCAACGCGCCGGCCCGTCAGGTCCACGCCGTGGTCCCATCGAGCCGTGTGCATGGTGGTGCCCTCGAAGTCCGAGACTCCCTCGACCTCCGCGAACAGGGGCTCGGTGAGGCCTCCGCAGGCGCTGATAAGGACCTCGCACGAGATCTCCCCCTGCGTCGTGCTCACTCTCCACCGATGTTCGGCGTCGCTCCACGCGGCGCCCTCCACGGTGGTCCCCAGGCGCAGGTGGGGCTCCAGTCCGAACACCTCGACCACGCGCTCGAGATAGTCGCGGATCTCTCCCTGGCCGGCGAATCTGCTGCTCCACTCCGGCCAGGGGGCGACGGCGAGCTCGTAGAGGCGGCTCTGCACGTCGCACGCGCACCCGGGATACGTGTTGTCCCGCCAGGTTCCTCCCACCGCGTCGGCTCGTTCGAGGAGGACGAGGTCGGTGATGCCGGACCTCCGGAGGCTGACCGCGGCAGCGATACCCGAGAAGCCGGCCCCGACGATGCATACCCGGACGCTCTCGGCCACCCCCGCAATGTATCCGCAGCTTCGGAGCGGTCACCGGACCGGTCAGTGACCTGAAGGGCACTGGCCGCTCCCGTGACTGCGGGCCAGCGTGGAGTCCGAGTTCGCCACCACAGGGCAGCCGAGTGAAAGGCAGGGACGATGACCTGGGCACACGCACGCACGGGCGGGCTTCTCGCGCTCCACCGGCGGGGCTGGACTCCCCTCGGGCGCGGCATCGGGTGCCGCTGCCCCGTCGGCACCGTGACGCTCCCGCCGGACGATCCGGATCCGGACCGCGCTCGCCCGGACGAGTACGAGCCGGAGCCCACGTACGAGGTGGATCTCGATCCCGACTTCGACCCGGACTACGACCCGGACTACGACCCGGCTGCGGACGACGATGGCGGGTACCCGCACGCGGCGCCGTAGCGGTGCCCTAGCGTGCGGGGGTGCCCCGCGAACTGCGCATCCAGCTCCCCGACGACATCTGGGCGGCCCTGAGCGCCCGCTCCCAGAGCAGTGGCCAAAGCGTGGGATCCCTCGTCAAGGCCGCCCTAGCCGAGGCGCTGGATATCGCCCATCGCTCCATGTTCCAGGTGTCGACCTCCAGCGCGGTGGTGCACGGGGTGTACGAGGGCTGCGTCAGCATCGCCGAATTGCGACGTCATGGGGACCTCGGGCTGGGAACGTTCGACGACCTCGATGGGGAGATGATCGTCCTCGACGGTCGCTGCTACCAGGCCCGCGCCGATGGCTCCGTGCGCGAGGTGGCCGATGACGTGCTCACACCCTTCGCGACCGTCGTCGCCTTCGTCCCCCACGCCACGCACCGTCTCTCCGACGTCGCCTCGTGGGCTGACCTCGCCCGCCAACTCGATGGACTACGCACCTCCGACAACGACATCCTCGCCTACCGCATGACGGGCGACATCACCTCGATGGTGGCCAGGGCCCCGTGTCGGCACGCGTCCGGCACCGACATCGTCACCGCCACCGCCGACCAGGCCGTCTTCACCTTCACCGCCCCCTCGGGCACGCTGCTGGGCTTCTGGAGCCCCGAGTACGCGGAGCAACTCGCCATCGCCGGCTACCACCTGCACTTCCTCAGCGACGACCGCCGAAGCGGCGGCCATGTGCTCGATCTCGCCGCGTCACGTCTCGATGTCGAGGTCCAGGTCGTGAGCGATATCCATGTCGTGCTGCCGGACACCGAGGGCTTTCTTCGGACAGACCTGGGCGGGAGCGTCGCGGAGGCGCTCGACGTCGCCGAGCACGAGCGTTCGGATCGGTAGTCGTCCTCATGGCCGAGTCCACGGCACTTCTGCGCCGCTACGCCGGCGTCATGCTGGCGGAGCGCGTCACGATCGGCGCCGCGGCCGCGCTCGCGCCGGGGTCACTGCTCAACGCCTTCGGCATCGACTCGGCAGAGGACTCCCCCACCCTGCGCTACTTCGCCCGGCTCTTCGGGATCCGCAATGTGGTCTTGGGGATCCTGGTCTGGCAGTCCCGGGAAGACCCGCAGCGCTTGGCGGCGGTGGCGTCCATCAACGCCGCCACCGAGATCCTCGACGCCGTCGCCGGCGCTGTCCCGCTCATCACCCGTCAGGGGCGCGACGCCTCCGCGGTCGCGGCCGTGGCCACCTCCCTCGCCGTGAGCGCCGGCTTCGCCGGCCTGGCAGTGGCGGCGCACCGGCGACGCTGACGAGGCGGTTCAGGCGGCGGGATCGGCCTCCACCGCGTCGGCGAAAGCCGCCATGGTGGGGAACACCCAGTCGGGCTCGACGTCCACGGCGGGCCGGGGGGTCGCCCCCCATCCGTCCCGGGGACGGTTGATCCAGACAGTGGGTAGTCCCCGGGCCTTGGCCGGCACGTGGTCATGGAAGAGGCTCTGGGCCACGTGCAGATGCCGATGGGCAGGGACGCCGAGACGGGCGACCTCGTTCTCGAGGGCGTCGAAGTTCCGCGGGGAGGGCTTGTAGGAGCCGACATCCTCAGCGGTGATGACGCTGGTGAAGTCGACGCCGAGGCGCCTCTGGGATCCGTCGAACGACGCCCTGTCGACGTTCGACAGGATGATGAGCCGATAGCGCAGCGCGAGTCGACCGAGGGCCTCGGCGGAATCCGGGAACGCGGGCCAGTCGGGAACCGAAAGGGCCAGCGCCTCAGCCTGCGCGGTCGTGACCGCGACGCCCAGGTCCTCGCCCAACCCCACCATCGAACGGGCAAGGATGCGCGGGTACGGCTCCGTGGGGAACGACGCCTCCGCCTGAGCCTCGTGCCGGGCGAAGAGCGCCAGCAACTCGGTGTCCTCCACGTCGAGGTGGCAGGCATCCGCCCACGGGCGCAGCACCGCCAGGATGCCGGCCTCCCAGTCGATGAGGGTGCCGTAGCAGTCGAAGCTGAGCACGTCGTAGTCGGTCAGGCTCATGCCGATCGCTCCATGGCGGCGAGTATGGCAAGGGACCCTCGTGGCACGGGCTTCGGGATCACGGACCCACGCCGCCGTCGCAGGTGGGAGCATGGGCCACCGCGGGCCCGGATTCGGGCGCGACCGGCCGGCAGGAAGAGGCGAGCGTGTACATCCTCCTGGCCGTCATCAGCGCCCTGCTCTTCGGCGTATGGCAGTTCGCAATCGCGCAGTACCGAGGGCGAATCCCCCGCGAGATGGTCATCTTCACCTGCTCGGGCGCTGCCGGTCTCACCTACCTCATCCTCGGGATCGCGAGCGGGGACTTCAGTCTCACTCTCGCTGACGTCGGCGAGGGGCTGCTCGGCGGTCTGCTCAACCTCGCCGGCACGCTGGCGATCCTCAAGGCCTACGAGATGGGCAAGATCGGCGTCGTGACGGGCGTGGGTGCCACGTACGCCCTCATTCCCCTCGCGTACTCCTTCCTTCTCGGAGAGACGCTCGGTCCGCTGGCCGGCGTGGGCCTCGCGCTCATCCTCGTCGGGCTCACGATCTTCTACATCCCCGCCGTACGCCAGAGAATCCCCGGGGAGGCGAGTTCCCTCGGAGCCATCCTCATCGCCCTCCTGGCCGCAGCATTCTGGGGGCTTGCCGTGATCGTCCTGGACCTCGGGACCCAGGTGAGCGTCACCGGAACGATGTTCATCTCCATGATTCCCCAGGTGGCGGTCGCGCTCATCCTCGCGGTGGCGGTCAAGAAGGTCTGGGGTGGCATGGACCGACGATCGACCGGCGTCATCGTCGGAGCCGGGCTGGCCGTGGCGTTGGGTCAGATCATGTTCTACACCGCCGCCAACATGGGGAACATCGGCGTCGTCTCCGTCCTCGGCTCCCTGAGCCCCCTCGTGACGACGGTGCTCGCCCTCGTACTCCTGCGCGAGAAGATGCAGAGGCTGGAGACCCTCGCGCTTGTCGTGGTCGTGGCCGGAACGGCGCTCGTCGTCGCTTAGCCGTCGCGTGCTAGGGCGTGATGACCTGACGCAGGGCCGCCCCGGCCGCGAGCCGGTCCAGGGCCCCATTGACGTCGTCGAGGTCGATCCGGTGACTGACGAGGCGCTCCAGCGGGAGCCGACCCTCGCGCCACAGATCGACAAAGCGCGGGATGTCCCGGCTCGGCACGCTCGACCCCAGGTAACTGCCGCGGATGGTGAGCGCCTCCCCCACCAGGCGCAGGGCCGGCAGAGGGACCGTCGCGCTGGGCGCGGCCAGCCCGGTGGCCACGAGCGTCCCCCCCATCGCGAGCATGCCTATGCCCACCTGCAGCCCCGCCGGGGTGCCCGAGGCCTCGATCACCGCATCGGCACGCATCCCCTCGTCGATGGCCTCATCGGGGGACAGGGCCCGCATCGCCCCCATGCGCACCGCGAGATCCCGCTTTTCCTGGACGGGGTCGACGACGACGACCTCGATGTCGGCCTCAGCGAGGGCGGTGAGCATCGCGGCCGCTCCGACCCCGCCGAAGCCGATGACGGCAAGGCGGCTGCCCGGCTCCGGGCGAGCGGCGTTCCAGACGGCGCCTCCGCCCGTGAGCACGGCGCACCCGAGCAGCGCGGCGACATCCGCAGGTACATCGTCCGGCACGCGCACGAGGGAGCGCATGTCGACCACGGCGTAGTCGGCGAACGCCGAAACGCCGAGATGGTGATAGACCACGGTATCCCCGTCACGAAGGCGACTCCCACCGGCGAAGAGCTCTCCCGCGCCGTTGCTGGCGCTTCCGAGTTCGCACGGCATGCGTCCCTCGCTCCGGCAACCTCGGCACTCGCCGCAGCGAGGCAGGAAGGTCATGACGACCCGATCGCCGATGTCGAGCCCGGGGACCGCGGTGCCCTTCTCGACGACGACTCCGCTGGCCTCGTGTCCGAGGAGCATGGGCGTGGGCCGAGGCCGGGTTCCGTCGACCACGGACAGGTCGGAGTGGCAGACACCCGCAGCTTCGATGCGCACGACGCACTCTGTGGGGCCCGGCGACGCTGCCTCGAGGACCCGGATGCTCAGGGGGTGGCTCTCGGCATAGGGAGTCTCGGTGCTCATGGCGTCGAGCACGGCCCCGCGGATGCGCACGGCCTCAGCCCTGCTCGGAGGCGGTGGCGAGGGACGACAGCGCGAGGCGGACGGCGTCGGGGATGCGCGAGGGCCGGCGCGTGGTGCGGTCGACGTAGACGTGGACGAACGTTCCGACGGCTCGGGCCTCGTCGTCCCCCGCCGTGAAGACTCCGAATCGGTACGTGACGCTCGAGGTGCCCAGCCGTGCGACGACGAGTCCCACCTCGACCTCGGCGGGGAAGTCGATCTCGCGCAGGAACCGGCAGCCCGTCTCGGCGACGATGCCGATGTCCCCACCGGCGCGCAGATCCTCCCCGGCCTCACGGATGAGCCACTCGTTCACCGCGGTGTCGACGTAGGCGTAGTAGACCGCATTGTTGACGTGACCGTACGCGTCGACATCGCCCCAGCGGACGGTCACCGGCCGGAAGGCGGCGAACTCCGCCCTCACGGGCGCCGGATCGGACACGGCGGCACTCTACGCGGGCGCCCTGCGCCCGGTCGGCGATGGCCGCTCGCGGGACATGCCCGCTCGGCGCGGCCCCGGGGTTTGGTCAACAATGTTGACGACAGTGTTAACGTGCCCCTACCTCACCAGACGGAAAGGGCCCGCCATGAGTGAATCGATGTTCCCTATCCCCTCGGACTTTCCCGAGTACAACCCGGACGACCCATCCGGGGTGGGCATCTTCACCAAACGTCCCGACCTCCAGGGAGATCGCCCTCCGGGTCTCATCGACCTGCGCAGGTACATGTTCCAGCTGGGCATGGTCGGCCCCCAGTCCTTCGTGGGAGCACCGTTCGCGCTGACCCCTGAGGACCTCAAGGCCGCGAACGTCGACGTCGCGATCCTCGGCGCCGGCATCGATTTCTCGTATGGCGTACGAGGTGCGGCCTTCGGCCCGAAGGCCGTGCGCAACGGCGAGCTCTTCTTCCCGCCCGGCTATGCCACGCCCAACCAGCACACGCGGGTGGATCCCGTGAACGAGCTCGTGGTCGCCGACTACGGCGATGCGGCGGTGAACAACATGTCGCTCTACGCCTCGATCGAGCCGGTGCGAGCGCTCGTGCGCGAGGTTGCCGAGACGGGAACGATCCCCTTCATCATCGGCGGCGACCACTCTCTCATGTATCCGGACGTCGCTGCCCTGGCCGATGTCTACGGCAAGGGCAAGGTCGGCATCGTCCACTTCGATGCGCACTACGACGCCACCGACTCCGGTTTCGGCCTCAACCTGACCCATGGCAACCCCGTCCGCCGGCTCATCGAACAGGGCCATGCGTCGGGGCACAACTTCATCCAGGTCGGCACCCGCGGGTGGGCGCCCAATGACAAGGACCTCGGCTGGATGCGCGATCACGGATTGCGCTATCACAACATGGCCCAGGTCGATAAGTTCGGATGGGACTACGTGATGGAGCGCGCCATCGAGGAGGCCGCCGACGGAACGGACTACCTCTTCATCTCCATCGACATGGACACCTTCGACCCGGCCTACGCACCCGGGGTCGGCACGCCGGAGCCCAATGGCCTCACGCCGCGCGAGATGTTCCCCATCCTGCGACGCCTCGCCGCCGAGAAGAACGTCATCGGCGTCGAGCTTGTCGAGGTGGCTCCCACGATGGACATGTCCTACCAGACCGGGTTGATCGCCAATCGCGTCATCCGGGAGGTCCTCACCGGGATCGCCATGCGCAAGAAGGGCATCACCGAGCCGTACTACTTCGCGGACGAGGCGATCGATGGCGGCCAGGGCCAGGACTGGCCCCAGCACCGCTAGCGTCCCGCCGGTTCGGGCTGGGACGGGACCCCGCTCCTGCGCGGCTAGCCTGGCCCCATGACCTCGGAGGCACCTCAGGGCGAGATGGACCAGGGATCGCGCCGGACCGAGTCACTCCAGGCGCTGGGGTGGCTCTCCCTCGTGGCCGTCTACTCCCTGCTGGTGTTGGCCATCGACGCGATGCAGTTCGAGTTCCAGGTCGACATGAGCCTCATGGCCCTGGCCGGGATCGCCTGGATCACGATCCTCGTCGCCTACTGGCGCGGCCTGGCCCGGGCCTCGAGCAGGCGCTCCTATGCGCTGAACCACCTGGGCGTGCCCCTCCTGCTCCTCCTCGCTCCGGTCGCGACCCTCCCCACGGACACGTCCTGGCTCCCGCTCTTCCTGCTCCTCACGGCCTACGTCCTGGAATTGCGCGGTCTGGCCGCCGGACACGGCTTCCTCTTCTCCCTGGGACTCGTCGCGTTCGTCATCGTGCTCGCGACGGGGGTGATGGCCTTCGTGGAGCGCAATGCACCCGAGTCGCCCCTCAACGACGTGCGCACCTCGGCCGCGTGGGCTCTCGCGACGCTGTTCCGCCTGCGGGCGCCGTACGGCGAGCCTCAGACCGAAGACGGCAAGACTCTCGCCCTCGTCGTGGGCGTGTGCGCCCTCATCGCCGCCAGCCTCTTCACCGCCCAGCTCGTGACGTGGGTCACGGGAAGCAGCCGGGACAGGGAGCGGAGGTCAGAGTCAACGGATGAACTCATCGCGGAGATTGCGGCGCTCCGCGCCGCCGTGGAGAAGCTCACCCGCGAGCGCC
>CAIVWG010000236.1 GCA_903909555.1 uncultured bacterium | reverse complement strand
TTCCGCACAGCCTCGCCGCCGCCGCGGTGAGCCTCACGGTGGCCGCCCTGGTCACCGTGCCGATCACCGTCATCGCGTTCAGCGAGCGATGGTGGGCCGGGGCCCTGCTGGTGCCGTACCAGATCTGGCTCTGCCTCGCGGCATCGCTGTCCTGGGGGTACGTCGCCCTGCAGGGCCCCGCCACCTGACCTCCTAGCAGTCGCCTGCCGCGAGTCGCGCCAGGGCCTGGGCCGCCTTCGGGTCCGCCTTGCCGATCGTGAGGCTGCCGGGAATGACGATCGTGATGTCGTCGCCGGAGTTGTTGTACTCGTCGAGCAGCGTGCCCATCGTCCGGATGGCCTGGGCGTCATTGCCGTCCATCGCCAGCAGCGCCGCGGTGATGAGGTCGGTCCCGTTCACCGTGGGGAGCGGCATGGGATTGCCGAACGCCTGGTTGAGGATGGTCCCGAGCAACTGCTTGCCCATGGCGATCCGCGCCTGGCAGAGGTTCGAGCGCTTGCGGCCGTTGGAGTTGAAGGCGTTGTTCGCCCAGAACACTCCCATGACGTCGGACACCGACCTGAGCGTGAAGATCTTCCCGCTCTGAGACAGCTTGATGGAGCCGTTGACGAAGGACCCGTCGCTCGCGACGGCCAGCGGACTCGTGCCCACGACCACCGCGGACGGCAGCGGCCGCTGGTCGAGCACCTGCCGGGTAAAGGAGGCGTGCGTGCGCCAGAAGCCGATGGTGCGGGTGGCCCCGTCGCCCGGCGCATCGATGCAGGTGTCCCGGGCCGACTGGGTGCTCGACCAGGACGTCCCGCGGTAGTCGCGCGGCAGGACTCCCGTGGCCGCGACGGAGTTGGTGATCGCGTAGTTGGCCGTCTGGAGGCTGACCTCCAGCTGGGCCCGCCTGCCGACTCCGAGCGCGAAGGACGCCCTCCCATCAGAGAAGGTGATGTCGGCGTTCGTCACGTCGCTGTTCACCGTCGCCGTCGTGTTGCCGCCGGTCAGGGCGTAGGGCGTGGCCGGGTTGCCGTTGCCCGCGATGGAGTCGTCCAGCGTGATGTTCACGGGCACGTCGCCGGTGTTCACGACGTCGACCCGGAAGATCACGGTGCTGCCCTGCGGGAAGTCCGGCGTGGCGCAGGTCTTCGTCACCGTGAAGCTGGGACGGACCACCGTGACACTGGCCTTCGCGGTATCCGTGACGTCGTTCGGGAATCCCTCCGGGTGGAAGAGCACGGTCACCGTGTTGGGGATGACCGAGTCATCGGACTGCACCACGTAGTCGTAGGTCACCTCGCAGCTCTCGCCCACGGCGAGGGAGTCGCACGCCGACGGAAGGCTCACGCCAGGGACCAGGGGGTCTACGAAGGCCGCCGTGTCGTCCGGAACGAGCGCCGGCGAGTCCGCCGAGCCGGTATTGCTGATGGTGACGGTGTAGGTGATCGTCTCCCCGACCTGGGCGTAGTCTCGATCGGCCTGCTTCGTCACCGTCACCTCGGGCTGGAAGAGCTCGGTCGCCCAGTTCGCCGAGCCTCGGGCCACCACCGCGGATGCGCCCGGGAAGGCACAGGTGGCCGTGGCCTCGTTCACGTACGGGTCCGACCCCGCGGGAATCGTGAAGGCAGCCGTGCGCCAGGCGGCCGTGTCGTCGGCGCCGAGGGTCACGGTCTCGTCGAACCCGAGGGGATCGTCCACGACGCGGCACTCCAGGTCGGGAGTGCCGGCGACCGCACCGGTCGGGGAGGTGTTCGCAATGGCGATGTCATAGTGCACGTCGTCGCCCACCTTGCTCAGGTCGTCGCCCGTCTTCTCGAGGGTGATCGACGCCTGGAAGGCATTGGTGCGCGTGCACGTGAAGGTCCGGCCGCCGTCGGCGGGAAGGTCGACGGCGAAGGAGCAGCCGTCCTGCGCCGTGTTGTCCCAACCGGCCTGGTCCGCCTCGCGAATGACGTAGTCGCCCTCGGCGTCGAGGGAGCCCAGCGACACGAGGCCCGAGTCATCGGTCGTGCCTTCCGCCAGCGGCACGGTGTCATCACCGCGGTAGAGCGCGAAGTCCCAGCCCGCCTCGAACCCCGCGGGGACCGTCACCTTGACGGCACGAGCGCCGGCCGGCTCGGGGACATTGGCGAAGTCCAGGGACCCTTCGCACACCGCCCCCGTCAGGTCGATCTGCTGCGCCTCCACCGGCAGCCAGTGCGCCACGGGGCGCTCCGACACGGTGTAGACGCCGGGGGGCAGGTCGGAGACCTGCGTCGTCCTGGAGGTCTCGCCCGCCTCGAGGGTGACCTGGGGACTGGCGAGGGTGTCGTCCGCGAGCACGGCGTCGAACCGGAAGGTGGCCGACTCGGTGCCGCGCGTGATGATCCCCGACGGGATCGACTTGGACAGCGACAGGCGCGCGAGGGTGTTCACCGACACGTCGGCGCTCGTCGCCGCCTGCGCCGTGAAGCCGTTCGCACCGGTGACCGCCGCCTGGTCGCTCACCAGGCCGGCCGGCTCGATCGTCCCCTTCGCCGCGTAGACCGTCTTCCGGAACGTCACCGATCCGCTGCCGCTCTGCGAAGCGGACACCCAGCGCACCGGCGCGCTCGTACGCGTGCCCAGCGTGTAGCCGTCGAAGGATCCCGTCGCCCCGCTCACCGAGTCGACCGAGAACTCCAGGCCGGATCCGGATATCGACTGGGTGTCATCGACGATCGCGGTGGCATTGGTCACGGGCCCGTTGTCCTGGATGGTGGCGCTCGCGCTCGCCTGCGTGCTTCCGGGGATGGCGATGCCGGTGACCGTGTCGGTGTACGTTGCCGTCGCGACATCATTGACCGCCGTGGTCGTGGGGTTCGACCAGACATAGGTGTGCGTGCCGACGAGCAGCGTGGTGCGGGCAGGGACGACCACCGCGGGAAGGGTCACGCGATTCAACTCGGAGGTCTGGCCGGTGCCGGAGTACATCACGTCCGTGACGCGGACCGACAGGGAGCGGGAGGACGGGTTGGTGGCGTAGATGTTGCTCGTGAGCGTGGCCGCGCCGGGGATTGCCGCGCTCTTCGTCCACGTGATCGTCTCATCGAGGCTCACGGTGGCATAGTCGCCGGTCACGTCGCAGGTGTTGGTCACGCTGAGCGACGCCGGCGTGGCCTGCTTCGTGATGTTCCAGGTGTGGTCGCTCCCCCGCGAGCCTGCCATGTCCTTGGCGATCGACTGCGGCTCGATCTCGTTGACCGGGATGGAGACGTCGCGTGCGCCGATGCCGCCCGTGTCCAGGCTGCCACCCGAGCCGATGAGGGCGAGGTTGGCGTGGAGCGAGGATCCGGGGAAGAGATGGGAGCCCAGGGCGAGCCGCGCGTAGAAGTCGTAGACGCAGGTGGAGTTGCCCGGCTGCGTGATCGTGAGGGTCCGATAGAGCGTCTTGCTGATGCCGCCGATCCCGGGCTGGGCGATCGATGCCGTGCCCACGACCGGGGCCGGGCAGGTGCCGACCGAGAGGCTGTCATTGACGACCGCCGCGGACAGGACGTCGTATCCGGGCTTGCCGGCGTCCTCACGGTCCACCGCGTAGGCGATCGTGTACGTCTGGTCGGCGGGCGCGGAGTTCCCCGCCTTCGCCGTCAGCCGGTAGGGCACCAGGTCGAGTTCGGCCCAGCCCTTGCCGAGATTCCCCGGCGTGTAGGCGCCATCGGGGCACACGTAGTCCCCGCCCGCGTCGGGCAGTGCGATGGTGCCGTCGTTGCGGCAGCCCTCCAGGGTGAAGGACACCGACGTCGGATCCCCCGCGGGCTGCGGCGCGCGCGCCGCCTGCGCCGCCGGAAGGGCAGGCCCGGCCAGCCCCAGGCCGACCGCGAGGGTCGTGACGACGCTCAGGCCGCGTGACATCCGCTGAACCATGGAAACTCCTCGTCCTCTAGGCAACCCGACGAACGTAGGCAGGCTCGCGGCACGGGGGAACGCCCGCGGCGGTCAGCGACCCGGCCTGACTGGTCAGGAGCACGGGGAGCGGCGGCACGGGGTGGCGGCTAGCGTCGGCGGCGTGGAGCACAGCACGCCGTCGGGCGATCACGTGCGCATCGGCCTGGCCGGCTGGAGCGAGGCCGTGAGCAGGTTCCGCGCGCTGTATCCGGTGCCGTCGGACTCGGGGAAGGTCACCGGGCTGCAGCGATACGCGTGCACATTCGACTTCGCCGAGGTCAACGCGAGCTTCTACCGACGCATGCGCCGGGAGACCTACGAGCGCTGGGCTGCGGACACGCCGGACGGATTCGCCTTCTCCGTCAAGGTGAACCGAGGACTCACGCACTTCCACCGCCTCCGGGACACGACCGAGCTCGCGCCGTTCATCGAGTCGGCGATGGGACTCGGCCCCAAACTGCGAGCCCTGCTCGTCCAGTTGCCCCCCTCGCTGGCCTTCGAGGGCCCCACCGCCTCCGCGTTCTTCCGCGAGATCGGCCGCCTCTTCTCCGGAGCCGTCGTGTGCGAGCCGCGGCATGACTCATGGCAGGCGGACGACGCCCGCGCGATGCTGGCGGCCGAAGGGGTCGGCCTGGTCCGCACCTCCATCCCGGACCCGGAGGAGCAGCCCGGCCCGGGGCCGGTCTACGTACGCCTCCACGGGACCCCGCGTCGCTACTACAGCGCCTACACCCACGCCGACCTCGTCCAACTGGCGGACTGGCTGCGCAGGGCGAGCCCCGGGAGCCGCTTCGTGGTGTTCGACAACACCGCCACGACGGCCGCGACCCTCAACGCCCTCGAGTTGACATCCCTCCTCGAGGGAGCCGGGAGCGGGCTGTCGGCCCCGTGACCCCGATGGGCGGATCGAGCCCCCTGGGGCCGGTATCCTCCCGGCATGAACCCACGCCTGCTCGCCACCCTCACCGCGGCCGCCGTGGCGGCCGTGACACTGCTCGCGCCCGCCGGACCCGCGTCGGCTCACGCGATCATCGAATTGAACGGCGCTCCCGCGATTGCGGGCGCGAAGTCCGTCATGACCCTCGAGGTGCAGCACGGGTGCCTCGAGAACGAGATCGGGATCGACAAGGTGACCGCGTACTTCTCGAAGGACTTCCGCTCGGTCAAGCCCCAGCAGGTCTCGGGCTGGTCCGTCTCCGTCAAGGAGTCGAAGAAGGGCATTCGAGTGACGTGGAAGCTCACCGGCGAGCGTCCGGAATTCAACGTGCCTACCTACTTCCCCATGAAGATCGGCTGGCCGTCGAAGCCCGGCGCCTACGGGCTGCCCGTGCGGCAGGAGTGCGAGGGCCAGGTCAACGTGTGGGACACGCCCGGAGGCCCCGCCACGGCAGATCAGCCCTCGCCGCCGCTCTACCCGCTGCCCGAGGTGCAGGTCCTCCCCGGCGCCGTGAAGTAGCGGGAACCTGGCGGCCACGCACCTGCTCGCGAAGCGGATCAACTCGAAACGGACAATAACGGCATATCGGATGGGCGGACTTCCTGCCCGGTCAGCAACGCGGGGAAAACCCACCCCCGCTCTCGCCTCGGGCACGCCGATCCGCAAGACTGCACTCACCAAATCCACCCGGAGGGGGTTTCATGTATCGCAAGGTCTTCGGAGTGACTGCCGCGGCAGCGCTCCTGGTCGGTGGCTCCGTGGCCGTTGCCTCGCCGGCAAGCGCTGCGCCGCTGCAGCCGGCCGTCGGCGTCACGGTCCTCATGGCCAACGTGCCGACCGTCAAGTCCCTGGTCCACCACAATGTGAGCACGTACTCGCTCGAGCCCGGTGGCTCCGAGCTGCTCATCGAGGGCAAGCCCGGAGCGTGGGTTGCCGCGTTCCCGGTCACCGGCCTCGAGAAGAGCAAGCGTGTCACGCACCTGGGCGGCATCGTCTTCGCCCACATGTGCCACACGGATCCGCACGTCGCCCTGTACGCGCCCACGATCAACCTGGCCAAGGCCAAGATCAGCGCGGACGTGTACCTCAATGGCGAGCCCCTCGGTCGCAAGAACGTCTTTGCGGTCTCGGGCGGCACCGCTACGGAGAACGGGTTCGAGGACGTCAAGGTCAAGTTCCTTCCGGGGGTGCCGACGTTCCTCAATGACACGATGTGCACCGGCGCGTTCTGGGAGGGCCAGCGCTTCGGCAAGGCCGACGTCGAGATCTACGTGCTCTGACATCTCGGCTCAGCGAAGGGGGCGGACCCGTGAGGCTCCGCCCCCTTCTCCATGCCCGGCCCTGACGCCCGGGCCCGGATCGTCCGTACAAAAGGGGACAAATCGGGCACCTCGGCCGCGACGCGACGAGGAAAGGAAGCCAACCTCCCCCCAATGCGCCCGCGATCGGGCAGACTGCCCTTCACCACACACCCTGAGGGGGGCTTCATGTACCGAAAGATCCTCGGGGCGACTGCTGCGGCAGCGCTCCTCGTCGGTGGCTCCGTGGCCATCGGCTCCCCGGCCAGCGCGGCGCCGCTCGTGCCCGTCGCCGGGGTCACCACGCTCATCGCCAACATTCCGACGGTGGAGTCGCTCGTGCATCACAACGTGAGCGCCTACTCCCTCGAGCCCGGTGGCTCGTGGGTCAAGACCACCGACAAGCCCGGCGCCTGGGAGGTCGCCCTACCCGTCACCGGCCTGGAGAAGTCCAAGCGGCTCACGCACCTGGGCGGCGTCATCTTCGCCCACATGTGCCACGTCGATCCGCACGTCGCCCTCTACGCCCCGACGATCAATCTCGTCAAGGCGAAGATCAGCGCGGACGTGTATCTCAACGGCGAGCCGCTCGGACGCAAGAACATCTTCTCCATCTCCGGCGGCACCGCTACCCCGACGGGCTTCGACAACGTCAAGGTCAAGTTCATCGAGGGCATCCCCACCTTCCTCAACACGGAGCTGTGCACGTCCGCGTTCTGGGAGGGCCAGCGCTTCGGCAAGGCCAATGTCGAGGTCGTACCTCTGTAGTCGCTGAGTTCATGTGAAAGGAGGGGCGGACCCGCAAGGGTCCGCCCCTCCTTTCACATCCGACCCTGGGCCTTCCTCGGGTGCCACCAGGCTGCTTAGATGGGGCATTGTCCCAATGTCCATCACCCTGGAGTGCCGCGTGAGAACCCTGCGAGCCATGACCGCCGCCCTTGCCTGCCTGGGCCTTGTCATCACGATGGCCCCCGCTCAGGCCGCCGAGACCCCCGGTGTCCCCGTCCGCCTCCGCGCCATTCCCCTCGAAAACGCCGTCGATCCCACGAAGCCGCTCATGCAGCTGTGGTGGCGGCCCCCGGCCGAAGGGCCTGCTCCCACCGCGTACAAGGTGTACGTCGACGGCGAACTCGTCGAGACCACGATCCGCTGTCGCATCAATCCGCGGCGCCCTCTCTGCAGGGCCAACGTCATGAACCTCATCCCCGGGCAGGAGTACGCCTTCGACGTCGCGGCCGTGAACGAGTCGGGAGAAGGCAAGGTCGCTCGCGTGACCCGCGAGGCTGTGATGCTTCCCTCCGAGCCTCTCAACGTGATCGCCGTGCCCGACAACGAGAAGCTCTACGTCTCCTGGGATCCCCCGCTCGACACGGGCGGGGGCGCCATTCGCAGCTACTTCGTGCGGGTCAACTCGCCGGTCCCCGGGCCTCCGCCCGCGTGCGTCTCGACCGGTCCCACCTCGTGCACGGTGAGTGGGCTCATCAACGCTTACGCGTACGACGTCACGGTGGAGGCCCGCAACTCGGGCTACCCCTTCCTCGAGGGCCCCGAGTCCCTGCCCGCCGTCGGCATCCCCGGCGGACGTCCGAGCGGGCCTCGCAACATCCGGGTCGTCGCAGCCGGATCCTCCAGCGCGACGATCGCGTGGGAGGCCCCGCAGTTCCCCGGGCCGGAGGCGATCCTCGGCTACACCCTCTTCCTCTACGAGGGCCAGGGCTTCCAGCCGGCATACCCGCAGGTCAACGTCGGCCCCGGCGTGCGCCAGCATCGCCTCACCGGCCTGACCGCGGGCCTGACCTACACGTTTGCCGTCCAGGCCTACACCAAGTCCTTCGCCGGCGGCATGACCGTCTACTCCAGCCACACACCGCTCGGGCTGCCCAGGGCTCCCTCGCGGGTGGACATCACCGGCGTCGGCAACACGACGGTCCAACTGGGCTGGGAGGACGCCGCGCCCAGCGGCGGCCTGGAGGCCACGCACTACCGCCTGACGGCGACGCCCGTCGCACCCGTGCCCACCGGCGTCCTCGCCGAGGAGATCGTCTGCCCGGTGAAGGCCACGCAGGCCGCCCCGGACTTCGAGTGCCCGGCCAGCTACCTGTGGATGAACCTCGTCAACGGCGTCACCTACTCGTTCACGGTCGCCGCCAAGAACAAGTTCGGCTGGGGTCCCACCTCGACGTACCCCGCATCCGCCACGCCGGAAGGCACTCCCCCACCGCCGGCGGCGAACGCGACGGTCAACTCCCCGACGCAGGTCACCGTGACATGGGACGCGCCTGTCACCACGGGCGGCCCCGACGTCGGGGACGTCACCTACACGGTGACGCTGGACGACACGCCGATCTGCCGAGATATCGCCGTCACCACGTGCGTGATCACGGGCCTCACGCCGGGCCGGGACTACACGGTGAAGGTCATGGCCATCAACGAGGTCTTCGGCGGGGATGACTTCAGCACTTCCGTGCTCACGGTCAACACGCAGCCGCTCCTGGTGACCGGACGATGATCCGATCCCTAGCGCGCCGCGCTACAGCCGTCGGTGCAGCGCTCGTCGTGGGCGCCGCCCTCGCGTCAGCGGGGGCCGTGGCCCGGGGCGAGCAGGAGCGGCCTCCCACGCCCGCCGAGACGGCCCGCATCCAGGCCAAGATGCTCAAGCGCTCCGACGTGCCGCGGGCCCTGCACGTCGACCAGGGCTGGGAGTTCACCATCAAGGCCCATGAGGGCCAGCATCAGAGCCTGTGCGACAAGAACGGCGAGGACATCCAGGGGCGCGAGACCAACATGCTCTACCAGATCGAGCTCGGCGAGACCAACACGCTGGTCGACCCGACTGCCCTCGAGCAGAAGGTGTGGCCGTACCCCAGCCGTCGTGCGGCGATGCGGGAGTGGACGTACCTCACTCAGCAGGTCCGGTACTGCACCGGGCGCTCGAGCTGGACCGGGGAGACCGGCAACGACAACGTCCAGTACCTCTCCTGGGGATGGACCGACGAGACGGTGCAGGGACGACACGGAATCTGGATCTTCATCGATTCGCGGTCGGCGGGGGCCAACCCCGACACCGAGGACGGTGGCTACTACGTGCTCTTCCCGGTGGGGTCCACCGTGCAGAGCGTGGAGTATGACTTCCCCGACAGGCGAGGTCTCCCCGCGCGCATGAGGACCATGGTGAACGGCGTGGCGGTCACCGTCGCCGATCGCTGGCTCAGCATGCCCTAGGGTCGCGGGACAGAACCGTGGGCGAGTCACGCGACCACACCCCGACGGGGCAGGCTCACGCCGGTCGTCCGCCGGTGGTCCCCATCGAGTTGTTCTTCGACCTGGTCTTCGTCTTCGTCCTGTCCCAGATCACGCACGTGATCCAGGACGACCTCACCGCGCGGGGACTGCTCCGGGGGCTTGCCTACCTACTCCTGCTGTGGTCCGTGTGGGTCGCGTTCGCCTGGGTCGGCAACGCTCACCGCGCTGACGACCTGGACGATGGGGGCACCCCTCGTCGCCTCATCCTCATCGTGGCGATGGCCCTCCTCATCGCCCTCGGACTCGTCCTGCCCGAGGTCCCCGAGGGGTTGGCGCTGCCCGCAGCCGTCATCTACTGCGCGCTCTTCCTGCTCTACGTCACGGACTACCTCCTCACAGCGCGGCGCGACCGTGATCTGCGCAGGGCGATCCTGCGCATGACCGCCATTCAGGCGGTGCTGCCCGCCGCCACGCTCGTCCTCGCCCTCGCCTCGCCGGCACCCTGGGCTCCGGAGGTGCTCCTCGCTGCCCTGGTCATCGCCTATGCCGCGCCTTGGGCGACACGCGCACGGGACTGGCAGTTCTCTCCCGAACACGCGGACGAGCGATTCTCACTGCTCATGCTCATCGTCCTCGGGGAATCCTTGCTCTCCATCGGCTACGGCGCTGCCGAGGAGCCTTTCGGATGGCAGACGGTTGCAGCGATCTGCCTCGGCGTGCTCATCGTCGCCTCGCTGTGGTGGCAGTACTTCGACATCGTGGCGCACCAGGGCGCCGCCTACCTGGAGGGCATCCCGAACGACCGTCGCGTGACGATGGCCCGGATCATCTACAGCTATCTCCACATCCTCCTCGTCGTGGGGGTCATGCTCCTGTCCGTCGGCCTCCACGCGGCATCCCAGAGTCCCGGGTCGCCCCTGCCGTACCCCCAGTCCCTCATGCTGCCCGCCGGCATCGCCCTCTACCTCACCACGCTCGCCCTCCTGCGCTTCATCATGCGCGGGCGCGTGCTCTGGCCCCTTCCCGTCGCCGCGGTCCTCTCTCTCCTCGTCGTACCCATCTCCCAACGAGCTCCCGCCCTCGTGGCGGAGGCGGCCTGCACGGCCATCCTCGTCGTCCTCGTGGCGTCGCGGGAGGCGTACAAGCGCCGCGGCGTGATCCAGCCGATCCACTGACGCGTCCGACATGGCGCCCCCTCCACGGCGGAGGCCCTCCGATACGTTCCAGCACGTGACGCATCCCCGAGGCCCGCGCTCGCGTGCCTCCCTCCTCGCCCTGGGGGCCCTCGGCGTCGTCTTCGGCGACATCGGGACGAGTCCCCTCTACGCCTTCGGGGAGATCTTCGCGGGAGCTCATGACCTTCAGGTGACCGAGGAACGGGTCCTCGGGGCCCTGTCCCTGGTGTTCTGGACGCTGACGCTCATCGTGTCCGTGAAGTACGTGCTCATCGTGATGCGCGCAGACAATGAGGGCGAAGGAGGCATCATGGCGCTCGCCTCCCTCGCGAAGGCCGTCGTTCGCCATCGTCGAGCGGCCAGCACGATCATGATCTTCGGCGTCCTGGGAGCCGCCCTCTTCTACGGTGACGGGATCATCACGCCGGCAGTCTCGGTCCTGTCAGCCGTCGAGGGCCTCGAGGTCGCCGCCCCGGAGCTCTCCGCCTTCGTCGTGCCGATCGCCCTCGTGCTGCTCATCGCGCTATTCGTCGCGCAGCGCTACGGCACCGCCCGGGTGGGGGCGCTCTTCGGTCCGGTGATGCTCGCGTGGTTCATCGTCATCGGGGCCCTGGGCCTGTCCAGCGTCCTGCAGACGCCGTCCGTGCTCGTGTCGGTATCGCCGACGTACGCGCTGTCCTTCCTCGTGGCCGAGCCGGCCCTCGGGTTCCTGGCCCTGGGTTCCGTGGTGCTGTGCGTCACCGGCGCGGAAGCCCTCTACGCGGACATGGGACAGTTCGGACGCCGCCCGATCCGGCTGTCATGGTTCGTGATCGCCGCCCCGGCCCTCTACCTCAACTACCTCGGGCAGGGAGCGCTGGTCACGCGCGACCCCAGCGCAGCGGACAATCCGTTCTACCTCATGGTGCCCGACGCCTTGCAGCTCCCGATGGTGCTCCTCGCCACGGTGGCCACCGTCATCGCCTCCCAGGCGGTGATCTCCGGGGCCTTCTCGATGACGGCGCAGGCCATCCAGTTGGGCTACCTGCCCAGGCTGACGCTTCGCCACACGTCGGCGACGGAGCGCGGGCAGGTGTACGTGCCCTTCGTCAACTGGCTGCTGATGTTCGCCGTGATCGGCCTCGTGATCGGGTTCCAGGACTCGAGCAACCTTGCCTCGGCGTACGGCATCGCGGTGACCGGGACCTTCGTCATCACCACGTGCCTGATTACCGTCGTTGCCCGGCACAGGTGGAAGCTGTCGTGGTGGGTCGTGGGCCCGTTCTCAGCCTTCTTCCTGGTCATCGACGTCAGTTTCTTCACCGCCAATCTGACGAAGTTCGACCACGGCGGATGGTTCCCGATCGTCGCCGCCGCCGTGATCTTCTCGCTGCTCATGATCTGGCGCTGGGGCTCCCGTCGGCTCCAGCGCCACATCGATGCGAATGCCCTGCCCCTCGAGGATCTCCCCGCCCTCCTCCGCGATGCCCGGCTCACGGTGGTCCCCGGCACCATGGTGTACGTCACCCCGGATGACGCCATGCCCCCGGCACTGGTGCAGCGGGCCAGGCTCCTCGGCGCCGTCGATCAGCACGTGGTGGTGCTGCACCTCACGACCGCGGACACGCCACGCGTCGCTCCCGACCGACGCGTGCGCATCCTGACGTCAGATGAACGGTGCCTCGTCGCGGAGGCGGACTTCGGATTCATGGAGCCTCCGGATCCCACGGAGGCCGTGAGCGAACTTGGCCGTCGCTGGCCGGCGCTCGACCCCCGGACCTGCGTGTACGCCTTCTTCTCGCCCATCGTCGAGCCGGCGCCCGCATCGGCGATGGTGGAGGTCGCCACGGAGGCCTACGCCTTCATGCAGCGCAACGCCACCGATCCGCAGCGCTACCTCGGCTTGCCGGCCGATCGGGTCATCGAGGTGCGTCGACTCGTCGCACTGTGACAGGGAGGGCGGTCACCGCGGCGTTGCCGCTCAGCGGGTCGAAGCGCGCGGTGTCGGTGATGTCGTTCACGCTGGCACCGGTCGTCCCGGCAGCGCGTCGCCAGCCGACACCCGAGCGAGTCCCGTGCCCCCAGCCATGCGGGAGCGACACGACTCCCGCTGCGATGTCGTCGGACACCTCCACCACCGCGGTGATCTCCCCCACGGAGGAAGCCACGGTCGCGTGATCCCCGGTCGCGAGTCCGTGCTCGTCCGCGTCCGCCGGACTCATAAGCAGGCTGCACCGATTGCGGCCCCCGAGGAGGCGCTCGGAGTTGTGCATCCACGAGTTGTTGCTGCGCAGGTGCCGGCGACCGATGAGGAGCAGTCCCTCAGTCGGGGATTCCTGCAGCGAGGAGACGACGCGCGGCCAGTCGCCCACGATGACGGGATGGTCGAGCCGGACGCGACGGTCGGCCGTCATCAGCCGTCGGGGCAGCACGGGGTGCAGCGCACCGAGATCCATGCCGTGCGGATGCCGGCGTACCTTGCGCAGGCTCAGGGAGCGCCCGTGGCGCAGGCCCCAGGGCCCGATCCGCAGCGCGATATCGACAAGA
>CAIVWG010000235.1 GCA_903909555.1 uncultured bacterium | reverse complement strand
GGATGTGGAAGGCCTTCACGCACTACGTGCTCGACGGAGGGCCCTCACCGGTGTCCCTGGCCGATGGCCGCGCACCGGTGGTGGTGGCGGCCGCCGCCGGCGAGAGCGCGCGCACGGGGCTGGTCGTCGCGATCTGATCCGGGCGCAGGCGTGGGAGCGTCGTCACGCTTCCAGGGTGGAGTTGCCCTGATGGCACCCGCCTGCTCACAGCACGACGGGGCGACGTACTGCGGCGTAGCGTCCGGTTCCCGCCGCGTACACGAGCATGGCGTAGGTGCCGTGACCGGACAGTCGCGGCTGCATGCCCCCGTCCCCTTCCTTCGAGCCCAGGGAGGTCAGGGCTCCGAGCGAGGCGACCCCGCCGTTGTAGTAGGCGTCCAACGTGAAGATCCTGCTGACGACCCGCTCCTCGGGCGTGCCGACGTTGACCCGGCCGGAGTACTCGGCGGCGATCGTGGCGCCTTCCAGGCCGCCGGCGAAGGACTGGCCGACCGCATCGAGCCCGGTCAGCGTGCCGACAGTCTCCCCCACCGTGGGCGACGAGCGCGTGGTGGTCGTCACCAGCGGGAAGTCGCCCTTCTCGATGAGGGCCATGGGCATGGTGCCGGCGGAGTCGTACCCGACCATCGAGAGAGCCGATCCCTTGACGGCGATCTGGGGGCGCAGCATCGCGATCACGGGATCGATCGGCTGCGTGATCGCGCCCTGGGAGTTGATGCCCGCCACCTGGTAGACGGAGGCAGTGTTGGTCTGGACCGCCCCGATGTCGGCGGTGGCAGCGAAGTACGCACGGCGTCCATCGCTGGCGAGATCCGACGCGTAGACGTCGCTGAGGACGCCACCGGAGAGGAACTGGATGGGGGTCTGGCCGCTCCAGCCGCTGCCGGGTCGGTAGGTGCGGTAGAAGGTCTGGTCGCCCAGGGACCACGGTCCTGCGGTGACGTACATGAGCGTGAAGCCGTCCCTGCCGTCCAAGCGGGTCGCGGCCGTCATGTAGCGCGAGGCCGGGTTGGGAAGGTTGTTGAGGTTCCTCGTGCTGAGCGCTTGCCCGTTCAGGGTGTAGATCGTGGCCTTGGGACTGAGCACGCCCCCGATGGAGTCCGACCATGCGATAAGGGCGCGCCGGCCGTCGCGGGAGACCGAGATGCTGTGCGGTGTGGCGCCCTGGTTCATGGACAGGTTCTTCTTGACCCACGCGGTCGAGCCGGCTGCCCGGCAGGCGAAGGCCGCTCCGAAGTCCGCGTGCCAGGCAGTGCACACGGTCCCGGCGGCGTTGCCGTCCGCGACCATGTGGTACGGCTCCACGTGCAGGATCTTCTTCGGTCCCCAGGCGCCGGTCGCGACGTTGTAGTCGCGGTAGTACCGGCCGGCAAACGCCACGCCCCGGCCGGAGCCGGACATCACGGCCTCCCACGGCGCGGCCACGCCGACGTTGAGGTCCTTCTCGGTGGGGTTCCACTGGACCTCATCCAGCGGCCCGGCCATGGCGGGGGACGCGGACAGCAGCGCGGGGGACGCGGAGAGAAGCGCGAGAGTGGCGAGGGTCGCCCCGAGAGCGGCGAGCCTGCGGGGCCGGAGCGGCGTCGTCATGCCAGGAGTGTCGGCCCTGGCGGCTGCCCCGACGGCCAAAACCGGAAAATCCCCAGGTTTTCCCCGCGACTTCCCAGGTGCGGGACCGGCCCAGATCCCCGGCTCAGACGCCCCGACGCTGGGCCTTCAGGCCGATGTCCATGCGCTCGCGCGCCTCGCGGACCTGGGCCCGCTCGCTGACCTCGGGCACGCCGACCTGCCAGAACGCACCGCCCTCGGTCCAGTCCGACTCACGCACCTTCATGCTGATGACGTTGACCCCCGGCTTCTGGTCGGCCAGCGCCTCGCGCAACTCATCGATGTCGCTCACGGTCACGGCCCGCGCGCCCATGGCAGCGGCATGTGCCCGGAAGTCGACGCGGGCACCCGTGTGCCCGTGCGAGTCACGCAGCATGTTGTTGTACGACGCGCCGCCCTGGCCGACCTGCAGTCGCTCGATGACGGCGAACCCCTCGTTGTCGCAGATCAGCACGGTCATGTCAGTGCCCGACAGGGCAGCCGAGAAGATGTCGGAGTTCATCATCATGTAGGCACCGTCGCCGACGAGGACGTAGGTGCGGCCGCGATGGGCATTGGCGATGGCCGCACCCCAGCCGCCGGAGATCTCGTAGCCCATCGTGGAGAAGCCGTACTCGCAGTCGAACGTCGCCAGGCCGAGGGAGTGCCAGTTGATGTTGAGTTCGCCGGGAAGGCCCCCGGAAGCCGTGAGGACGTAGTCCGCGGGGGTCGCCTGCGCGTTGACGGCGCCGACCGCCTGGGCGTAGCTCATGGGAAGGGAGCCGTCCGGTGCCGTGCGATCGTCGATGAAGGCGTTGAGGTCCGAGCGCAGGACCTCGCCGGTGGCGGTCCATTCCGGGGGGCTCGCCCAGCCCTCCATCCTGGCGCTGAGTTCCAGCAGTCCCTCGCGGGCGTCGCCGATCACGGGCAGCGATCGGTGCTTCACGGCATCGAAGCGCGCGGCGTTGAGGCCGATGAAGCGCGCCTCGGGGTGGAAGACGGTCCAGGAGCCGGTCGTGAAGTCCTGCAGGCGGCTGCCCACGGCGAGGATGACATCGGCGTTCGACGCGAGCTCGTTGGCGGGTGCCGCGCCGGTGACGCCCACCGGGCCGCCGTACCTCGGGTGGTCCCACAGCAGGCTTGACTTGCCCGCGACGGTCTCCACCACCGGGATCCCGTGGCGCATCGCGAAGTCCGACAGCTCGCGCTCGGCCAGCGAGTAGTGCACGCCCCCGCCGGCGATGATGAGGGGGCGCTGGGCCGTGCGCAGGAGCGCGGCCGCCTCGTCGAGTTGGCGTACGTCGGCACGGGGGCGCAGGGGCTCGTGGATGACGGTGGCGAAGAACTCGTCGGGGAAGTCGTAGGCCACGGCCCCGACGTCCTGGGGCAGCCCGAGGAACGCCGGCCCGCACTCGCCGGGATCGCGCATGGCGGCGACGGCCTGGGGGAGCGACGAGAGGACCTGCGCGGGATCGGTGATGCGATCCCAGTAGCGCACCACCGGACGGAAGGCGTCATTCACCGTGGTGGACGGCGCTCCGAAGTGCTCGACCTGCTGGAGGACCGGGTCGGGAAGACGGGAGTGGAAGGTGTCGCCGGCGATGAAGAGCACCGGGAGTCGATTCGCCATCGCCATGCCCGCTGCCGTCACCATGTTGGTGGCTCCGGGCCCGACCGACGATGTCGCGACCATGATCTGCTGTCGGCGCCGCGCCTTGGCGAATGACGCGGCCGCCAGGCCCATGCCCTGCTCGTTCTGCCCGCGCCACGTGGGGATGCGATCGCGATGCACCTCGAGGGAGTGGCCAAGGCTGGTGACGTTGCCGTGCCCGAAGATCGCGAAGACACCGGGGAACAGCGGGGCCTCCACCGGTTCGGATCCCGGGACTGGCTCGAGCACGACCCGCTGGGCGATGAGGTAGCGGACGATGGCCTCGGCGGTGGTGATCCTCATGCGTGCGCCCCCAGGTCGACGACGGGCTCCCACGTGCGGGAGGTCCAGGAGTTGATGAGTGCCTGCTGCACCGACACGACGTCCACGGCCTCCGAGAAGCCGGGCGAGAAGGTCCCGCCGGTCGCCAGCGCCTCGAGGAAGACGAAGTCCTCGGTGGCGACGATGTCCTCGAAGCCGATGGCATTCGCCTGCCCGGGCACGTAGGCGCCATGGAAGGGGAAGCGGTCGCCGCCGAAGATCGTCGTCCAGCCGGTCTCCTTGATCGACGGGTCGTGCCGGTAGTACTGAAGCTCATTGAGGCGCTCGAAGTTCCAGGCGAGCGCTCCCTTGGTGCCGTAGAGCTCGAAGGCGTTCTGGCTCTCCGGGCCGATGGTCGTGCGGCTGGTCTCGAAGGTTCCGGTCGCGCCGCAGTCGAAGCGGCACAGCATCGAGGTGAAGTCCTCGTTCTCCACCGGGCCCTTCGGATCGTCGGGGGTGCCGCGCCCGTAGTGGCTCGCCGCCCCCTGCGGGACGGGCCGCTGGGTGATGACGGTGTGCTGCATGCCGACCACCTCGGTGATGCCGCCGACGAGGAACTGCGCCAACGACACCGAGTGGCTGAGGATGTCGGACGATACGCCGTAGCCGCCCTCGGCCAGCTTGAAGCGCCAGGTGAGCAGGCCCATGTCGTCGGAGCCGTACATCGAGAGGAAGCGCCCGCGGTAATGGGTGATCTCACCGAGCGCACCCGACGCGATGAGGTCGCGGGCATGCATGACGAGCGGCGACCACAGGTAGTTGTAGCCGACGCCGGTGAGGACCCCGGCCGCCCTCGCCGCGGCGTACGCCTGGACCGTCTGCGCGGGCGTGCCGCCGATGGGCTTCTCACTGAAGATCGCCTTGCCCGCCGCTGCGGCCGCCTCGATCATGGGCACGTGCAGCATGTTGGGCGCGGTCACCCACACGGCGTCCACATCGGGATCCGCCACGGCCTCGGCCCAGTCGGCCGTCGCGCGGGCGAAGCCGAAGTCGCGGACCGCGCGCTCGCGGCGCGCCTCCTCGGTGTCCGCGCACACCACCAGGCGCGGGTCGCAGGAGCGCTCCGGGAAGAGCGAGGGGATGCGCAGCACGGACCGGGAGTGGGCCTGGCCCATCCAGCCCAGGCCGAGGACGGCGATGCCGATGCGGGTCGTCGTACCGTCGGGCGTCACTGCACGCGTCCTTCCGCCGAGGTCATGGGCAGCCGGGGATCCGTATCGGTCCACGTGCCCCGAATCCAGTGGTGGTTCGGATCGTCGCAGAACGCCATGGTGCGTTCCTCGGCAGGCCCGGCGAGCACGTTGAGGAAGTACATCGGGTAGTCCGGCGCGGCGGCCGTGGGCCCGTGATAGCCCTGGGGCACGAGGTAGGTGTCGCCGTCGCGGATGACCACGGTCTCGTCGACGCTCTCGTCCACCGTGTAGACGTGGAAGAGGCCCTCGCCGCGCGGATCGCCGTGGGGTGAGTCCTCCGTGCCGATGCGGAAGTAGTAGATCTCCTCGTTTGTCGTGGGGCAGTCGCCGATGCCGTCGTGGCGGTGCGGCGGCCAGCTCGACCAGTTGCCCCCCGGGGTGATCACCTCGCACACGCAGATGCGGTCGGCGCCGGCGAAGGAATCGGGGGTCGCGATGTTGGTGACCTGGCGGCTCGCCCGGCCCCCGCCGCGCAACTCAACCGGGACGTCCTCCGCCGGGGTGTAGTGCACGGGATGGTCCGCGCGGGCCCGGGCGGTGAGGATCGCGACCTCGCCGTGGACATCGGCGAGCGTGATGACCTTGCCGCGAGGGACGTAGAGCCAGTCGCTCACAGCAGCGAAGACGCCCTCGCGCCCCCGCAGGGGGTAGGGCACGCCATCGACGAGCACCACGAGGTCGCGGGCGGACAGCGGCAGGACGACGGCCTCGGAGGCGCCGAGGTCGAGCGTGCAGTCACGATCGATGACATGCAGTCCGCTGTAGGCCCACTCGGCCTGCTCGGGAGTGATCGACATGGGCCCGTGCTCGTGGGCCAGCGATCCGTGGGGCTTGTACCAACTCATGCGCTGCCTCTCATGTGCTCACCTTCGACCGCATCAATCTTGGACGATCTGCTGTATCAACCATGGACGATCTGCACGGCCGTGGCGACGATGCCCTCGACATCACCGTCGTGCGGGTAGAGCAGGGCGCGCCCGGGGATGAGCCCGCGCACGTTGGGCTCGCGCATGGCGCGCTCCCACCCCGACACCACGTCGCGCCACTGCTCCCCGGGATCCCCGCCGAGCAGCATGATCGGCATGGTGGTCGCCGCCGCCACCTCGTCGATGCGCGCGGTCGCCGGGATCTTCAGCCAGGTGAACGCGCTGCTGGACCCGAGTCCGGACGCGATGGCCACGGCGCGGATGAGCTCCTCGTCGCGGGTGTCGAGGGAGGACCGGCCTGCCTCGTCCTTGAGGTAGGGCAGCGGCTCGATCATGCACATGATCCCCTGGTCGGCCAGCCTCGTCGTGACGGCAGCGCAGGTCTCGAGGGTGCGCGCGACCCCGGGGTCGGTGAACTCGATCCGCAGGAGGACCTTGCCGCCGTCGAGGCCGGCGGAGGCGATGTGATCGGGGTCGTACGCCGTGATCCGGTCGTCGAGCTCCCACAGCGCGCCCTTGAGGCCACCGCGGTTGATCGTGCCGATGGCCAGCCGGCCCTCGAGAGCGCCGAGCCAGGCGAGCTCCTCGAGGATGTCCGCGCTGGCCATGACCCCGTCGACGCCGGGCACGGACAGTCCTCGCATGAGCCGATCGAGCAGGGTGTAGCGGTCGGCGACCGCGAGCGGATCC
>CAIVWG010000234.1 GCA_903909555.1 uncultured bacterium | reverse complement strand
CCTGCGGGTCCGCAGGGGCCCGCCGGGCCGGCGGGCGGCGGGACGGCGTTGAGCGTGTACGACGCGGCGAATGTGCGGCTGGGCGCCTTTGTACAGCTTGACCGTGGTTACAACCAGATCTATATCGACAGCGAAGCTGCCGGTGGCGTCGTTGCGTACAACTGGAACGGCACTATGGCATTGATGAGCAACCTGTTCTACACGACCGCCGACTGCACGGGAACCCCGTTCTTCAGTTATTTTCCGATAGCGGGACTCGTTGTCGGCGTCGCCGCGGACGACACCGTCTCGCTATCGAGCATGCGTACGGTCGATATTGCTGGCCCCGCGGTGAGCCAGATCTACAATTCAAGGTCCGTGTCCGGGGACCCGTCTGCCTGCGATCCCACTCCAGTCTCCAACAACCTTTACCCTGCCGCGATCGTCGGGAGTGCACCTAGGACGATCGCGGTGCCGTTTGCCATTCGCTGAGCCTTCTGGGGTCACCACCATCGGCGACAGCACCGCCGTCAGCGGGACAGGCAGACCATCGGCCCTGGCGTCGTCAGCCGGGCCCGAACTGGATGGTGAGTTCGAGCGGGCAGCGGAACGCCGGAGTCGGCCGCCACTCGAGCGGCTCGTTGAGGATGACCGCTCCGGGCATGCGGGGCAGGAGTTGCGCCAGAAGCACTTCGGTCTCGAGCCGGGCGAGGGCGGTGCCGACGCAGAAGTGCTCGCCGTGCCCGTAGGTCAGTGCTGCGGTGCCCCTGCGGGTGATGTCGAAGCGGTCGGGGTCGGGGTAGACGTCGGGATCCCGGTTGGCCTGCGCGAGGTTCACCGCCACCAACTGGCCCTCACGGAGGGGCACGCCATGGAACTCCTGGTCATGCGCCGCCACGCGGCTGATGATCTGCGCGGGGCTCTCCAGTCGGCCCACCTCCGTCACCGCACCCGGGATCAGCGACGGATCGGCGAGGAGCAGCTCGAGCTGGTCGGGGTGGCGCAGGAGCAGGACCATGGAGTTCGACATGAGGCTCGTGGTCGTCTCGTGGGCGGCGTTGACCATGCCGATGAGGTTCGCCACCACCTCGTCCTGGGTCAGCGTCCCGGCGCGGTGCGCCGCGAGGAGCACCCCGAGGAGCCCTGACTCCGCGCTCTCGGGGGGATCCTCGAGCAGGCCGGTGATGTACGCGCGCATCGCCTCCGTGGCGTCGTACGCGAGTTGCGTGCGCTGCTCGATGCTGCCGGGGCTGCTCGCCAGCCAGTTGTAGAAGTCGCTCGTCCACTCGCGCAACCGGGTGAAGTCCTCCGGAGGAAAGCCGAGGACGAGCAGGATGATCCGGGACGGGATGGGCAGGGCGATCTGGTGGAGGAAGTCCACCGGCGCATTCCAGTCGATTCCCTGGAGGTCCTCGGCGATGACGTCGCTGATCATCGACTCGTAGGTCCGCACCCGGCTCGCGGTGAAGGCGTCGCGCATCTGTACCCGGAGCTCGCGGTGGTGCGGGCCGTCGGTCATGACCAGGCGGTCGTGCAGGATCGCCGCGAGGCACTGCGCTGGCAGGGAGTCGGAGGTGCGGCTCAGCCGGTCGGCCACCCGGTTGTTGCTGAAACTTGCGGGGTCGAGAAGGACCTCGCGGACGTCGGCGTAGCGGGAGACGTAGACGTGCCCGGTCGACTCCTGCAGCCACACGGGCGACTCGTCGGCCATCTGCCGGTAGACGGGATAGGGGTCGGCGATGTAGTCGGCGCCGTGGAGCGCGTAGTCAGCCATAAGGAACCCCACACTACGCAGCGGACCGTGGTCGTGGGGGTCGAATGCCGCGGGCGGCAGCGCCCTATCTCAGGACGCGGTTGAGGGCGCGGTCGTAGAGTCCGTCGCCGCCGAAGCGGCGCAGGCGCCACATGGGCTTGGCGAGGTAGCCGGCCATGTATCGGCCCTTGGGCTTCGCTGCGGTGATCGCCTCGAGGATGGTGTCGGCGATGAGCGAGGGCGGGGACAGCTTGCTCGTGAAGGACGGGTCCGACATGGTGCGGGCGACCTTGCCCTGGAGGTCGGCGTACGGCTCGGAGACCTCGACGCTGTGCTGGGCGAGGACCTCGTTGAACTCGGTCGCGATGCCGCCGGGCTCGACGATGACGACGTCGATGCCCATGGGCTTGAGTTCCACGCGCAGGCAGTCCGACCAGCCCTCCAGTGCGTGCTTGGTGGCGTGGTACCAGGCGCCCAGCGGCGTGTAGATGCGACCGCCCATGGAGGAGACGTTGACGATGACGCCCTTGCCCTGGGCGCGCATGTGGGGGATGACGAGCTGCGTGAGGCGCGCCAGGCCGAAGATGTTGACGTCGAACTGGCGTCGCGCGGCATCGATGGAGATGTCCTCGACGGGGCCGTACTGCGCGTATCCGGCGTTGTTCACCAGGACGTCGAGGCGCCCCTGCTCGTCGATGATGCGCTGCACCGCGGCGCTCACCTGCGCGTCGTCGGTGATGTCCATGGCGATGGGGATGACCCCGGGCAACTGGGCGACGCGGTCAGCGCGCCGGGCCGCGCCGTACACGGACAGTCCCGCGGCAGCCAAGCGCGTGGCGGTGGCCTCCCCGATGCCGCTGGAGGCTCCGGTGACGAGGGCGATGCGAGAGGTCATGAGGGCTCCCTAAGAAGTAGTACGCTACGGTAGCGTAGCATAAGCCCACCCCGGCATACTGGGCCCTGTGAGCCAGACGCCGGTCGACGTCGACCCGCGGGTACGCCGTTCCCGCGAGGCCGTGCTCGCCGCGTCGGTGGCGCTGTTCGTGGCGGGCGGGCCGCGCGCGGTGACCGTCGATGCGGTGAGCGAGGAGTCCGGCGTCGCGAAGACGACGATCTACCGGCACTGGCGCGACCGGGCGCACTTGCTCGCCGACACCTATCGCGCCTGCCTGCCCGTCGTGCCGGTCCCGGATGACGGCCGGGGCCCGCAGGAGGCTCTCCGCGACGTCGTGCGCTGCCTCGTGCGGGGCATGGGACAGGAGCCGACGCGGCCGGCCCTGCCGCACCTCATCGCGACGCCCCTGGACCCCGTGGAGTCCCGGGCGCTCCCGGCAGACGTGATGGACCAGACCTTCGCCCCGCTTGTCCTGTCGATTCAGCGCGCCGCGTCCTCCGGGGTGATCCCGCCGGACACCGACGCCATGGAGGCCAAGCACCAGCTCGTCGGCTTCATCATCATGTCCGCGATCGACCCGGCCTGTGCCATGGACGACGTGCTCGCCGATCGGATCACGGACCTCTTCATCCGCGGGCGTCAGGGGCAAGGGCAGTAGGAGCCTCCCGATCCCGCGGCGCGAGAGCGAGTGCGGGCGGCCGTCCTGGGGGGCACCCCACCCATGCGGGCGGAGTCCACCCCTGGCCTCCGGAGATTTCTGGCATCCTGTTCCCGTGTCCTACGCCGAATACGTGAACGCCGTGCCCGCCCCGGTTCGGCTCATCATCACCGTCGTCGTCTTCGTCTCCCTCAGCGTCGCCCTCGCGTGGGCCTTCTACGGGCACTCACTCCGCTTGGCCCAGGAACCCGAGACCCCAGACGAGAAGTCAGGCCTCGTGGTGCCCAAGGCCTCTAGCTTCGTTGACCGCATCCTCGCGACGACGATGTTCGCCTTCGTCTTCCTCCTCGCATTCATGCTGGGACAGTTCTGGTTCAACGTGCGCAGCGCCGACGAGGACAACACCAACTTCGCATTCCACTACGGCGCCGCCGTGGGGTACGCGCGCATGCTCCCCGCTGACGCCGGTGGCGACATCATGATGCAGGCCCTCGCCGACTACCGGTCCGCGATCACCGAGGACGCCTGGCCGCTCATGGTGAACGCCGACCCCCAGGGATCCATCGCCCTGCAAAAGGAGGCCACGTTACGGATTCTCGATGCGGAGTTCGAGGCCTACAAGGCAGGGGCAAGCGAGCAGCCCGCTTGGGGGGCGACCCAGGGGGCCATCGGCGACATGGTGGCGGACAGCGCGGATCTCACCGTGAGTGCTCCCGGCATGGGGGTCACGGGCGCGCTGCTGCTCTTGTATTTCCTCGGGATCACAAACCTTGTCCTCCTCGCCCTGTTCTCGGTGACCCGCATGAGGTTCTACCTGCTCGGGGTGGGGATCGTCGCCGGGATCACCGCCGTCATGCTCTTCGTCGTCACCGACCTCAGCAACCCGTTCGCCGGGCCGCATGCCGTCGTGCCCAATCTCATGCAGGTCCCCGGCTTCTCCTGACGGACGGACCCGAGGCCTGGATTGAGCCCACTGTTCGTCGGTGCGAAACGCATGACTGGTGCCGACGCGGTTGCCGCACGTACCTTTCCGGCACTGCCGAAAAGGAGGCCCTGGTGACCACTGCAGTCAAGACCGCGTCGCTTCAGGATGTGATTGAGGCTCACCCCAGCATTGTTGACGTCCTCTACGCCAATCCCAAGGGATCCGTTGTCCGGGACGCCGTCCTGCGCCAGCCCACTCAGTTCGTGGCCCCTGAGTTCACGAACTGGCGGGACGAGCAGCGTGCGTGGAGGGAGGCGGTGGCGTTGTACGACCAGTCGTACCACATGACGACGACGACAGTCCGGGGCAAGGATGCGCTCGCGTTCTTCACCGCGATGGGAGTCAACGGCTTCTCCACGTTCAAGCAGGACAAGGCCCGACACTTCGTGTGCTGCAGCCCGAGCGGCCATGTGATCGGGGACGGGATCCTCTACTGGACCAATCCCGAGGAGATCGCCCTCGTCGGCCGTGCCGCGGGCCACAACTGGCTGGAGTACCAGGCGGCGACGGGCTCGTGGGACATCGAAATGGAGCGGGACGAGATCTTCTCCAAGAACCCGGCGGGTCGGCGCGAGGTCTATCGCTATCAAGTGGAGGGCCCGCACGCAGCCCCGCTCCTTGAGGCGCTCAACGGTGCCGCGCTGCCGGAGTCCCGGACGTTCGACATCATCACCTTGACCATCGCGGGTCGCCGGGTGTTCGCGCTGCGACACACCATGGCCGGAGGCCCCGGCTATGAGCTGTGGGGACCGTGGGATGAGGGCCCTGAGATCAAGGCCGCGCTCCTGGCGGCCGGCGAGGAGTTCGGCCTGCGCCAGGTCGGTTCCATGGCCTACTTCACCACCGCCGTCGAACTCGGCTGGATTCCGCGGCCGATGCCCGCGATCTTCTCCGGCGAGGGCACCCGGGGGTTCCGCGAGTGGCTCCCCGCCACGGCCGAGGAGGTGGGCTGGTCGCTCGGCGGCAGCTTCTACTCCCCGAACATCGACGACTACTACTTCACCCCCGCGGACATCGGCTACGCCCATTTGGTGAAGTTCAACCACGACTTCATCGGCCGCGAGGCCCTCGAGCGCTCGGTCCACGAGCCCCACCGCTCCAAGGTGACGCTCGCGTGGAGCCCCGACGACCTGGGGCGCCTCTTCGCGAGCTACGCATCGGGCGAGGGACTGCCCGGCAAGTACATCGACCTGCCCCGGGCCACGTATGCCACCTGGCAGTACGACGCCCTCAAGGATGCCGACGGCCACACGGTCGGCGTATCGACGTACCCCTGCATGAGCTGGAACGAGCGCGCCATGCTCACGCTCGGCGTCGTCGATCCCGCCCATGCCCGGGTCGGCACCGAACTGACCCTCGTCTGGGGCGAGCCCGAGGGCGGAGCACTGAGCGCACCCTGGCTCGAGCCGCATCGCCAGGTCGAGATCCGCGCCACCGTCACCACGGTCCACGAGGACTAGCGTCGTCGGCGCGGGCGCGACTACAGCAGCGCCCGCGCCCGCTCGTAGGACCCGACAGGGTCGGTGACGTCGAACCACACCGTCTGCAGCCCGATGGCCCGGGCGCCTTCGATGTTGAACGGCTGGTCGTCGATGAACAGCGTCGACTGCGGTGCGACTCCGAGGGTGTCGACGGCGATCTGGTACGCGCGGGGGTCGGGCTTGAGGACCCCGGTGATGCTGCCGTCGATCACCGCGTCGACGCGCTGCACGAAGTCGACGCGGTCGGACCAGCCCGGCTCGTTGAAGTCGCGCATGTCATTGGTGAGGATGCCGGTCCTCAGGCCGCGCACCTGGCACTCCTCGAGCAGAGACATGGCCTCGGGGCGGATGCACTCGGCCGGGTCGGCGAAAGCCAGGGTGAAGAGACTCCGGACATCGGGATCCCCGGTGTAGGGGGCCGCCTGGGCGGCACGCTCGTGCCAGTACTCCCGTTCGGTGATCTCCCCCGCCTGCATGCGCTGCCATAGGCCGTCAGCGCCAGGGTCGAAGGGTCCGGTCCAGTCGAAGGTCCGCTTGGGGGCACCGCACACCCGCTCCAGGTAGGGCAGCATCTCGAACGGCGTGCGCGCGACGGGGCCGCCCATGTCGAACAGCACGGCTTCGACGGCAGGCGTGCTCACCACAGGCGCACCGTCGCCAGGCGAGCCCCTTCCGCCAGCGCCCGAAACTTCTCCCACACCACGGTGGGATGCACTTCCGGGTGGTAGGACGCGCGGGAGGAGTAGCCGCAGTCAGCACCGGCGACGACGTTCTCCCGCCCGACGATGGCGGCGTAGCGCTCGATGTAGTCGGCGATGAGGTCCGGATGCTCCACGTAGTTGGTCGCGTGGCCCAGGAGGCCGGGGATCAGGATCTTGCCCTCGGGGAGGGCGATGTCCTCCCAGATCCGCCACTCGTGCATGTGCCGCGGGTTCGCGACCTCGAAGGAATAGGCGCCGGCGTTGACCATGAGCATGTACGGCGCCACCTCGGCGAAGGGCAGATCGTGCACGCGCGGGCCGTGGTTGAGGCCGTAGCAGGTGTGCAGCCGGATCCGATCTTCGGGAATGCCGCGGAGCGCGTGGTTGAGAGCCTCGATGTGCTCACGCGCCGCTCGGTCGCGCTCCGCTACGGTCGACGTCCCGTCCTCCGAGAGCAACTCGATGAGCCACGGATCGTCGATCTGCAGCACGAGCCCCGCGTCGACGATCGCCAGGTACTCCTCGCGCAGCGCCTCGCCCACGGCCATCTCGTACTCCAGCGTGGACGAGTAGTACTCGTTGATGCCGAACCCGCTCGGGCTGGCCGACGGCATGAACACCTCGAGGGCGCCGACGTCGCTGGCGGCGGCCGTGAGCGTCTCGATATCGGCCTGGAGGGCATCGAAGCCGTCGTAGGACACTGGGCCGGTGCACGCCATCGCGCGCAGCGGGGCGACGGTGTTCTTGTACTTGCCGAGGTAGTCGGCGTAGTAGTCCGGGAAGGCGTCGATCTCGACCTTCCACGAGGGGGGCAGCACAGGCGTCCCCTCGGTTGTCGAGTAGCCGCTGAGGCGCTCCACGACGTAGGTGAAGAAGCTGACCTTGCCCATCTCGCCGTCCGTGACGACGTCGATGCCCGCCGCGGCCTGCTCTCTCACGACATCGCGCACGGCCGACCTCACCCGGGCGGCGAAGGCGTCGGCGTCGTAGGGGCGCCCGTGCTCGCGCTCCTTCATGATGTCCAAGAGGTCGTGCGGACGCGCGAGGCTCCCCACGTGGGTGGTGATGATGCGATCGGTGCTGCGGAGCACGGTCCCTCCTCGCTTTGGGCCACACCCTAAGGGGGGAGGTGAGGGTCCGTCCGGCGCCGCGTTCTCCCCAGAAGAACGCGGCGCCGACTCCTCCATCGTGTCGCGGTCGACGAGGCCCGGCCAAGGGCGGCGTTTTCGGGTGACGAACGCCCCAACGCCGTGCGCGATCGTTCTTCTCTGCGAAACGGGGCTGTTGTGACCGGGACCACAAGGTGGAACGGTCGGCCGCGGAGGGAGCGTCCCCCACGCCCCGGAGGGAGTCACATGGCCACCATCGTGCCCGTTGATGAATTCGTCACCGACGAGTGGTACCCGGGCTTCAAGCCCGCGTTCGAGCATGCCCCGTACTACGTCGAGCCCTTCCGCACCTTCAACAAGGAGGACGAGAAGCGCTTCTGGTTCCTGGACTTCCACTGGCCCCGCGGGCTCACCCCGCTGGGCCTCATCTGGAACGAGGACGGCTACAACTGGGGAACGCAGTTCGCGGCCGAGAACCTGCCCCTGCCGCCCGGCCGCGGGCTCGTGAGCCGCATCGCCGGAATCCACACGTATGCGTCGCCGATCGACGTGCAGTCGCCGTTCGAGATCGGCGAGCGCGCCCAGCGGATGGGCCCGCGCCTCGGCGAGTTCCTCGCAAACTTCGACGAGATCTGGGCAAGCCGCCGTGAGGAGGTCGAGCGGGGCTGGCAGCATTTCGTGGTGATGGACCCGGCGAGCATGTCCCTGGCAGAGTTGTCGACGATGCTCAAGGAGGCACGCGCCTATCACAAGCGAGCGTTCGAGATCCACTTCGAGATCATGTACCCGCTCCT
>CAIVWG010000233.1 GCA_903909555.1 uncultured bacterium | reverse complement strand
GTGCGCGCCAGGAACGTCATGGCCCCCTCGGAGTTCATCTTCGGCAGCCCGACGTAGGCGCCGACGAAGTGGGGCCTGTCCTCGCCCGGCTCCTGCCAGGTGATGGTCGTCATCGCGTGGGCGCCTCTCGCGCTATGCCCGAGTCGGCTCCACCCGGCGATGAGGCCCTTGCGGCCGATCGTGCCGATCGCCCACCCCCGGTCGGAGTCTCCCAGCCACTTGATGGATGCCCCCTGAGGCACGACGACCCGGTAGAGCAGGTCCCCCCGCTCGATGGCGCGTGCGGTGCCGCCCTCGATGCGGATCATGGCCTTCCCCGTCGGCTTCAGGGCCTCCGGCGCGGCGCTGACGCCCACGGGGGCGAGCAGGCCGAGGGCCAGCGCCCCGGATGCGAGAGCGGCGAGCATCACACGAGCCTTCACGGCACCTCCCATAACGACGTTGCCCTGACGCTACGGGCGCCCTAGGGGTGAAGGCCACTCGGACACCCCCCGTACCGTGCTGGCACGGTCTCGCGCCCGCTGGCACGGTCTCGCCCCCGGCCCTCAATTCACCAGGCTCAGGGCCGTCACGCCGAGGACGATGACGACGACCCCGGCGATCTGCAGGCGCCCCAGTCGTTCCCGGAACAGGAAGTACGCCGCCACCGCGGCGATGGGCGCGAACTGCGACGCGAAGACCGACATCACGGCGAGTTGGTACTGCGCCCCGATGGCGAAGCACACGTAGCCGATGACCTCGGTGAATCCCATGGCCACGACCATCCAGACGGTGTCCCGGGTGATCCGCAGGCGCCGGACGACCAGCAGCGGCAGGAACAGCACGAGCACGCCCACGATCCGGGGCGGCAGCAGGACCCAGGAGAGCGGCAGGTCGCCGCTGAGGTTCCCCGTCGAGAACAGCCCCACGCCGATGCACACCGCGGCGAGCACGGTGACCACGACCGCGTAGACGGGCCGCTCATTCTCCAGGGGCGCAGGATCAGGGGCGATCGCCGAGAGCACGACGCCGCCCACGATGACGAGGAGGAGGAACGCCACGATCGGCGCGATGCTCTCCCCCAGCAGCGCGGAGATGAGCGCGGAGATCGCTCCCCCGGTGGCGAGGATCGGTGCGACGACGCCGACCTTCCCGACCCGCAGTGCGAAGCCCGCGAGCAGGATGCCGAGCACGTTGCCGAGGCCCGCGAGCGCCATCCAGGGCAGGCTCGGCCCGAGGTTCGCCGGGACGCCCGAGGCCACGACGAACGGCACCGTGATGACGAGCCCCACGGCCATGGTCCAAGCCAGGGAGGACCCCGACCCGATGACCTTGACCGCCCTCGAGGAGATGAGGCTCGTGCTCGCGAAGAAGGTGGCGGTGAGCAGGCCCAGGACGACGCTCAGCACGCCAGGACCTTACTGACCGGTGGAAGTCGGTGGTCCTCCCGCTCACACGGGCCCGGGTCTGGTGCAATGGCCGCACGCCCCCGCGACGGGGCGGCACACGAAGGAAGGGGCCGGGCATGGGCGACGGCGCCGGGCGACGCATGCTGGCCGCGTCCCTCGCGCTGGCCGCGAGCCTGGGTGCCCTCCTCATCCTCACGCCGTCCGCTCTCGCGGCGGAGAGCATCCGGTCCCTCGACGTCGAGGCGGTCATCGATCCCAGCGGACGCATGACGGTCACCGAGACGATCGAGTACGACTTCGACGGGGAGTTCCGGCGCGGTATCTTCCGGCTCATTCCCGTGTACGACGACCTGCCCGACGGGTCGCGCTGGATCCATCCGGTCACCGTCACCGATGTCACCGTCGACGGAGGCGCCACGCCCTACGCGGTCACCCAACAGGGCCCTCTCCTCGAGGTGAAGATCGGAGACCCGGACGTCACCATCACCGGGGTTCACGAGTACGCCATCACGTACACGGTCGACGGCGTCATGCGGAGCCTCACCGCGGAGGACTTGGCCGAGGCCAATCCGTACGGCTTCGCCGTCGGGGATGCCGAGCTCTACTGGGACTTCACGGGCAACAGCTGGCAGGTCCCCATCGTCTCGACCCAGGTCCGGGTCACCGGTCCCGGGACCGTCCTTGCCGCCCAGTGCTACCGCGGGTACTACGGCTCCTCCGATCCCTGCCAGGACCGCATCCAGGGCGACACCGCCCAATTCGCGACCGCGCTCCTGCAGCCGGGCGAGGGGCTCACCGGTGTCGTGGCGTTCCCCGGCGGCTCCTTCACATCGCTGCAGACGCGCGAGATCGTCGCTCCCCCCGCATCCGAGAACCCCGGTCGCGTCTTCATCCCCTTCGGACTCGGCGGCTTCATTCTCCTGCTCATCCTCCCGCCGGTCGTCGCCCTCGTCATGCGGCCGCGACTCAAGGGCGTCGAGGTCCCCAGCGCCGTCGTGCAGTTCGGTCCCCCGGGCAACCTGCGTCCCGCGGAGATCGCCGTCGGGCTCGACGGTGAACTCCCGGCGCGTGCCGTGCTCGCCACGCTGCTCGATCTGGTGGCCCGCCGTTACATCACGCTGTCCTCCGATGACGGCGGCTTCTTCCAGCCCAGCCGCATCAACCTCGCATGGTGGGGCGTGGGGACCGACGGGCTCAAGCCCTGGGAGAACGACATGCTCTCCGCGATCTTCGAAGGTCGCGAGCGGGCCACTCTCCAGGGCTACGACCCGGACTTCGCGAAGGCGGTCACCGGGGTGGCGACCCAACTGCGACGCGAGGCCATCCTGGCGCAGCGCTTCGACGAAGAGGCCGCGGCTCCCCGCCGGCGCATGACGTGGATCTCCAGCCTGCTCCTGGGTGCCGTCATCGTCACCTTCTTCGCCGGCATATGGACGGAGAACATGATCATCTTCGCCGGCCTCCTGCCCTCGCTGATAGGCCTCACGATCGGCACGTTCGTGGCCCGGTTCCTCATCCCCGACCGCGAGACGATCACGACGGCGAAGTTCGAGGCCGAGGTCGAGGGTTTCAAGAGGTTCCTCGACACCGATCCTGCGGCTGCGCGTCGCGACCTCGCCCAGCGCCTCGGCCTGCCCGACTACGCGGTGTACGCCACGATGCTCCCCTACGCCGTGCTCTTCGACCTGGAGAGTTCGTGGTCGGGGGCGTTCCCCGACCTCACCGAGGAGCAACTCCACTCATCGGGCCTCTTCCTCGCGAACACGATGATGATCCATAGCCTCATGTCGACCGGGACGTCGTCCGTGAGCAGCGCCTACACCGCCCCGAGCGCCTCGGGCGGGTCCGGCTTCTCCGGCGGCGGAGGCTTCTCCGGCGGCGGAGGAGGCGGCGGTGGCGGCGGGAGTTGGTAGCGGGTTCACGCCCGCAGGATCTTCTCCATGGGACGCCCCTTCGCCAACTCGTCCACGAGCTTGTCCAGGTAGCGGATCTCGCGCATGAGCGGGTCCTCGACCTCTTCCACCCTCACCCCGCACACGACACCGGTGATGAGGTCCGCGTGGGGATTCAGCGACGCCCCGGCGAAGAAGTCCGCGAACGTCGTCCCCGCATCGAGGTGTGCGCGCAACTCGGCCTCGTCGTAGCCGGTGAGCCAGCAGATCACCTCGTCGAGCTCGGCGACCGTCCGGCCCTTCTTCTCGACCTTGGCGACATAGAGGGGATAGACGGAGGCGACGCTGGCGGTGAAGACGCGGCTCACGGCGGGAGGGTAGCGCGTCAGTCGATGGGTGCGTCGAAGAACGTGTCGGGGAACGGCTCGTTCGCCAGTGTGTAGTGCCACCACTCCTCGGGGAGGTTCACGAAGCCCGCTGCCTCCATCGCGGCGACGAGGATCTTGCGGTTCAGCGCCTGATCCGAGGTGATCTCGCCACTGTCCGTCGCCGCGACAGGGTCGAAGCAGTCGAAGCCCGTGCCCATGTCGATGGATGTGTCGGCGAACCTGTCCCCCTCGGGCGCTGCGCAGTCGACGAGCGGATCCCCCTCCGTCCACGCGGCGCTCACGCCGGCCCCGAGCGGCACGAGGGTGACATCCACGGTCGAGCCCCGGCTGTGACCGCTCTTCTCCGCGATGAGTCCCCGCGGAATGATCTCGTCCTTCGGCACCCGCGGGTAGAACTCCGCGCGCATCGCGTCGTCGTTCGGGTCGGCAGCCCAGCGCACGAACTCGCTGACGGCGCGCTGGGGCCGGTAGCAGTCGTAGACCTTGAGGGAGTACCCCTGCGCCGTCACGTCCTCCTGCGCGCGCGCGAGTGCCTCGGCGGCCTCGCGAGTGAGCCAGCACTCGGGGGCGGCATACCCGGGGACCGGGCGCCCGGTGAAGTTGTGCGCACCGTGGTAGCGGATCTCCTGGACGATCCCGGGCGAGACGTCCGACAGCCGCACGAAGCCCTCGGGCGGCCCGCTCGCCGAGCACGCGCCCACGAGCAGCGCTGAACCGACGGAAAGGATCGCGGCACCGGCGACGTTCACGTGATCATGCTGCCAGGGTCAGGGCGGTCACTCCACCGACGAGCACGACGACTCCGAGGATCTGCGTCCGGCCGAGGCGTTCCTTGAAGAGCAGGTAGGCCATGATCGCGGCGATCGGCGCGAACTGCGACGACAGGACCGAGGTGATGGCGACCTGGTACTGCGCCCCGATGGCGAAGCACGTGAAGCCGAGGACCTCGGTGATCCCCATCGCCACGACGAGCGGCGCGGTCCCGCGGGTGATCCGCAGTCGGCGCAGGAGCAGCAAGGGGATCAGCAGGGCCACCACGCCGAGCAGCCGCGCCGGCAGCAGCACCCACGCGATGGGCAGGTCGTCGCTCACGAATCCCGTCGAGAAGAGCGAGGCACCGAAGCAGACCGCCGCCCCCGTCGCCAGCAGCGCCGCCATGAGCGGACGCTCGTGCTCCAGCGGCTCGGGGTCCGGAGCCACCGCGGACAGCACGATGCCGCCCACGATCACCATGAGGAGGAACGCCACGATCGGGGCGATGCTCTCCCCAGCGAGAGCCGCGAGCACGGCAGCGATGGCCCCCTCTGTCGCCAGGATGGGGGCGACGATGCCCACCTTCCCGACGCGCAGCGCGTATCCGGCCACGAGGATGCCCACCACGTTGCCGATACCCGCCACCGCGAGGTAGGGCAGGCTCGCACTCAGCTGCTCGGGCACGCCTGCCGCGAACACGAAGGGCGTCGTGACGACGAGGCCGACGAGCATCATCCAGGCCAGCGACGACGGCGAGCCGATCACCTTGACGGTGCGCGAGGACATGAGGCTGGAACTGGCGAAGAAGCAGGCGGTCAGCAAGCCGAACACGACGCTGACCACCCCGTCACCCTACCGACGTGTGTGGCGACTCCCCCGGATCGCCTAGCCTGTCGTCGTGGGAGCCGAGGGGGTCGTCGTCGCGACGGACCCCCGTCAGAGTTCCTCCGGGCGCACCCTGATCGGCCTGTGCGTCGCGATGGGCGGCTCTCTGGTCATCGCCGCGAGCCTCAACTACGTCTTCACGCCCATGATCGACGACCTGGGCCTCACCCAGGATGAGGCGAGTATCGCGCTCACGAT
>CAIVWG010000232.1 GCA_903909555.1 uncultured bacterium | reverse complement strand
GAGGTCGTACACTGCGCACGTGCTCCTTCTCGTCTGCGGCATGCATCGGTCCGGGTCCACCCTGGTATGGCAGATCGCCCGCAACCTCCTCGACGGCACCCCCGGACTGCGCAACCCTCGAGGAGTCCCCGTCGCGGAGTACGCTCCCGCGGCCGCGAACCCCGACGACCTGCTCATGGCCAAGGTGCACTTCCGACCGTCCCTGGACCGCGCGGCCTTCCCTCAGGAGGGCGCGCGCTACCTCTACACCTACCGCGACCCCCGCGATGTCGTCGCCTCCCTGTACCGCAAGGGACGCGCCAAGCCCGGAGACCCCGAGCGCGGGGCGCGCAATAGCCGCCTCATCGTGCGCCGTGAACTCCGCGGAGACGAGTTCTGGACGTCCCGCAAGGACGTGTGGATCGGCCGGTACGAGGACTTCCGCGATGACGTCCCCGGGCTCGTGCGCGCGCTCGCGCAGTACCTCCAGGTGGAGATCGACGACGCCCGGGTCGCCGGGATCGTCGCCGACGTCGACCTGGCCGCCCAAGCCGAACGAGCTCGCGCGGCCAAGGAGCAGGGCGTGGACGACGACCTGCGCGTCACGTCGAACCACATCACCGACGGGCGCGAGGGTGCCTGGCGCGACACCCTCACCTCGGACGAGTTGGTCGCCATCGAGGCGGAGAGCGCTCGGTGGCTCGCGGAGCACGGCTACTCCGTGGAGACCCAGGTGGGCCGCCGCCGCACACGCGACCTCCCCGTCCAGGGCACTGCTGCTCCTCTGCGAAGCCCCGCGCCCGTCGCCGCAGCCAGGCCCTCCGACCGCGGAGCGGGCAAGCCCCGGACCGGGCGCGGAACTCCCGCGTCCCGGCCCGCATCGGTGACCGCGACCGCGCGCAAGCGCACCAGCGGGGCTCACCGGGCGCCCGAGCCTGACACCGCGGCTCCCCTCGAGATCACCGGGCCTGTGCTCGCCGCGACGGCGTTCGGCGTCGCCGGCATCCTGTCCCGCCACCGCAACCCCGGCGCCGCGGCACTGCTGTGGGGCGCGGCCGCGGCGTTCGCGGCAGTGGGCGCCTACCGGATGGGACGTGACGCGGTGGCGCCCCACGAGGTCGTCGCGGGCATCACCGCCCTCGGGCGGCAGGTCAGGTCGGCGCGCCGGCCGCGGCCCACGCTTCGAGTTGCCTGACGAACCGCTCGCCGTCCCGCTCCCAGTTCGCGTGCTCGGACACCCACGCACGCCCCGAATCAGCCATTCCCTGCCGACGCGCATCGTCCCCGGCCAGATCGCGCACGGCCTGGGCGGCGCCCGCTGCGTCACCGAACGGGACGATGACCCCCCCGCCGCTGTCCTGGGCGAGCCGGCGCGCGAGGGGAAGCGGCGTGGACACGAACGGCACACCGCGGGCGAGGTATTCGTACAGCTTCGTGGGCATCGAATGGCGGTAGTTCGGCTCGTCGTGCAGGAGCGACAGCCCCGCGGTCGCCCCTTCGACGCGGGCCAGGGCCTCGTCGTTGGGGAGGTAGCCGCGCCAGTCGATCCAGCCCGCCTGCGTCGCGGCGCGCAGGCGCTCGGCGATCGGAGGCCTCGCGGCGCCGATCACCTCGACGGACACGTCCGGACTGAGCAGCCGGCCCACGGCGATGATCTCGTCGACGCCGCGCGCCACGGATAGGTCGCCCACGTACACCGCGCGTCCCCTCGCCGAACCGGGCACGCTCCGGGGAACGACGGGAGTGTTCGGGACCATCACCGGGTCCGCGTCGGGGAATCGGTCGGCGTACGCCGCCTCCGCGATGAGGAGGTGGTAGTTCCGGGCCGCGTACGACTCCGCGGCGTCGACGCCCCGCGCGGCCAGCGGCCGCAGCGGCGCGGGGAGCCACGGCTTCATCCCCAGTGCCGCGCCCGTGTCCTCGTGCACGTCCCACACGATGCAGGGATGCCGCAGCCCTGACGCCGCCAGCATGACCTCGGGCCCATGCAGCAGCACCACGTCGTGGCTTGCGGCATGACGGCGCAGGACGCGGCGCGCGGCACGAAGCGCCCCGGCCCGCCGACGACCCTGCGCGCGCGGCACGTTGACGGGCAGCACGCCCGCGGGTGGCGCGACATCGACGTCGTGGAAGGCCGCCGCGTACGTCACCTCGTGCCCCGCCGCGAGGAGGGCGCCGATCTCGCGGGCGCAGACTCGCGCATCAAGCGGATGCTGGACCGTGGCGACGACGAGCACGCGCATGGCGGTGCCTACCCGCGCCGGCGTCGCCGCCGCGTGCGCTGCGCGTCGTCCGGCCCAGACTCTCGCCGCGAGCGCCGACGACGGCCCGGCTGATTCGTTGACGCGTCATCGACATCGCTCGGACGCGCATGACGTTCGCGGCGCTTGCGGCGTCGCTCGCGCTTGGCCTTCTTGGACTTCAGCCCGAAGCGCTCCTCGTACGCCGGAACGACATCATCCGGAGGACCATCGGCGATGATGCGGCCCTCGTCCAGCCACAGGACGCGATCGCAGGTCGAGCGGATCGCCCCCATCGAGTGGCTCACCAGGAAGATCGTGTCCGCCTCATCGCGCAGTGCCCGGATGCGCTCGCCGCTGCGCTTCACGAACTCGCCGTCACCGGTGGCCAGGGCCTCGTCGATGAGGAGGATCTCGTGGCTCACCGAGGAGGCGATCGCGAACTTCAGCCGTGCGCTCATGCCTGAGGAGTACGTTTTCATCGGCATGTTGATGGCCGATCCGATGCCGCTGAACTCCACGATCCCGTCGTACTTCTCGCGGATCTCCTCGGGGCTGAGACCGAGGGCGAGCAGTCCCAGTTCGACGTTGCGCGACCCCGGAAGCGCCTGCATGAGGGCCGAGCTCACGCCGAGCATCGTCGGCTGGCCGTCGGCGTATACCTCGCCCGACGAGGCGGGGAGCAGACCCGCGATGGCCTGCATCAGCGTCGACTTGCCCGCGCCGTTCTTGCCGATGACCCCGATCGCCTCGCCCTGGCGGGCCACGAAGGAGACCCCGCGCAGGGCGTGGATCTCCCGCTTCACCGCCAGCGGGCGCCGCCGCTTGAGCCGGTCCCACAGCGAGGTCCGCCCCGGGGACCCCTGGTCGGGCATCGTCCAGACGCGGTAGACGATGTGGAGGTCGTCGACGACCACCTTGATCGGCGCCTCCACGCGAGAGGGCGCCTCAGCCGCGGCCATACCGGTCCTCCGCACGCCAGAAGAACCACAGCCCGAAGGGCAGCATGAAGACCGCCCAGCCCACCGCGAGGTACCAGTTGACGATCCCGCCCGGCGAGAAGTAGGACTGCATGAGCGCATCCCGCATGCAGTTGAGGTACACGGTTCCGGGGTTGATCTCGATGATGAACACCGCCCACTCGGGGACGCCGAGCGAGTTCAGGCGGTCGGCGATCGGGATCATCACGCCCGACATGTACCCCCAGATGCGCAACAGGTAGGGCAGCACCTCGGAGATGTCCTGGACCGTCGCCACGATCCTGGCCATCACCAGGGCCATGCCCATGCTGAACATCACGATGAGCAGCAGGACGACCGGCGCGAGCAGCCACTGCCACGTGATGGGCTCGCCCGTGATGAGCAGGATCACCAGCATGATCGGGATCGCGAAGTAGAAGACCCGCAGCTGCTTGAACACCACGGCCAGGGGCAGAACGGCCCGCGGGAAGTGAATGGACCGGATCAGTCCCTCGTTGCCGGAGATCGACCGCGACCCCGCCGTGATCGACTGGCGGATGAGCGCGAAGGTGAAGACCCCGGCCGCGAGGAATCCGGTGTAGTTCTCCACGCTGCCTCGGCCGCCGAGGAGGAAGCCGAAGAGGAACCAGTACAGCGCCATGGTGAGGACCGGGTCCATCACCTGCCAGAACTGCCCGAGCCGGCTCTTGGTGTTCTGCTTGTCGACGCTCGCCTTGGCGAAGGCGCGGATGAAGATCCGCCGATGCCACAGGCTGGCCACGTACCCGAAGAAGGGCGGCCGGCTGTTGACCGGACGCAGCCCCGCGGAGCGCGCCAGATCCCCGCCGTCGACCTCCCGGCCGTCGATGACGATCAGAGCCGCACCGCCTTCGTGTGCGTCGCCACTCCCCTCGTGTCGAACAGGCGGCGGCTTCGGCCGGCCAGGTCGTCCACGTCGTACGCGGAATGGTTCTGGAGCAGTACGGCGAGATCGGCACCCGCGAGCGCGGAGCCGAGGTCCTCCACCCTGGTGAGCGTCGTTCCCGCGACGTTCCATGCTTCGACATGCGGATCGTGGAAGACAACGTCGGCGCCCTTGTCGATCAACTGTGCGGCGATCGGCTTGGCGGGCGACTCGCGCTGGTCGGCGATGTCGGGCTTGTAGGTCACGCCGAGGAGCAGGATGCGCGAGCCGCGAAGGGCGCGCCCCTCTTCGTTGAGGACATCCTGGATGCGCCGGACGACGTACGCCGGCATACCCGCGTTGATCTCCTGGGCGAGCTCGACGAACCGGAAGGGGTAGCCCAGCTTCGCCTGAACCTGGTAGGACAGGTAGTTGGGGTCGATGGGGATGCAGTGACCGCCCACTCCGGGTCCGGGATAGAAGGCCTGGAAGCCGAAGGGCTTGCTGCGCGCGGCGTCGATGACGTCCCACAGGTCGATGTCGAGTTCGTGGCAGAACCTCGCCATCTCGTTGACGAGCGCGATATTGATGTGGCGGTAGGTGTTCTCGAGCAGCTTGGCCATCTCCGCCTCGCGGGTGCCTCGCGCCGGCACGACCGTGTCCACGAAGCCCCCGTAGAACGACGCGGCCGCCTCGGTGCAGCCCGGCGTGTGGCCTCCCACGACCTTCGGGGTGTTGCGCATGCCGTAGACGGGATTGCCGGGGTCGATGCGCTCGGGGCTGAAGGCCAGGTGGAAGTCGCGGCCGGCGACGAGGCCGGTGGACTCCAGGATGGGGCGCACCTCGTCGTCGGTGGTTCCCGGGTAGGTCGTGGACTCGAGGATGATGAGCTGCCCGCGATGGAGGTGCTGGGCGATCGTGCGCGTCGCGGCGAGCACCGCGCCGAGATCCGGGCCCCCCTCGGCCGTGAGGGGGGTCGGCACGCAGATCACCACGGCGTCGGCCTCCGCGAGGACCGCGGGATCGGTGGTGGCGACGAACCCGGCCTCGAGCATCGCGCGGATGTCGTCGTCGGAGAGGTCATCGACATGGGAGCGGCCGGCGTTGAGCCCCGCAACGACGTCCGCGGACAGCTCCAGCCCGCGTACCGACAGGCCCGAGCGGCACGCCTCCTGGGCGAGGGGCAGCCCCACGTAGCCCAGACCGATCACGACCAGGTCGACCGACATGTCCACTTCCTTCAGCACGCACCCGCCGGAAGGGCCCCCCAGCACGGCCCCTCGGCGCCCCGCTCGTCGCCCCGTGCCCCGGGCCCGGTGTGGCCGGTCCGAGGGCAGGCGGGCCGGATGAGCCACTCCTGCGGATGTTCCCTACGGGCGTCCCGACGCGCCGACGGGGACCCCGAGAGCAGCGTACGCGCCCCGATACGCCTCGGTCACGTACGGCCATGTGCGACACGAGGCCACCCAGGCGCGCGCCGCCTCTCCACGCTCGGCGCGCGCGACCGGGTCGGCGAGCACCGCGAGCGCCGCGGCGAGGGCAGGGGCGTCGCCCGCCGGAACGAGGGGCGACTCGGTGGGCACGACCTCGCGCACGGCCGGAAGGTCGCTCCCTACGACCGGCAGGCCGCGGGCCTGCGCCTCGAGCGGCTTCAACGCGGTGACGCGCTCGTTGAGCGCCGTGGCCGTGCGCGGGAGCGCGAAGACGTCGAGCGCGTCGTAGTACCCGAGGACCTCGGCGAACGGGACCCGGCCCGGCGCGACCAGGGGGACGCCCGCGGACGCCGCACGCGCCCGCAGGTCCGCCAGTGCGGGGCCATCGCCGACCAGCAGGATCCGCGCGTCGGACCCGGCGTCCCGCAGCCCCGCTACCGCGTCGACCAGGGTCTCCAGGCCCTCGTAGCGCTGGAACGTCGCGATGGAGCCCACCCAGTACGCCTCGGGCAGGCCGAGTGCCTCGCGGGCCCGGGGCGCCGGCACTCGGGGCGACAGGAACGACGGGTCCACCGCGTTCGGAGTCACCACCACGCGATCCGGCGAGGCCCCGCGCGCCAGGATCTCGTCGCGCATGGCATCGCTGAGCGTGGTCACCGAGTCCGCGGCCAGGATCACCTCGGTGTGCCGCTCGCGCAGGAGACGGTAGACGTCGCTGTCGCGTGACTCCTCCCCCCCGTGAGAGGCGAGCCAGGTGTCCTCGAAGAAGGTGCGCACCTCGTAGGCCACGGGAATCCCGCGTGCGCGTCCCACCTCGAGGGCCGCCCGGGCGTTCACATGATCCGACGCCGCATGAAGCAGGTGAGGATCCAGATCGCGCACGAGCTCGTCGAGCAGGCGACGGTACTCGCGGTCCACGCCGTCGGCTGGAGGCATGAGCGTTGGCAGCAGGCGGTGGTAGGGCACCCCGTCCACCACCTGCAGCCGGGCAGCGTCGAGTTCGCCGTACAGGACGGGGTAGCCCGGGCGCGTCACGACCTGCGCATCCCATCCCGCGGACCGTTGCGCGTGGACCACGCCCTGCGTGCGGATGGTCGAACCCGCCTGGGTCAGCGGCAGGGAGTTCGTGACGACGTGGAGGATGCGGGCGGGCGGCCGAGAGCGGGTCGCTTCGACGGGTGGCTCGACGCGCGGGCCCCGCAGGGACGCCGGGAGCGACGAGCCCAGCATCCGCGCCTGGCGCTGCGCCGCGCGGCGCCACGGCCGCGCCCGAGGATCCTCCGGGGTCGAACCCAGGAGGGCGTCGATCCGACCGCGCAGAAGCAGCACCGCGCCCTCGGCCATGGGACGCTGCGGATCGTCGACTCCGAGGCGCGCCAGAACGTCCTCCGCGGCAGCCAGGTCGTCGATCGCGACCGCCCGGCGCAGCGCAGCCGAGGGGCCGCGGCCCCGGGCAGGGGTGCCCGCGGACCGGGCGCCCCGGAGACGGCGCCACGCGCGGTCCAGGGCCACGCGCCCGCGCCAGGGATCCTCGGCGAAGCGGCGCGCCGCTCCGCTGAGGGCGAGCGGCAGGTTGCGGGAGACCCGGGCGGGGAGCGCGCCACGCGGGCCGTCACCGCCCATGGGCACCTCCTCGGTCTGGGATAGTAGGAGCGCCCACCCAGGGGGATCGAGCGAGAGCGCCCTCGACGGCGGCCGAGCACAGCGCCACACAGCCCTCGGACTCCACAGCGTCCTCAGAGTAGCGAAAGGCACCGATGACCCTGCTCCACGTGACCGGAGCACGCCCGAACTTCCCCAAGGCCGCGCCGGTGATCGCGGCCCTGGCCGCCGCAGGGGTGCGGCAGCGGCTTGTCCACACCGGCCAGCACTACGACGACCGCCTGTCCGAGGTCTTCTTCCGCGAGTTGTCGCTCCCCACCCCCGACCTCAACCTGGGCGTGGGCTCGGGCAGCCACGCCGAGCAGACCGCCGCGGTGCTCGTCGGCCTCGAGCGCGAGATGCTCGAGACGCGGCCCGAGCTGGTCATCGTGTACGGCGACGTCAACTCCACGCTGGCCGCGGCCGTGGCCGCGAGCAAGCTCCAGATCCCCGTGGCCCACGTCGAGGCCGGGCTGCGCAGTTTCGATCGCTCGATGCCCGAGGAGATCAACCGCATCGTCACCGACCGGCTCTCCGACCTCCTCCTGTGCACGAGCGCCGATGCCGTGGCGCACCTGGCCCGCGAGGGGGCGGCGACGGAGAGCATCCACCTGGTCGGCAATCCCATGATCGACACGCTTCTGGCGCACCGACATCAGCTCGATAGCGAGCGCGCGCGCCGCGCTCTCGGGGTCCCCGCGGACTACCTCGTCGCGACTCTCCATCGACCGGGGAACGTCGATGACCCGGAGTCGGCAGCCCAGCTCGTGCGCGTGGTCCACGACGCCGGAGCGCGGCTCGACGTGGTGCTCCCCCTGCATCCGCGAGGCAGGGCGGTGCTCGAGGCCCTCGGCATCGGCGACCACCCGCGCGTGCACGTGGTGGAGCCCCTCGGCTACCTCGACTTCATGTCCCTCGTCCAAGGCTCGCGGGCGGTCATCACCGACTCCGGCGGCGTGCAGGAGGAGACCACGATCCTGGGAGTCCCCTGCCTCACTCTGCGCCCCAATACCGAGCGGCCCGTGACCATCACCCACGGCACGAATCGCCTGGTCACCTACGACACCGTCATCCCCGCGCTCGACGAGGCCCTCATCCCCGCCGAGCCCGGCGCGCGCCCGCACCGCACCCCGCCGCTGTGGGACGGGCACGCCGGCGAGCGCATTGCCGACGTCATCATCGACTGGCTGGGCGAACAGGTGCCCCGATGACCGTGGATCCGGGAATCCCCGAGGAGATGCAGTCCGGGGGCAGGACGCCGGACGACGCCGCGGCGCCCGGCGCCACGGTCGTGGACGAGCCCGAGGTCGCCCTCCAGGTGGCGCGCATGCGCACCGAGAACGCCCGACTGCGCGGCGAACTGCGCCGCTCCCAGGCCCAGATGCAGCGGGCGCAGCGCGATCTCGAGCGCTTCCAGAAGTCGACGAGCTACGTCGTCGGCTCCATGCTCGTCGCCGCCGCCAAGAGTCCCCGCCGCCTCCTGTTGCTCCCCCGTGACCTGTGGCGCGTCTGGCGCCTGCGCAAGGCGAGAAGGCGCCAGCGGCTCACGACGCCGGCCGCACCTTCCCGGGCGAGCCGCCAGGAACTCCTCGACTTCGAGGCCGCCCGCCTCCTCCTGCCTCGCGTCTCCGCGCGGGTGGATCGTCCCTTCGCCGTCGCCGGTGCGCTCTCGGACGCCACCGCGGCCGCATGGGCGCCGTACGCGGCGGTCACCCGCCTCATGCCGCACAGCGCGGCCGAGCTCGTCCGGGACGTCGATCCCGACGTCGTCGTCATCGAGTCCGCTGCCGGGCGCCCCGGCGAGGACTGGGCGCACCTGGGCAATCCCGCGGCGGTGGATCGCGAGGCCGCTGCGCTCGCCCTCATCGACGCGGCGCGCGAGCGGGGACGGCCCGTCGTGCTCGTCCGCAACACCGCCCCCGGCCATACCGTGTTCCTCCGCGACATCGCGGCGAGGTGCGATCTCGTGGTGGACGGACCGGGATCGCGGGTGTCGGACCACGTGTGGCATGTCGGCACGGATCTCGCCGCGTGGCACGTCGACGGCGCGCGCTCCTCCGTCGACGACTGCGCCGCCGTCCTCGCCGGCCCAGGCCCCTTGTCCGCCGCGGGCGCCCTCGCACCGCTCGGCGCCCGACCCGCCGACCGGGCCCTCGCGAAGGCGCTGTCGCAGGCCCTGGCGGAGCGCGGGCTCACGGTGGACTCTCCGCGTCCGGGGCATCCCGGACGCGACACCCTGCGCCACGTGCTCGCCCATGCCCGGGTCGGCATCGCACAGCCGCTCAGCGCACCTCGGGGCATCGTCGGCGCCGACCCCCGCACCCTCGGCCTCCTCGCCGCCGGACTGCCCATCGTCACGGGCCCGGACGATGACCTGGTGGACCTCCTCGGGGAAGCCCGGGAGATGGCGTACGTCGCCGCGACCCCGGACGACGCCGCGGCGGCGCTCACGGGAGCGCTCGAGCGGTCGAACGCCGACGTTTCACCCCCGCCGGAGCTCCTGCGCAACCTCGTGCTGCACGACGCGGTGCCCGTGCGCCTCGGGTTCCTCACCGGTCAGCTGGGGCTGCCCGTGAGGCCCGAGGCCGTCTGGGACGTCACCGCGGTCTTCGACTCCCTCGACGTGGACGCCATCCTCGCCCAGCGCTGGCGCCCCCGTGAGGTCCTCACCGAGTCGGCCACCGATCTCCAGCGCGAGGCGCTCAAGGACGCGAGCATCTCCCTGGTCACGATCCCCGATCTGACCGCGCTCTCCGACGACGACATCGCCCAAGCGGCCACGAGCCCCTTCGTCGCGATCGGCGTGCGCGCCGAGGACCCCCAGGGAGTGCTCGACCTCCTGGGCGCGACGGTGACGGGCTCGCAGATCGACTCCGGACCGGCCCGGATGAGGGCCCGCGCATGAGCCGTGACCTCAGGGCGATCGTCTACGGCGACGTCAACCTCAACATCCTCGACGGATCGGCCATCTGGGTGCAGTCGATGGCCGAGGCGCTGTCACGGTGCGGCGTGCAGACCCGCGTCCTGCTCAAGGCGCCGATCGAGACCCCCCGACTCGTCGATCCCCTGCGGTCGATGCCCCACGTCACGGTCGTGGATCCCTTCACGGAGGGCCGCACGGAGTCGGAGCCCCTGTCGGTGCCCAGGGCCGTCAATCTCCTCACGACGCTGGATCGCGAGGAGCGCGCGGACCTCATCGTCGTGCGAGGGCTGCGGTTCGTCGCGGGAGCGGCGCGCAACGAGGCGCTGGCGGGACGACTGTGGACCTATCTCACCGACATTCCCCAGAGCCCCGCGGGCTACACCGCGGAGGTCCGCGACCAGTTGGCCAGCATCGCGTCGGCGAGCCGGCTCATGCTGTGCCAGACCGAGGACCTGCGCTGCCTGCTGGAATCCATGGTCCCCGAGGCCTGCGGCAAGTCCGTGCTCTGGAGCCCCGTCGTGCCCGCGGCCGAGTTCGACCTCCCCGACAGGGGATCGCTGGCCGATCCGGCCCGCCCCGTGCGCCTGGTCTACACCGGCAAGTTCGCGCCGCGGTGGAACACCCTGGAGATGACCCGGCTCCCCGCGCTCCTGGCCGCACGCGGCATCGAGGCCCGACTGGACATGATCGGCGACAAGATCCACGAGGTCCCCGACGACCCCGAGTGGTCCTCGGCGATGCGCGCCGCGCTCGAATCCTCTCCCGGGGTGGTCTGGCACGGCGGCATGCCGCGTCAGGACGCCATGCGCCTGACCGCGGACGCCGACTTCGGCCTGTCGTGGCGCGATCCCGTCATGGACGCCAGCCTCGAACTCTCGACCAAGGTCCTGGAGTTCGGCGCTCTCGGGGTCCCAGCCCTGCTCAACCGCACCCCCATGCACGAGGAGCTCTTCGGGGCCGACTACCCCTTCTTCGTCGCCGACGAGGACGACATCGTCGACGCGGTGGCGCTCGCCGTCGCCGATCCCCGCACGGTCGGGGCGGCGCGGGAACGCGGTCAGCAGGCAGCGGAGCCGTACTCCATGGCCGCGTCGACGGCTCGGATGGCGGCCCTGCTCGAGCGCGCCTTCCCGGAGCAGCCCGCGGCGATCGCGCAGCGCCGCCGCGAGCTCGGCCGGCCCCCCCGAGTCCTCGTCGCCAGCCATGACCTGAAGTTCTTCACGCGCATCCTGGACTACCTCAAGGACATGCCCGGGGTCCAGGTGCGCCTGGACGAGTGGCCGGACCTCACCTCCCACGACGACGAAGCCAGCCAAGAGCTCCTCGACTGGGCCGACATCGTCATCTGCGAATGGGCAGGCCCGAACCTCGTCTGGTACAGCCGCCACAAGAGGCAGGGCCAGCGGCTCATCGTGCGCCTCCACCGCTTCGAGCTCGACGCCGGATGGCTCGCCGATGTCGAGATCGACGCGGTGGACCAGGTCGTCTGCGTGAGCCCGCACTACGCCCAGCTCACGGCGGAGAGGACGGGGTGGCCCGCGGACAAGATCGTGGTCATCCCGAACTGGGTCGATGTCGAGCAATTCCAGCGACCCAAGCTCGGAGACGTCGAGTTCACCCTCGGCATGATCGGCATCTCCCCGCACCGCAAGCGTCCCGACCTGGGCCTGGAGGTCCTCTCCCTGCTGCGGCGACGCGACCGCAGGTACCGCCTGGCCGTCAAGTCCAAACTGCCCTGGGACTACTGGTGGATCTGGCGCAACCCCCAGGAGCGCTCGGCCACCGAGGAGGTCATGGAGCGCCTGAGGACCGATCCCACCGTCCAGGACGCGGTGTCCTTCGACGGGTTCGGCGGGGACGTCCCCGGGTGGCTGCGCCGGGTCGGGTGGGTGCTGTCCACGTCGGACGACGAGAGCTTCCACCTCGCCCCGGCCGAGGGCATGGCGTCCGGAGCAATCCCCGCGCTGCTGCCGTGGCCCGGCGCGGACACGATCTACGACCCGCGCTGGATCCACGCTGATCCGGCCGCGATGGCCGAGGCCATCCATCGCACGGTGTCCTCGGGGAACTGGGGCGTCGAGGCAGCGCTCGCGAACGCTCAGGTGCAAGCGTCGTTCCCGCTGGACGCCGTCTGCCGGGAGTGGTCGCGCATCCTCGTCGAGGATCTCTCGCCGGACACCGCGCGCGGCACGCTCGCCCGCAACCCGGACTAGACCCGCGGGCCGGGCTACGCCACGGTGTCGGCCGCAGGGAACACCGCGAGGTAGTGCGCCCGACCCCCCGACTCGCGGGCGAGTGCCGCGAGGTCGTCGCCGCACACGAGCGCGATGGCCGCGTCGCCGGCCGCAGGCTCGCCGGGCCACGGAAGGCGCAACCCGTGCCGGATGCGGTCGGCATCCTCCCGGGACACCTCGCGCCAGGCGAGGGATCGGCGCGCTGCCTCGGCCGGCGTGATGAGGGGAGCCTCACCCATCCCCTCGAGCGGGACCGCCTCCTCCTCGACGAAGGCACCCGAGCGCAGACGTCGCAGTCGGGCGACGTGGCCGCCGACTCCCAGGGCTTGGCCCAGGTCGCGCGCGAGGGCGCGGACGTACGTCCCGGCCGAGCAGGTCACCCGAGCCTCAAGCGAGACGAGGCCCGCATCGTCTGCCGGTGCGAGGGCGAGGACCTCGAAGCGCTCGACGCTCACCGCCCGGGGCTCGAGCACCACGTCCTCCCCGGCCCGCACCCGGTCGTAGGCGCGGCGACCGGACACCTTGACGGCACTCACCGCGCTCGGACGCTGGAGGATGTCGCCGGTGAGGGCGGCGGCTGCGGCGACGACGTCGGCGATGCCCACGCCAGAGGCATCCGACCGCGTCAGGACATCGCCGGCCGCATCGTCGGTCGTCGTGGACGAGCCCAGCACGATGGTCGTGAGGTAGTCCTTGTCGGCCCCGGAGAGGTAGCCGAGCAGCCGCGTCGCCGGTCCCATCCCCAAGACGAGGACCCCGGACGCGTCAGGATCCAGCGTGCCGGCATGGCCGATGCGACGGATCCCGCGGGCGCGCCGGGCCCGGCCCACCACGTCGTGGGAGGTGCACCCCGTCGGCTTGTCGACGACGAGGACGCCGTACTCGGAGCCCATGCGCTACGGCGTCCCGCCCGGGCCCTCGCCCTCGTCGGGCTCGTCGTCACGGTGACGATAGGGATCCGCGTCACCCGCGTACGACGCTCCCGTGGCGCGCTCGTGAACGGCGGCATCGGACTCGGCAGCCGCGCGCAGCAGGTCGTCGATGTGGCGGGAACTGTCGGGCAGTGCGTCCAGGACGAACGTGAGGGATGGCGTGTGCTTGATGCCCGTCTGGCGACCGACCTCGGTGCGGAGCACTCCCTTCGCCGACTCCAGCGCGGCCGCCGTGGATGCACGCTCCTCGTCGTCCCCGAGCACGGTGTAGAAGACCGTGGCGTCGCGGAGGTCCCCCGTCACCCGGGCATCCGTGATCGTCACGAAACCCAGGCGGGGATCCTTGATTCGATGCTCGAGGGTCTCGGCCACGATCTCCCGGACCCGGTCGGCGAGCTTGCGCGCACGCGCCTGCGAAGCCATCACTGCACCCCTTCGTCGTCGCCGCCGAACACGCGTCGGCGAACCTCGGTCACCATCACCTCAGGCCTGGCCGCCACCCACGACTCGCACTCGCTCACGGTGTCCCTCGCGTGGCCGGCCGTCGACGAGACCGCCGCAGCGGTGATCTGGGCGCGCCGGTGCAGGTCCTGGTAGTCGGTCTCGGCGACCACAACATCGAACCTGCGCCGCAGCGCGCCCATGATCGGCCTCACCACGGCGCGCTTTTCCTTCAGCGAGTGCACGTCCCCAAGGAGCAGGTCGATCTCGCACGTGGCGACGAACATCGCAGGCTGACCGATGCCGAGGGCTACGCGCGCGCCTTCTCGCGCATCTCGTAGGTCTCGATCACGTCCTCGACCTTGACGTCCTGGTAGGAGCCCAGGTTGATGCCGCACTCGAATCCCTCGCGCACCTCCGTGACATCGTCCTTGAATCGACGCAGGGAGGAGATCCCCAGGTCGTTGGCCACGACGGTGCCGTCGCGCACGAGACGGGCCTTGGAGTTGCGCCGGATCTCGCCGGAGCGCACGAGGCAGCCGGCGATGGTCCCGAACTTCGAGGACTTGAACACCTCGCGCACCTCGGCCGTGCCGAGCTGCACCTCCTCGAACTCCGGCTTGAGCATCCCTCGCAGCGCGGCCTCGATCTCCTCGATCGCCTGGTAGATGATCGAGTAGAAGCGGACATCGACACCTTCCTGCGCGGCGAACTCCGCCACCTTCCCCTCCGGGCGCACGTTGAATCCCACGACCACGGCATCGGACGCGCTCGCCAGGGTGACGTCGCTCTTCGTGATGGCACCGACGCCGCGGTGGATCACGCGCAGGGAGACGTCGTCGCCCACCTCGATCTTCACGAGCGCGTCCTCCAGGGCCTCGACCGACCCGGACACGTCACCCTTGAGGATGAGGTTGAGCTCGCGCTGCTCACCCTCCTCGATGCTCTTGAGGAAGTCCTCCAGGGTGCGCCGAGCCCGGGACTTCGCGAGTTGCGCGTTGCGCTCACGGGCCTGGCGGGTCTGGGCGATCTGCCGGGCGATGCGGTCCTCGCCGACCACGAGGAACGTGTCGCCCGCGCCCGGCACGGACGTCAGGCCGAGGACCTGGACCGGTCGCGACGGCAGTGCCTGTTCCACAGGGTCGCCGTTCTCGTCGAGCATCGCGCGGACCCGTCCGTAGGCATCGCCGGCCACGATCGAGTCGCCCGGGCGCAGGGTGCCCCGCTGGACGAGAACGGTCGCCACCGGCCCACGGCCGCGGTCGAGGTGCGCCTCGATCGCCACGCCCTGGGCATCCTGGGTCGGGTTGGCCCTGAGGTCCAGCGCCGCGTCGGCGGTGAGCAGGATCGCCTCGAGGAGGTCGTCCAAGCCGGTGCCCTGCACAGCGGACACGTCGACGAACATCGTCTCGCCGCCGTACTCCTCCGCGACCAGGCCGTACTCGGTGAGCTGTCCGCGCACCTTGCTCGGGTCAGCGCCCTCCTTGTCGATCTTGTTCACGGCCACCACGATCGGAACCTCGGCCGCCTGCGCGTGGTTGAGTGCCTCGATGGTCTGCGGCTTCACGCCGTCGTCCGCCGCCACGACCAGCACCGCGATGTCGGTGACCTGGGCGCCACGGGCGCGCATGGCCGTGAACGCCTCGTGGCCCGGGGTGTCGATGAAGGTGATGGGCCGCTCGTCCGCCCCCGGATGGGCGACTACCTGGT
>CAIVWG010000231.1 GCA_903909555.1 uncultured bacterium | reverse complement strand
TCACGTCGCCTACAACGTGTGGGAACTCCCCGACTTCGTGCGCGCCCTCACGGCGCACGCGCGCCGCCGCGTCGTGCTGGAACTGCCCGTACGCCATCCACTCACCTGGATGAACCCGCTGTGGAAGCAGTTCTGGGACCTCGACCGCCCGACCGCTCCCACCGCCGCTGACGCGCTGCAGGTGATCCGTGACACGGGCTACGGCGCTCACCTGGTCGAGTACGACGACGTCACGCAGCGCATCCCGCTCGACCCGCGAGCGCAGGCGGAGTCCGCGTGCATTCGCCTCTGCCTCCCGATCGATCGCGCCGACGAGGTCGCCTCGGCCGTGCAGGCCGCCGACGCGGGCATGCCCCGTCGGCTCGCCGCCCTCTGGTGGGACGCCTAGCCGGGACTGCCCGCCCCTGGTGCCGACCGGCCCCACCGTGCTACCACGGGGTTCCGGCGATCGCCGCTCCCACGCCTTGCTTCGCTCTCACGAGCGCAACTATCGTCCCCATCACCCCCGAGGCCAGGAGAGCCTGATGAAGTCACGGACCGCGTTCACCGCCATCGCCGCCCTCGCCGTGCTGGCCGTTGGCCTCACCGCCCCCGTCACCGCGCAGGCGGCCCCGCAGCGACCTGACGGCGCGGCCCTCGTGCGCATCGACGGCGGCACCGCGTACGCGAAGAAGCTCAGCGAGCGCAAGTACCGGATCGTGGTGCCCCAGGGAGCCTCGATCCAGTGGATGGGGCCGGTCAAGGGCCGCACCACGACCGGGACCTTCACCCGCAAGGCCCTCATCGCGGGGTGGAAGGCCCTGGGGCACTCGGATGGCAGGAAGGCGTTCACGACCCTGGGCTGGACCGAGAAGGGTTCGGGGACGCCGACCTTCGCCACCGTGAACATCGCCAAGCCGCGCATCAACGCAAAGGGCCAGATGACCTTCCTCGTCGACCCCCTTCGCTCGCGGTTGTCGACCACGATGGAGAACTTCAGCATCAACGTGACGTGGGCCCAGTCGAGTACGACGCGCGGCTACCCGACCACCTTCGATCCCCAGAACGTCGATTCCCGCAAGAACCCGACGGCACAGGTGCAGGCGGTCCTGCAGGGGCCATCCAACGTCTCGGTGACGTTCTACCCCGTCAGCGCGCCCACCTCGCCGTGCTGGACCTACGGCGTCAACCTCAACGTGCAGAGCCAGCAGAACCTGGTCAAGATCCCGGGCACGAACTGCGGCAACGGCCACATCGACAACAAGGTCCCCAACCCCAATGACTACGTCACGTACAGTCAGGTCTTCTGGTCGCAGGCCGTCTATCCCTACGACGGATCGGTGACCGTCTCGTACGGCTACACCCCCACCGGCGGCACCTCCTTCCCGTGGGCCTTCACGGTGGCCTCGTTCGACGAGGACGGGAACAACACCATGGGGCAGCCGCCGGCCTCCTGAGGTCGGTCGTCCGCCTCCCTCCGCGAGACGACGGACCGCAGGCCGGTGATGGTCCCCGATAGGGCACGATCGCCGAGTGCGATCCTCGCCGCGGGTGGGACTGCTCGTCGTCGTCACGGGCGTCTTCATGCTGTCCCTGGACGTCACGATGCTCGACATCGTCCTGCCCGACCTCGCTGCGGCGATCGGCGCCGACCAGACGCAGACTTCCTGGATTGCCGACTGCTACAACGTCGCACTCGCCGGCCTCATCCTGGTCGGCGCCGGTCTCGGCGGCCGCTTCGGGCAGCGCCGCGTCTACCTCATCGGCCTCGTGACCTTCGGAGCGGGAGGCCTCGCCGCGGCCATCGTCTCCGACCCTGTCGCGCTCATCGCCGCGCGCACGGTCATGGGCGTCGGTGCCGCAGGTCTCGCCGCCCCCGCAGTGGCGCTCACGGGCCTCATGTTCACGGGAGAGCAGCGCACGCGCGCCTTGGCGGCGTGGGCGGCAGCGAGCGGCCTCGGCTTGGGAGTGGGCCCGATCATCGGCGGTCTCGTCATCAGCGTGGCCAACTGGAGATGGATCTTCCTCATCCTCGTGCCCGTCGTCGCCGCCATGTACGTCGTCGGCCGGGCGTCGCTTCCCGCAGGCGCGTCGGACGATCACCCGCCTCTCGACATGGCAGGGGCAGTGCTCTCCGCCCTCGCGCTCATCCCGCTGGTGGCTGCGCTCCTGCAGGTACCCGAACTCGGGTGGTCCAACCCATGGGTTCTGGCCGGCATCGCCGCGGGGCTCGTCCTGCTGGCCGCTTTCACCGTCAGGGAGACCCGGGCGCGTGCACCCATGATCGACGTACGCGTGCTCCGCATCCCCGCGGTGTCGGCCGCGGCTCTCGCGCTGGCCGCGTCGTACGTCGGGTTTCTCGGGCTGCAGTTCCTCGGCGCCATCCAACTGCGTAGCGACTTCGACCTCGATCCCGTCCTGGCGGGTCTCGTGCTCACTCCCTGGGCCATCCTCTACTGGATCGGAGCACGGACGGGAGCCGCTCTCTCCGTACGCCTGGGTGCCGGCACGGTGATCCTCAGTGGACTGGCGATCCTCGCCCTGTCGTGCGGGATCCTCACGCTCCTGTCGACCGCGTCCCCGATATGGGTGGGCGCCGGGATGTCGCTCGCCGGGATCGGGTGCGGCTTCATCACCCCCGTGGCGGTCAGCCTCATGCTGTCGTCGACTCCGGACGCCCTGCTCCCGACGTCATCAGGTCTGTCCATGGTGGTGCGCTACGGAGGCGGGGCCGTCGGACTGGCGATCTGCGCATCGGCCGTGGCCGTCGGCATGAGCGCTCCGTGGGGCTATCTCGCTGCCGGCGCACTCGTGCTCGTCCTGGGAATCGGCACGGCCGGATTCCTGCGTCGAGGGGCCGCGCACTCGCGGGTTGCGGCAGGCTGAGGCCATGAGCGAACTCGACGGCCTGTCGCTGCCCAGCGTCGCCGTTCACGCCGGGCGCACCGATCTCACCGACCTCGGCGTGCACGCCGTGCCCATCGACCTGTCGACGACGGCTCCGCTTCCCGACGTGAGCGAGGCGCGCGACATCCTCGACGGCCTCATCGAGGGCAGGCCCCTCCCCCACGGCGCGAGCACGATCTACCGACGCGCGTGGAACCCCACGGTCGCGCGCTTCGAGCAGGCGGTGGCCGCACTCGAGGGACACGTGCCCGGCGGCACCCCGCTCGACGTCGAGGGCGTCGCCTTCGCCAGCGGCATGGCGGCGACGCACGCGGTGATCCTCGGCCGGGTGGCTGCCGGCTTCCCCCATGTCATCGCGGTGCGGCCGCTGTACGGCGGCACCGACGCCATCCTGGAGACCGGCCTGCTCGGCACGACCGTGACGTACGCCGAGCCCCACGAGATCGGCGACCACGTCACCGACCGCACCGGGCTCGTCGTGCTCGAGACGCCGAGCAACCCGACCCTGGAGCTCCGCGACATTGCCGACATCGTCCGCCAGGCCGGCGACGTTCCCGTGATGATCGACAACACGTTCGCCTCGCCGGTGCTTCAGCAGCCCCTGCGGCACGGGGCGACGTACTCCGTGCACAGCGCCACGAAGTACCTCGGCGGCCACGGCGATGCCATGGGGGGTGTCGTCGTCGCCTCCCCGGAGGTGGCCCAGTCGCTGCGCCCGATCCGCACCATCGTGGGCGGCGTCATGGATCCCTTCACCGCGTACCTCATGCTGCGCGGCATCGGCACCCTGCTCGTCCGCATGCGCGAGCAGCAGCGCTCCGCCGGGGAGATCGCCCGATGGCTGGCCGACCAGCCCGCCGTCGCGCGCGTGTTCTACCCCGGCCTCCCCGGAGCGGATCCGGACGGCCTGATCGGCCCGCAGATGTACGGCCCCGGCGCCATGCTCGCCTTCGAGATGGCCGGTGGCTTCGGAGCGGCCGAGAAGACCTGCCGAGGCTTGCGCCTCATCACGCATGCCGTCTCCCTCGGCGGCATCGACACGCTCATCGAGCATCCCGCGTCACTCACCCACCGCGTGGTGACCGAGTCCGCGCAGCCGCACGAGGCGCTGCTGCGCATCTCGGTGGGGCTGGAGGATCCCGCCGACCTCATCGCCGATCTCGATCAGGCCCTGCGGCTCGCCACGTCCTGACGTCAGGGGCGTCGCGCGACGAAGTACACCTCGGGCGCGACGCCGTCCTCGTCCGGCTCCACGGCACTCACCGCAGCGAAGCCGACGTCCTCGAGCAGCCTCAGCCACGTGGCGACCGGGAACAGCCCGGTCACGTGCTCGTCGTGGACGACGGCCACCGAGCCATCGCGCTCGCGCAGGGTCATGACGTAATGCGTGATCACCGACGTGTCGCGGGGATCGGGGTCCCAGGTCCACTCCAAGAAGCGCGCGCCCCGGCCGTCGACTCCATCGCTGCCTCCGTGTGCCGTGCCGGCACGGTAGGTCTCGCGGACGTGATCGGGAAGGAATACGGCGACGCCGCGGGGCCGCAGGTGCGCCCACGCCGTCTCAAGGGCGGCATGCAGGTCGTCTTCGGTCGTCAGGTAGTCCACCGCGTCGTGGAGGATCACTGCGTCGAACGCGCGACCGAGCCGAACGTCGCGCATATCGCCGACCAGATGAGTCGCGGTGGGGTTGAGGGCACGTGACACGTCGAGCATCGGCTCGGCGACGTCGACCAGGCACAGGTCGAGTCCGGCACCCAGGCGCGAGGCGAGATGGCCTCCCCCGCTCCCGAGGTCCAGGACGTCCGCCACCCCGTCGCACATGGCGTCAAGGACGGAGCGGAGGTAGCGCCCCTCGTCGTCGTACTCCTCCGGGGGCGACAGCAGCGGCCACCAGGAGGCGACGTCGCCGTACATCCGCGGCGACTGCGCCGAGGTCATGCCGGCAATGACGACCTGGGGCCGGGCGTGATGCGCGAGGCCATGCGATCCAGGGACATCTCGAATGCCTTGCGGGCGACCGCGCCCACGGGCCGGGCCAGGAAGGATGGGAGCAGCGGGACGCGGATGTCCTCGTCCCAGACGACATCGCACGCGTCGTCGCTCGCGGGAATCACCTCGAGGAAGACGTCGCCCGTGAGCACCGGCCCGATCTTGACCACGTGCACCGTGAGGGCGGCGTCGTCGAGCGACTCCACGCGCATGCGATCGGGGAGCGCGAGTGGGCCCAGGCCGGTCGTCGCGACGAACGTCGTCCCCGCTCCGCCATTACCGGCCTCGATCGTGACGCGCGTCATCGGAACCCAGTCGGCGTGACCGCGCCAGTCCACGAGCTCGGCGAAGACCATGCGCGCGCTATGACGCACACGGCGGACGACGGTGAAGCGAACCCGAGACATGGCAACCTCCGTAGCGTGTCACCACGCTAACCGCGAAACGCGAATCCCGCATCTTCTGCTGCGTTTGCGGCACCCGCGCGCCACTGATACCAAGGAGGTGGTCCCCCGCCGCACCGATTCATTCCGCCCATCGAAAGGCTCGCCATGGTTCGCACGACTCTCAGCCGCGTCGGCATCGCCGCCGCCGCTCTGTCCCTTCCCCTCGGACTGGCAGCAACTCCGGCGCTTGCCGAGGAGATGGCCACCGTCTCCGTCCTCCACGCCATCCCCGAGGGCGCCGGTGCCGACATCGTCGATGTCTTCGCCAACGGCGATCTGCTCATCGACAACTTCACTCCGGGCACGCTCGAGACCGTCGAGGTCCCGGCCGGGACCTACGACCTCGCGGTCTTCGGAGACGGACAGACTCCTGACGACGCCGACCCGGTCCTCATCGTCGAGGCCGTGGAGGTCCCGGGTGGCGTGAACGCCACCGTCACGGCCAACCTCGACGCCGATGGCGCACCCGCTCTCAACGTCTTCATCAACGACGTCAGCCGCCTGGCCGCGGGCGAGTCGCGCCTCATCGTCCGGCACATCGCCGCGGCGCCGGCGGTCGACGTTCTCGCCGATGGCGAGGTCCTCTTCGACAACCTCGCCAATCCCGAGGAGCGCGTGGCCGTCGTCCCCGCCGGTGACTACGAGGCGTCGGTCAACCTGGCCGGGACCGACACGACCGTGCTCGGACCGGCGCCGGTGATGCTCGAGGAAGGCACCGTCACCATCGCCTACGCCTGGGGATCGGCCGAGGAGGAGAACCTCGCCCTCGCGACCCAGGTCATCTCCGACCTGTCCAAGGGCCCGGAGGGCGTGCCCGCTGGCGGCGGCTCCACGTCCGAGCTTCCCGTGTGGGCCCTCGGCCTCCTCGCGCTCGGCGCTGCCGCTGTCGTGGGCGCGGGCGGACGCCTCGTGATGTCGCGCGGCTGACGAGCAACCCGATATGAGCCGACCCCGCCCCGCGGTCCTCGTGCTCGTCGCCGGCGCACTCGCGCTGGCGGCGGGCACGGCGGGCATCGCGTGGGCGGGGTCGGGTCAGCAGGTCGACTCCATCGGAGCCAGACCCACCGTGACTGCGCCGACCTCCTCGGCTCCGTCGTCGGATCCTGATCGTGCCTCGGACGCGCCCTCTGCCCCCGACGCCGCGCCGAGCGCGCCCGAGACTGGCCGGCCCTCGCCCCGCTCCGCTTTCCGCTCCCTCGATCGCCGGGATGCCACCGACCTCCCTCGGCCCGACAGCACGCCGCGCCCCGAGCGCATCGTCATCCCCGCCTTGGACTTGAGCACGGTCGTCGACGCGGTGGGTCTCGACGCTGACGGCAACGTCGAGGTCCCGTACGACGTCGTTCGCACCGGCTGGTATCGCTTCAGCGCCAGACCGGGCAGCGGCGAGGGATCGGTGGTCATCGTCGGTCACCGCGACGGCGTGGAGCAGGGCGACGGCGCCTTCATCAGCCTGGGTCGCCTCGAGCCCGGCGACCGCATCGTGGTCACGCGCTCCGACGGCCGCGAGATCCGCTACGAGGTGGTCGCGCGGGAGTCCTTCGCGAAGTCCCGGGTCCCCCTGCGCGAGCTGTTCAGCCGCAGCGGGCCGGAGCGGCTCACCCTCATCACCTGCGGGGGGGCCTTCGACCCGGCAGCCCTGCAGTACACCGACAACATCGTCGTCACTGCCCTCCCGGTGCCCGGGGACGGTTCCCCGGCGTCCTAGTATCGAGGCATGGTGAGCGTCCAGGAGTTGAGGCGGGACGCGCATACCGGGGCCTCGATCGCCCTGTACTGGGCGGTCACCCGGGCCTACTCCATCCTGGGGGACCCGGCGGGGCTCCTCGAGACGTCATCCGAGCTCACCTCCTTCGCCGACACTCTGCGCGGCGAGCCCCTCGTCCGCAGCCGTGGCGGGATGTACTACACCGCGGACTACGACGTGTGCTCCTCCATCCTGCGCTCACCGCTGGCCTCCGCCGACATCCCCGAGCCCCGAAATCTCCTCGAGAGCCTCCTCATCGGGCCGCTGCCACCCGAGGAGCAGATCAGTCCGCTGCTCGACGGCATCGTCGTCAAGGACGGCGATGAGCACACGCGCATCCGCCGCCTCGTGCAGCCGGCGTTCACCCACCGCGTCATGCAGTCGTGGCGAGAGGCCGCGCAGAAGGTCGCCGCCGAACTCGTCGAAGGATTCCCCAGGTCAGGCGAGGTGGACCTGGTCGCAGACTGGGCCGCGCCGCTGCCCATGGCGGTCATCTGCGAGATCCTCGGGGTCCCGTTCGACGACCGAGCGACCTTCACCGAGTGGGGCAACACGCTCGCCGAGGGACTCGACCGGGCCCGCAGCCTGGGACACGCGCGCGCCATGAACGCCGCCTCCCAGGAACTCGTCGCCTATCTCTCCGAGCTCCTTGCCGAACGGCGTCGCAACCCCGAAGACGATCTCCTCTCCGCTCTCGCCACTGCCGAACTCGACGGCGACGTGCTCACCGACCGCGACATCGTGGCGACGTCGGCGTTCCTCCTCATCGCGGGGTTCGAGACGACGGTGAACCTGCTCGGCGAGGGCACCCGCGTGCTCCTCGAGCACCCCGACCAGCTCGCCGCCGTCGCCGCGGACCCCGACCTCGTCCCCGGCATGGTCGAAGAGGCGCTGCGCTTCGTCTCGCCGGTGCAGTTCACCTTCCGCACGGCCCTCGGACCCATCGAGCTTCCGGGGGACGCGCTGCTCGATACCCGGCAGACCGTCGTCCTCTTGCTCTGCGGGGCCAACCGCGATCCGGCCGTGTTCGCCGATCCCAACGCCTTCGACATCTACCGGGACAACGCCCGCCGGCACCTCGCGCTCGGGTTCGGCATTCACCACTGCCTCGGGGCCGCGCTCGCGCGCATGGAGGCGGAGGTCGCGTGGGGTGCTCTCTTCGCGCGCTACCCCGACACCTCCGCCTGGCGTCTCGCCGGGGAGCCGGTGCCCAACCCGGGGCGGATGATCCACGGGCTGCGCTCCCTTCCGATGCGCCTGGGCACGCGCGTCCCCGCATGACGTCCCCCATCCGCTGGGGGCCCATCACACTGCTCCAGGTCCCCAACCTGCTGTCGGGCATGTCCAACGGGGTCGTGACCATCGCCATCCCCTGGCTGGTCCTCGAACTCACCGGCTCCGTGGCCGCGGCAGGCTTGGTCGCCGCCATCTCGGCACTGCCGGGCATCCTCGCCGCACCCCTTTCGGGGTGGGCGGTGGACCATTTCGGCCGACGCATCATGAGCATCGTCTCCGATGTGCTCTCCGCGGTGTCCGTCGCGGCGATCCCGATCGTCGCGCTCTTTACCGAACTCACCCTCCCGTGGATCATCGCTCTCGCCATGCTCGGCGCCGTCTTCGATCCCGCGGGGTACACCGCGCGGAAGGCACTCATCCCCGACGTCTCCCAGGCGAGCGGCATGACGGTGATCCGGCTCAACAGCATCCACGAAGGCGTCTTCAGCGTCGGCTGGGTGATCGGTCCCCTCGTGGGCTCGCTGCTCATCGCCACGTTGGGGGTGATCACCGCCTTCTGGGTGCCGTTCATCCTGTTCCTCGTCTCGGCGCTCCTCATCGTCTTCCTCCGGGTGGGCGATGCTGGCCAGGACGCGAAGGCCGCCCGCGAGGAGGCCGGCGAGCCACACCCCAACGCTTGGCAGAACGCCATCCTCGGCGTGCGGATCATCTGGAACGACCACGCGCTGCGGGCGCTCATCATTGCCGTCACCGTCCTCGGGTCGATCTACCTGCCCACGGAGACCGTGCTCCTGCCCGCGCACTTCGTCGCGATCGACCAGCCGCAGTCCCTCGGGCTCGTGCTCGCCGCGCTGTCGGCCGGCACGATCATCGGCGCCTTCGGCTACGGGTGGCTCTCTGCGCGCATGTCCCGCCTCAACATCGCCCGGACCGCCCTGATGGCGACGATCGTCTTCTTCCTGCCCATCGCCCTGCTTCCCCCACTGCCGCTCATGGCCGCGGCCGGGTTTGCCCTGGGGCTTGCCTGGGGGCCGATGCAGCCCCTCATGAACACGGTCGTCCAGCGACGCGTCGAGCCCGATGCCCAGGGCCGCGTGTACGGGATCCAGACCGCTCTCTTCTACGCTCTGCCTCCCGTCTTCATGCTCGTCACCGGAGTGATCGCCGAGCGCACGGGCGTCATGCCGGTGCTGCTCGGGCTGTGGGCGCTCATGATCATCGTGGGTGTCAGCGTGCTGCTGGTGAAGAGCATCCATGACATCGACGCCTAGCCGCTTCCGCTAGATTCCTCCACCATGGCCGAGCAGGAGCAGGAATCCGTCATTCGCGTGCGCGAGGCGCTCGCGGCCGCGGGCGTGCCCGGGCAGGTGCGCCGACTCGACGACTCGGCGCGCACGGCCAAGGAGGCGGCTGACGCGCTCGGCATCGTGCCCGCTCAGATCGCGTCATCGCTCATCTTCATGGCCGATGGGCAGGCCATCCTGGTCGTGGCTTCGGGGGGCCATCGTGTCGACACGGCCAAGGTGGCGGCCATCCTCGGCGTGGACGAGGTCGGCAAGGCCACGGCGGACGACGTACGCGCGGCCACGAGTTTCGCCATCGGCGGCGTTGCCCCCATCGGGCACCCTGCTCCGCTACGCACAATCGTCGACATCGACCTGGCCAACTTCGACGAGGTCTGGGCGGCAGGCGGCCACCCGCACTACGTCTTCCCGACGTCGTTCGACGAGCTGGTGCGCATCACCGGCGGCACACCCGCGGACATCGGGGCGTAGGCGAGTCAGTGGCGCTACTTGAGGTTCGGCACCACTTCGAACGGGAACTGGTCCAGCCCCTCGAGTCCGAGTGCCTTGGGGTAGCAGGACCGAACGTCCAAGGGCAGGTTGGCCCGGTCCCAGTTGAACGAGAAGATGAGTCCACGGCTGCCGACTACGTCGTTGCCCAACTCCGGGCCCCAAGTGATGCACGTGGACATCGGGCCTTGGAAGGGCTCTCGCGGCCATGGGTCACTTGTGACCTCAGCGTCTGACGGGTAGCGATCGGGGTGATCTCCCTCGGGCGGGTACGGCTCCGCAAAAAACCAGAGATTCGCGTAGGGATACTCATTGCAGCCCACGCCGAACTTTAGGCGGAACGGACCTCCGAGCCAGTTGTACCTCAGTATCGGCAGGAAGGAGTCCGCGGCGTAGCCCTCCACATCATCACCGGGGCCCAGGGCTCTACCGTTCGGTCCCACGGGCTTGAGAACGTCAAAGATCGCCTCGCATGGTGCCTTTCCGGTCTTCTTCGACACCTTGGCGATCTGCCGTTCCAGGATTTGAGCGGTGGTGCTGAACGCCTGCTGAGTCAAGACAAGTTGCTCGTCATACGTCGGTAGCAGGCCAACTTCTTGGCACGATGCGTGCAGGGACTCAACCTCATCTAGGGACGTCGCTACGGGAAAGTCCGGCGCGAGGCTTGCGTACTGGTAGTCGTACCAGATCTGGGCACACTCGTCTCGGGTGAGCTGCGAGGGAGGCGGACTCGCCGAGACTTCCGGGGTGGCCGCTGAAGGGCCGGCCGACTGCGTGACATCTGTGGTCCTTGCCGGCTCCGCCCGGGAGGACTGGGTCTGGGACTGTGTTGTTGCCGCGCACCCGCATAGCAGGACGCCGACTATGACCGCTGCCGCGACTGGTCGCATATCTCCCCCTGAGGCCGCACACTAGGCGAATCGAAGCGTCAACGTGCGGAACCGTCCTAGCTCACCGAGGTGAGCGGAGTTCCGTGAGGCGTTCTGGCCCAGAGAGTGGGGGCCACATTCCCCGAACGGGTTGCACAAACCAGAGGAGGTGTTGCCCCCATCGGGCACCCTGCTCCGCTACGCACAATCGTCGACTTCGACCTGGCCAACCTCGACGAGGTCTGGGCGGCAGGCGGCCACCCGCACTACGTCTTCCCGACGTCGTTCGACGAGCTGGCGCGCATCACTGGTGGGACGCCCGCCGACGTCGGCGCATGATTCACCCATTCTCGGCATCGAGCAGCGCCTGCAATTCAGGCACGGCCTCTAGATCCTTCGGCCGCCCCGCGAAGCGCTTCGACGCGATGATGTCTTCCAGAGATGCCACGCTGATCGTCAGGTCAGCTACCGACACCGACGTTGCTCGGGCGGCAAGGTCGGCATAGGGGTGCCGACCGCCAGCAGGATCCCTCAACTCCACAGGCAGGTCGAGAGGCCCGGCGTCAGTGGTCCAAGTGGAACTCCCGAAGGCTGCGAGTGTGGTCGCATCCAGCTGGAGTGGCAGTTGCCGTGCCTCCTCATCCGTCAGGCCACCCACTCTCAGGCGGGCACCCAATTCCGCCAGCGCAGCAGCCAATCGCTCAAGGTTTTCCCCCGTGGTCTCCGGGACACAGTCAATGTCTGCCGTTGCGCGCTGGGCTCCGTGGACGCGAGCTGCCACTCCCCCGACCAATACATACTCGACGCCATGTCGGTCGAGGACTCTGAGGATGCGATCAGGGTCGAACGCAGGGTTTGCAGCCATCGCATCCACGCGCAGGCCTACGGCGTACGGGCGGCGTTGAGAGACACAAGGAAGTCGCGAACCTTCTCCGCGGTGTCGAGCGGCTCACCTGAGAGCGTGGTGGGCACGTCATCTGACGTCGGCAAGTCCCTGCCCACCAGTTCCCGCGCACTATCCCAGTGCTTGGCCGACGATCTTCCCTTCACATCCACGATGCTACCCCTGCCTCCGGATATCCCGGCCTCCCCGGCGAGGCCACGAATTGCACAAACCATCGGCGGCGTTGCCCCCATCGGGCACCCTGCTCCGCTACCCACGATCGTCGACATCGACCTGGGCAACTTCGACGAGGTCTGGGCGGCAGGCGGCCACCCGCACTACGTCTTCCCGACGTCGTTCGACGAGCTGGTGCGCATCACCGGTGGGACTCCGGCCCACGTGGGGGCCTAGCGCTCAGCCCCATCATCGGGACGACGCACGGGAATGACGATCTCATTGCGGCGCGCGAACGGGGGCTTCCACGGCGGGTCGAAGCGAGCCCATCGAGGTTCCCCGGCCTCCTGCCACCCGGCCTCAGCCATCGCCCGCCGAAGGTCTTCCGAGCGGCGTGCGATGTTCGACTCGGTCCAGCGTCCCGACCAGCGAATCGCAGCCGCCGTCTCCCCCGGGACTGCGCGCAGCGATACCCGCGGATCGGTGGGCACCGGATAGTCCGATCGTGGACGCCCGGCGGGGAGCACGAAGGAAACGGTCCACTCATCAGTGCCGCCGGCCTCCTGGATGACGGGGGCCGTCATCGCCAATCGCTCGCCCGCGGACTCCTGGATCACCGGCGCGGTCATCGCCAAGGACTCGGCGTCGCAGTTCGCCCCGGAGATGTATTGGAAGAGCGGACGGAATGCCGCGCTCGCCGCCTGCTCGGCCGAACCGGACACCACGACATCCGCAACGACGCAGGGCGCATACTCCCGCAGTTCAACATGGTCGCGTGACTCGAGCACGCGATATTCCTGCTGCTCAGTCATGGTCTCTTCACACTACGCCCCAGGATGCAGCTCCGCTGACATCGAAGCGTGGCCATTCGGTCGGCGCGCCTCGGGGATGTCGGCACCGAGGAGTCGCCGTGCTAGTCATTCCCTCACGATGAGCCGGGCCATCGAGTCAATAAAGGGCTCGACGGCTTCGGGCGGCACCGCGCCTTCGACGAGCAGGGTTGCCATACCGTGGGTCGCCGCCCAGACGGTGAGGTCGAGGCCTTCGCGACTCCCGGGTTTGAGCAGTCCCCATCGATCGAGATCGTCAAGGGCACTGATGAGTTTGCGAAAGGGGCCGGTCTCCTCTGGCGGCAGCTCCTTGGCAGCACAGATCGGGCCGAACGTGAGCTGGAAGAGATGGGTCTCATCAATGGCGAAGGCAAGGTATGCGCGGCCGAGTCCCGAGAAGCGTGCTCGCGCGTCATCGGGAGTGTCGGCAGGGTGCGCGGCCAGCACCCGCGACATGCGCTCATCGAGCGCAGCCAGTCCACACGCGCCGACTGCCCGGAGCAGGTCGTCCTTATCGGCGAAATGGTTGTAGGCAGCGCTAGGAGAGACCTCGAGGGCCTGGGCGATGGAGCGCAGCGACACCTGGTCGGCGCCGTGTGCGCGGACGCGTTCCAGGGCCTCATCGACCATCGCCTCGGCGAGCGCCCCGTGGTGGTACGTGCGACTCATGATGCTCCAATATTGACAGCGTTCATATCTCATGCCAAGGTCGCGATATGAACAGTGTTCAGTCTACCGTGGCCCTAGCTCCGGCACCCGCCTTCTATCGCCTCGGCGGGTGGGTGGCCCGCCACCGCTGGCCGGTGCTCATCGGCTACCTCATCGTCTTCGTCATTGTCGGGGTCTTCGGCGTCCGGGTGTTCGGGGCGATGCAGAGCGAAGGCTTCGACGACCCGGCCAGCGATTCCGCTCGCGCCGCGGTCGCACTGGCGGAGGAGTTCGGCGCGCGCGACCCTGTCGTCGTGCTCGCCATCGAGTCCCCGGACGGCGTGGAGGCGGGCGCGTCGCAGGCGCAGGCACTGCTCGACGACATCAGCCAGGTGAGTGGGGTGTCGGAGGTGGTCTCCTACTGGTCCACCGGCGGGGCCCCATCACTGGTGAGCGAGGACGGCATCACCACGCGCGCCCTCGTGTATGCCAAGGACGATGCCGACACCGCGCAGATCAGCACGGACATCGTCGACGCCTACACGGGCGAGCAGGGCAACCTCGTCGTCTATGCCTTCGGTGGCGACGTTGTCGGCAATGCCTTCACCACCACCATCACCGGCGACCTCGCGCGCGCCGAGTCCATCGCCATCCCTATCACCGCGCTGATCCTGCTCTTCGTCTTCGGGTCGGTGGTGGCCGCCGGCCTGCCCTTCCTGGTCGCCGGGGGCACGATTCTCGGCTCGTTCTTCGCCCTGTGGGTCGTGTCGACCGTCACGGACGTATCCGTGTTCTCCCTCAATCTCGTCACCGGCCTGGGCCTCGCGCTGGGCATCGACTACTCGCTGCTCTTCATCAGCCGCTTCCGAGAAGAGCTCGCGGGCGGCCAGAGCGTGCCCGATGCCGTCGCCGCAACGGTAGGGAGCGCGGGCAAGACGGTATTCGTCTCGGGGATCACCGTCGCCTTCGCCCTTGCGGCACTCCTCATCTACCCGCAGTACTTCCTCAGGTCCTTCGCCTACGCCGGCATCGCCGTCAGCCTCCTTGCCATCGCCGGCGCGCTCACCGCGATCCCCGCACTGCTCGCCATCCTCGGGCGCAATGTCAACCGCCTCAAGGTGCGCCGAGGAGACCTCGCCCCCAAGGACGACGGCGCCTGGTCGCGCATCGCGCGCTTCGTCATGCGCTATCCGTGGCCGGTGCTCGTCGCCACTGTCGCCTTCCTGCTCGTGCTCGCTGCACCCGCGCTCGGAGCGGTGTTCGGGCAGGTCGACGAGCGTGCCCTGCCTCCGGATCATCCCGCTGCAGCGGCCGGTCAAGTCCTGCAGGACCGGTTCCCCGGCAACGAGAGCGCGCCCTACAACATCGTCCTGCGCGAGCCGTCAAGCGATGCCGACGTCCTCGCCTACGCCGAGGAGATCTCGCTCCTGCCCGACGTCGAGCGCGTCACGACGCCGACCGACGTCGTCGTCGACGGGGCCGTGGTCGCGCCGAATCCCGACCCAACCACGTGGACGACTGCCGACGCGGTGCGCCTGGAAGCGATCAGCAGCGTGCGGCCGATCGACCCGGAGGGCGCGGAGTTGGTGGCCGACATCCGTGCGGTCTCCTCCCCCGCGCAAGCAACCCTCGTTGGGGGCATCGCGGCACAGTGGGATGACGCCACCTCGAGCGTGCTCGACCGCATCTGGATCGTGCTGTTGTGGCTGGCTCTTGCGACGTTCGTCATCCTCTTCCTCTTCACCGGCAGCGTCCTCATCCCGATCAAGGCGTTCGTCCTCAACCTGCTCAGCCTCGGCGCCACATTGGGCGTGCTGGTCTGGGTCTTCCAGAATGGGTACCTGCAGTGGCTCACCGGGGACTACACCGTCACCGGGACGGTGGACCTGCCGACCCTCGTCCTCATCGGCGTCATCGCCTTCGCCCTGTCCATGGACTACGAGGTGTTCATGCTGTCGAGGATCAAGGAGGAACACGACGCCGGCATGGACACGGCGGACGCGGTGGCCTTCGGGCTGCAGCGCACCGGCCGCATCATCACCGCCGCCGCCCTGCTCATTGCTATCGTCTTCGCGTCGTTCCTCACGAGCTCGGCGACCAACATCAAGCAGCTCGGCCTCGGCGTCACCGTGGCGATCCTGCTCGACGCCACCGTGGTGCGCGCGCTTCTGGTGCCGGCATTCATGCGCATCGCCGGCAATGCCAACTGGTGGGCGCCTGGACCACTGAAGCGCCTGCACGCGCGCGTGGGCCTGCGGGAAGGATGACGGGCATGCTGCCCACCCTCATCCTCGCGGCTCTTGCCCTGGCATTCGCGCTCATGGGCATCGGAGCACTGGTCTCCCCCGCCGTCGTCACGCGCCAATTCGGCATCGCGACCCTGACGCCTGACGGGCGCAGCGAGGTCAGGGCCGTCTACGGCGGGTTCGGCCTCGCGATCGCCGCCGTACTCGTCTA
>CAIVWG010000230.1 GCA_903909555.1 uncultured bacterium | reverse complement strand
TGGATGGTCGGCCCCGAGGACTACTCGGGTCCCACGATCTGGGTGTCGGAGGACGGCATGGTGTCGTGGTCCTACTCCGATCCCACGCAGAACCCCTGGGAGTGCGCGCCGGGGGATTCCGGAGTCGCGACTCCCGAGCCTGCTCCCGCGGAGCCCGAGCCCCGCGCCGACATGGGCGCGATGACGAGCAGCGGGTCGGGCGCGGTCGAGGGCTCCGAGGAGGGCACCGCCCCGGAGTCGTGCGATCCGAAGGATGAGCCCATGAGCGAGCGCGAGGCACTGTCGAAGGCGCGCGACCTGCTCGCCTCCGTCGGCGTCACCGACGATGAGGCCGCCGGGATCGACATCGAGTGGGAGACCGGCACCGACGGCTACACCACGTGGGTGACCGCGTGGCAGCGCGTCGAGGGCAGCCGGACGCAACTGTCGTGGAGCGTCACGTACGGCGCGAAGGACCCCCTGTGGGCCAACGGGTTCGCGGCAGGCCTCGTCCCCGTCGAGGACTACCCCATCGTCGGCGCCAAGACCGCGGTCGAGCGTTCTCAACTCGTCCGCTGGATGGCGTTCGGGCCGACGCCTATCGACGGCGGGATCGTCGTCCCGATGGAGGACGCCGCCGCGTCGGAGGATGTCGCGTCGCCCGCGACCCCGCGGGCATCGGATCCGCGCACGATCGAGGTGTGGCTGAGCCCCATCACGGTGACCGGTGCAGAGCCGACGCTGGTGCAGTACTGGCAGCAGGACGGCACGATGCTCCTGCTTCCGGCCTACCGCCTCACGACCGCCGATGAGCGCGGGACCTGGGCGGTCATCGCGGTGGCCGACTCCGCCGTGAACTTCGTCGACGGGCAGTAGCGGCTTCCCGGGGACTCGCGTCCGGGCGAAAGATAGGGTTCGTGAGTCCCCGGGAGGGATGGCCGAGCGGCCGAAGGCGACGGTCTTGAAAACCGTTGAGGCGGCAACCCCGTCTCCGTGGGTTCGAATCCCACTCCCTCCGCCGAGACCCCCGGCCTCGCCATCTCGCGAGGCAGGGCCCGACGCTTAGCGGACCTGGACCACCTGCGCCTTCCGGCCCAGCGTGTTGAGGTGCCAGATGAGCAGCAGCCGGGGGTCGGGACCTGCCGTCGCGGGATCCAGGGTCACCGTGAGCTCGCGGCCCGGCAGCGCGCGCACGGGCAGCGTGCCCGAGGCGTTGAACGCCGTGAGCGGCGGGGCCACGAGATCGACCGTGAGGGGAGCCTCGGCAGTTCCGATGGTGTCGATGAGGACGCCGGACCCGTAGGCCGCCACCCAATAGGAAATGGTCGTCTGCCCCGGTGAGATGAAGGGGGGAAGGGGGTTGCCGTCACCGTCCGTCGGATTCGCCAGCGCCGCCAGGGAGAAGGGCAGCATCATGGCGTTCGAGTGCATCTTGGCCGTGTCGGCGTTGCCCGCGAGGTTGTTGATGAGCTGCAGGTCGATCGTGGCGAACTCCTCACCGTCTCGCAGGCTCACGATCGAGCTGATGAGGATGTCGGACTCCCCGAGCCTCGTGTTGTAGAGCGCGGCATCGGGCACCCCGTTGCTGTCGGTGTCCATGAGGACGTCGAATTCGGAGATCCCGGCTGCCGTGCGCCAGGGCACCCACGATGACACCCCGAAGTAGGCGAGTGCCCCACCCCCCTGGGCCAGTGGGTCGTCGACCAGTCGGGCGTTGCTGGTGAATCCGACGTACCGCAGGTCCGCGGAGGCCTGGTCGGAGGTCGCGACACAGCCGTCGGACTGTCCCGGCAGGCAATCCGGGAGTCGCCCGCTCTCCGCGACCAGTTGCAGGGCGCTCACCCGGGAGCGGTCGCGCTCGTAGGAGAGGTCGCCGCGGGGGTTGACCGGCGTGCCCGACATGGTGAGTGTGCCCGTCCTCAGACTCGTGCCGCTCACGGAGACCTGCGATGACGTGGACATGTCGGATGCTGGACGGGGTGCCGCGAACACCGGGACGCGCAGCGTTCCGCCCGACGGCTTCGACACCACGAGCAGGGAGCTGACGTCGGTGAGGAAATCGCGCATGAGCCCGATGCCGTACGGATCGAGGGTGATCGTGGGATCGGCCTTGTGGAAAAGGCGGTCAGCATTCACTCGGAGGGTGACCGCCACGTCCGCAGACTGGCCGGGCCTGAGGGTCACAGAGGTTCGGGAGGCGGAGAAGGACGCGCCGGGCAGGGTGTTGATCGCACGGAGGTCGATCCCGTAGGTCCGGGCGCTGCCGCTCGAGCGCTTGTCGGAGATGCGCACCGTCTTGCTCGCGGAGTACACCGTCCCGGCCTTGACGTTGAGCACGCCGAAGGACACGCTGACGGCGCCGGGATCGTCGACGACGTAGGCGAGGACGCGGTTCTTCACCGCGGCCATCGCGTCGATCCGGCCGGATCCGGCTCGGAGCACGTCGTACCGCGGGCCGGTCTGCCCCGGATCGAGGAAGAGGTCGTGGCGGGCGGTGTTCATGATCCCGGCCTTGATGTCCAGGGCGCTCCAGCCCGGGCGCGCCTCGGTGAGGAGCGCGGCGAGGCCGGCCGTCATGGGGGTCGCCATCGATGTCCCACTCAGGGAGACGCCCTCGTCGCCCGTTCCCGACGCGGCGGAGAAAATCGTGGAACCGGGGGCGGATACGTCGGGCTTGACGTTGCCGGCGATGGCGGTCCCCCGAGCCGTGAACGGGGCCAGGGTGTCGGTCGGGTCCGTGGGTCCCACCGGCACGATGATGCGCTCGGCATTGCGTAGGTCGTCGTTGAGCGTGACCGTCACCGTCTTGCCCTCGCCAAGAGCGGAGTGAAGGGCGTCGGTACCGCTTGCGTTCGCAAGGATCACGGGGATGTCCTTGCTCCCGTAGATGCTCGCCTGGAAGATCAGCGTGCCTGCGCCGAGCACCGCCCCCACCGCGCCGGCGGCTGCGACTGAGTCGGACCGGCCTGCCGAGCCGCACCGGCGGGACACGTCGTCGTCGTCCCACCACAGGAGCACGGCCTTGCCGGCGATCTTGGCGGCGTCCGCGGCGCTGAGCGGATCGCAGCCGTCGATGTTGTTGTCCGGGCTCGGGGGCTGACCCCAGTCGCCGAGCTCGACGAGCGGGGCATCCGTGATGCCGGGCCCCGTCGTCCAGGAGTACTCGGAGGAGAGCGAGGCCGGGTAGGTGGCGGGCGAGCCTGCGATCGAGGCCATGAATCCGTCCGCGATCTCGCCGCGGTCCTCGGAGGCAGCAACGGAGAGGGCCTTGGTGGCGTTGGAGGGTGAGTCGGAGATCTCGTAGATGTCGCCGGCGTTGCCGGCTGCGGCGATGACGGAGACTCCGACATCGACGGCGTTGTTCGACGCTACGGAGTCGGGATCCTGCGGCGAGCCGAAGGCGGATCCCAGCGACATGTTCACGACATCAAGGTGGTCGGAGAGATCGCCGTCACCGTTGGGATCCACGGCCCAGTCCAGGGCCTCCACCACGAGATTGGTCGATCCCGAGCAGCCGAACACCTTGAGCGCGTAGAGGATCGCCTCGGGAGCCACACCCGGTCCGATCCCCATCGTGTCGAAGGGCGTGCCCGCGTCCCACGGACCGACGTAGGTCGATCCGTCCGCATTCACGCCGTAGCCCGCGGCGGATCCGGCCACGTGGGTGCCGTGACCTTCGCAGTCGAGGGGATTGTCATCCGGCTGCGGCATGGAATCGGGGTTCGCCGCGTCGTAGGCATTGCCCGCGAAGTCGTAGCCGCCGGGGATCTTGGCGGGGTCGGGGTACACGGGAGATTCACCGGCGTTCTTCGCCGCCAGGGCCGCGTCGTAGGCGGCGGCCGTCCCCGGGCCTCCGAAGTCGGTGTGCGTGTAGTCGATCCCGGTGTCGATGATGCCGATCGTGATGCCCCTCCCGGTCTTGCCGGCATCCACCCACGCACCGGGAGCCTCGATCAGGGGCACCGCCATGAAATTGTCCCTCGTCTTCGGGACAAGGCGGTGGACCGCCTTCACTCCGGGTATGGCGGCGAGGGCATCCAGCCGCGAGGTGTCCGTCGTCACGGCGATGCCGGCGTAGGCACGGGAGGTCTCGAAGAGGACGTTAGCGCGCGTGGCGGGTGCCGCCAGTCGGACGCGCACGGATGCCTGCTGTGTCTCGACGCGATCCACGGCCACGCGCGT
>CAIVWG010000229.1 GCA_903909555.1 uncultured bacterium | reverse complement strand
GGCCTACGTGCTCTTCGGCGCGGGACTCCGTGTCCTGCAGCCCGGTCATATCGCGACCATCACGCTCGCCGAGCCGATGTTCGCGACCGTGCTCGGGGTTTTCGTCCTCGGCGAGACGCTCACGCTGCTCGGCTGGCTCGGCTGCGTCGTCATCGTCGTGGCCCTCGGCATCCTCGGTGCGAGCGAGGGCCGGAGGTCATCATCGTGACCGCCCATCGTGCGGGCCTGGCGTGCTTCGTGGGGCGCCCTAACGCGGGGAAGTCCACGCTCATGAACGCCCTGGTGGGGCAGAAGGTCGCGATCACCTCGAGTCGCCCGCAGACCACCCGTCACGTGATCCGCGCGATCCTCACGCGACCCGAGGCACAGCTGGTGATGCTCGACACCCCCGGGCTGCACAAGCCCAAGACGCTGCTCGGCGAGCGGCTCAACGACCTGGTCCGCGAGGCCTGGTCCGGGGTCGATGTCGCGGCGATGTGCATCGCGGCGGACTCGCCCGTCGGCCCGGGGGATCGCTTCGTGGCGTCGGAACTCTCTCGCGCCCGGCGCGGCGGGGCGCGCACGACCTACGCGGTCGTCACCAAGACCGACCTCGTGCCGCCCCCGGTGGTCGCCGAGCGCCTCATCGAGGTGGCCGAGCTCGGCGCTGCCCTCGGGTTGGAGTGGGGGGAGATCGTCCCGGTCTCGGCGGTGACGGGCGATCACGTGGACCTGCTCACCGGCCTGCTCGTCGAGGCCCTGCCGGAGGGACCTTCCCTCTACCCCGACAACGAGGTCACCGACCAGCCCGAGGAGATCCTCGTCGCCGAGCTCATCCGCGAGGCCGCCCTCGAGGGGGTGACCGACGAGCTGCCCCACTCCCTGGCGGTGGTGGTCGAGGAGATGGCCATGCGTGACGGGCGCCCGGAGGACCGGCCCTTGCTCGACATCTACGCCGTGGTGTTCGTCGAGCGTGACAGCCAGAAGGCGATCATCATCGGCAAGGGCGGATCGCGGCTCAAGGCGGTGGGGACGCGCGCGCGCGCGGGTATCGAGGCGCTGCTCGGCACGCCGGTGTTCCTCGATCTGCGCGTCAAGGTCGCCAAGGACTGGCAGCGCGATCCCCGGCAGTTGCGCCGGCTGGGCTTCTAGCGGCCTTCGCGGCCCAATCGGCCTAGGAGGGCGCCGGGTCGTCCGCCGCCCCTGCGGCGTCCCGGGGCACGTTCGGGTCCTCGTACTCCCCGGGATGCGCGAGTTCCGGCACCAGGTCGTACCTGTGCCCGTAGGTCTCCAGGACGGCGAGGACGATGGCGAGGAGCGGGATCCCGATGATGGCGCCGACGGGGCCGAAGAGCGCCGCACCGATGAAGACCGCCGCGAGCGACAGCCCGGAGTTCAAGGACATGACGCGATCGGCGAGGCGCGGCGTGAGCAGGTAGGTGTCGACCTGCTGGTACGCCGTCGCGAAGATCACGATCCACAGGGCGTTCAGGGGGTTGACCGCCAGGGTGAACACGATGGGGACGGCCAGGCCGATGTACGTGCCGATCATGGGGATGAACTGGCTGACGAACCCGACGAAGACGCCCATGGGTAGCCAGAAGGGAACCCCGATGATGAAGAAGAAGGCGGAGTACACGACCGAGGCCAGGGTCGCCAGGATGATCTTGCTGAGCACGAAGGCGCCGGCTTTCTCGATCGCGATGTCCCACACGGTGATGACCACGCGCTGGGACGAGTGCGGCATCCACGAGGCGATCGTGCGTCGGATCTGCGGGGCGTCTGCCGCGAGATAGAACGAGAAGATCACGATGATGACGATGTTCACGAAGATGTTGAGCACGCCGGTGAGGAATCCCAGGATTCCTCCCTGCCACTGGCTGGCATAGACGCCGAGCTGCTCGGGCGTCAGCGAGAAGGTCTCCACGGCGGCGGCCGCGTCGATGGAGAGGCCGAACGTCCCGTTGAGCCACGCCACCAGGTCGGTGACGATCTGGGGGAGAGTGCTCACCAACTGGGTGAGCTGCTGGACGAAGAGGCTCCCGAAGAGCACGAGGAAGCCGGCGGCGAGGAGGTAGACCAACCCGAGCACCAGCGCGGTGGCCAGCCCGCGTCTCCAGCCGCGCCTCACGAGCGCGCTGATGAGCGGGTCGAACGACATGGCGATGAGGAACGACAGCAGGATGTTGAAGGCGAACCCGGCAAGCGCGCCCCAGGACCACTGGAGGAGCTGCCAGAGGATGATCGCGGCGAAGACGACCACGAGCGCGCGTCGGAGCCCGCGCGCATCCAGTCCGATGGTGATGAGCGTGGGTCGCTCGGGCGGGGGCGCCTCGGGCGGCATGTCGCTCATGGCCGGACGCTAGCAGGATGAGAGAGCATGGCGTATGCCTTCGTATCGTGACGAGGCCGTCGTCCTGCGCACCCAGCGCCTGGGAGAGGCCGACCGGATCGTCACGCTGCTCACGCGCGGCCGCGGTCGGGTGCGGGCGGTCGCCAAGGGCGTACGCCGTACCGGCAGCCGCTTCGGCGCACGGCTCGAGCCGTTCGGCCACGTCGACGTGCAGTTGTACGAGGGTCGGTCCCTCGACACGGTGACCCAGGCCGAGAGCCTGGCCCATCACGGCGCGGACCTCTCGGGCGACTACCGGCGTTGGACGACCGGCAGCGCCATGCTCGAGGCCGCGGAGCGGCTCACGCCCGTCGAGCACGAGCCGGCCGTCCAGCAGTACCTCCTGCTCGTGGGCGGCCTGCGGGCCCTCGTCTCCGGCGAGCACGACCCCACCCTCATCCTCGACGCCTTCCTCCTCCGATCCCTCGCCGTCGCCGGCTGGTCGCCGTCGTTCTCGGCGTGCGCCCGCTGCGGCGACCCCGGGCCCCACCGGGCCTTCTCCGTGCCGGGCGGCGGGGCGCTGTGCCCGGACTGCCGCGTGCCGGGGAGCGCCACTCCGGCTCCGGAGACCCTGCTGCTCCTTGGCTCCCTGCTCTCCGGCGACTGGACCGTGGCCGACGCGAGCGAGGATCGCCAGCGCCGCGAGGCCAGCGGCCTCGCGGCCGCCCTGGTGACCTGGCACCTCGAGCGCGGCCTGCGCTCGCTGCCCCTCGTGGAGCGCGGCTGAGGCGGGTCGCAGCAGGCGGTCGCGGGGGCGCTCGGTGCGAGGATGGGGGGGTGCCCCCGAGTCCCCGAGCTGCTCCCACCCCGCATCCCAGCGGGGCCCGGCCGCCGAGCCTCCCGCGCGACCTCGTCCCCGAGCACGTGGCCATCGTCATGGACGGCAACGGACGCTGGGCGAAGGAGCGCGGGCTGCCGAGGACTGCGGGGCACGAGGCGGGCGAGTTCGCCCTCCTGGACTGCGTCCACGGGGCCATCGAGCTGGGGATCCGCTGGCTGTCGGCCTACGCCTTCTCTACCGAGAACTGGAAGCGCTCTCCCGATGAGGTGCGCTTCCTCATGGGGTTCAACCGCGATGTGGTGCACCGCAGGCGTGACGAGATGAACGACCTGGGGGTCCGCGTGCGGTGGGCCGGCCGGCCACGGCGGCTGTGGAAGAGCGTCATCCGCGAGTTGCAGACGGCCGAGGAGATGACCAAGGACAACGACGTGCTCACGTTGACCATGTGCGTGAACTATGGCGGCCGCGCCGAGATCGCGGATGCCGCGGCGGCCATCGCGCGCGGCGTGGCCGAGGGCCGGATCGATCCCCACCGTGTCGACGAGCGCACCGTGGCGCGCCATCTCGACGAGCCGGACATGCCCGACGTCGACCTCTTCATCCGCAGCTCAGGGGAGCAGCGCATCAGCAACTTCCTGCTGTGGGAGTCGGCGTACGCCGAACTCGTCTTCCTCGAGGAGCTCTGGCCCGACGTCGACCGCCGTCACCTGTGGAAGGCATGCGAGCAGTACGCGGCCCGGGACCGCCGCTATGGAGGCGCCGTGCCCAATATCGGAGTCTCCTCGGCCCGGGGTGAGGTGCCGTCGTGACCAGTCACGCGGACGGCCGGGACACCCACGAGGGGAAGCGGGGCTACCGCCCCGGGTCCCTGGAGGTGCTCGCGGTCCTGCTGCTCCTCCTCATCATCGGCCAGCGCTGGCTGGTCGATCTCTTCGACAACCCGGCGCTGCAGACCGGCGCCACGATCTTCATCTCCATCGTCGTCCAGGCCCTGCCCTTCCTCGTGCTCGGCGTCGTGCTGTCGGGCGCGATCGCGGCGTTCGTCCCGGTGTCGTTCTGGAAGAAGGCGCTGCCGAAGAACCCCGCGCTCGCCGTGCCCGTGGCGGGCGCAGCGGGCGCCGTTCTCCCCGGCTGCGAGTGCGCGTCGGTCCCCGTCGCCAACGGCCTCATGTCGCGCGGGGTGACCCCGGCCGCGGCGCTGGCTTTCCTCCTCTCGGCGCCGGCCATCAATCCCATCGTGCTCGCCTCCACCTTCGTGGCGTTCCCGGGCGAGCCCATGATGGTCGTCGCCAGGTTCCTTGCCTCCCTCGCCACCGCGGTCGTCATGGGCTGGCTGTGGCTGCGCTTCGGCAAGCTCGAGTGGCTGCGCATCGGGCCGCGGGACCACCTCACCGGCGACAACCCGTGGCACACCTTCCGCCTCACCGCGACGCACGACTTCCTCCACGCGGGCGGGTTCCTCGTCATCGGCGGCCTCACGGCGGCCGTCCTCAACGTCGTGGTCCCCCAGGAGTGGCTGGCGACGGTCGCCAGCCACCCGGTCCTGTCGATCCTGGCCCTCGCCGGCCTCGCGGTCGTGCTCAGCATCTGCTCCGAGGCCGACGCCTTCGTCGCGGCCAGCCTCACCGAGTTCTCCCTCACGGCCAAGCTCGCCTTCATGGTCGTGGGCCCGATGGTCGACATCAAGCTCATCTCGCTCCAGGCGGGCACCTTCTCCCGCACGTTCGCGACCCGCTTCGCCCCGGCAACGTTCGTCCTCGCCGTCCTCTTCAGCATGCTCGTGGGGTGGTGGCTTCTCACATGAGACGCGACGTCCAGGCCGTCATCCTCATCCTCGTCGGCGGTGCGGTGCTCCGGATCTCCATCGGGGACACCTTCTTGAACTACGTCAAGGAGGGGATGCGCCCGTGGCTGCTCCTCTCGGGCGGGACGCTCGTCGTGCTCGGCGTGCTCGCGCTCATCGACGTCATCCGCCGCGCACGGCGGGGGGAGACCGCGGAGGAACCCGACCCGCACGATCCGGTCGACGACGACGGCCACTCGCACGTCCACGGTCCGCGGGCGGCGTGGCTGCTCCTGCTCCCGGTGTTCGCGATCTTCCTCATCGCGCCCCCGGCGCTGGGCGCCTTCGCTGCGGCGCGGGACACCACCAACGCCGCCCCTCCGGCCGAGGCCAAGGCCCCCCCGCTGCCGCCGGGGGACCCGGTGGAGGTCACCGTCGCCGACTACGTCGGGCGAGCGGTGTGGGACAGCGGGCTCACCCTCGAGGGGCGCACGGTCCAGATGACGGGGTTCGTCACGCCCAATCCCGAGGGCGGCTGGTGGCTCACGCGCCTGTCCCTCGCGTGCTGCGCAGCCGACGCGATCGCGTCGAAGATCCAGGCCGTGGAGGCACCGGAACTGCCGGCGGACACGTGGGTGACGGTCACGGGCACCTGGGTCCCCGGCGGCGGCACGAAGTCGGCCACGGCCATCCCCCTGGTCCAGGTCCGCGATCTCGTCGAGGTCCCCCAGCCCAAGAACCCCTACGAGTAGAGGCCCGCGCAGTCCGGGCAGATGCCGAACACCTCGACGGTGTGGCTGACATCAGTGAAGCCATGCTCACGGGCGACCTCCGCGGCCCAGGACTCGACCGAGGGCGCCTCGACCTCGATGGCGGCACGGCATGAGCGGCACACGAGGTGGTGGTGGTGACCGTGGGTGCTGCACCTGCGGTAGACCGCCTCGCCGTCGCTGCGCACGATGACATCGACGAGTCCCTCGCCCGCCAGGGCCTGCAGGGCCCGGTACACCGTGGTGAGGCCCACTCCCTGGTCGGCGCGGCGCAGCTCATCGTGGATCTCCTGCGCGGATCGGAAGTCGTCCAGCGACTCCAGGGCTGAGGCGACCGCGGCGCGCTGGCGGGTCTGGCGGCGCGCGGGCTGGACAGACGCGTCAGGCATCGCGGTGCCCGGTGTCGTGCTGATCGGCAGGGTCGTGGACGTGGGACGCGTCGTCGACCAGGTGCGGGTGCCGCTGCCGCCGTCGTCGCAGGGGGATGGCGATGAGGGCCGCGAGGACGAACGCGGCCAGGGCGAGGAGGACGATCGTCGGCCCCGGGGGCACGTCGATGGCGAACGACGTGGCGAGCCCGGACACGGAGCAGACGAGCCCGAGGATGACGCCGCCGACGGCGGTCGCGCGGAACGAACCGGCGAGCTGCTGGGCCGCGGCGACCGGGACGATCATGATCGCGCTCACCAGGAGAAGCCCGACCGTGCGCATGCCGATGACCACGGTGACCGCGGCGAGAACGGTGAGCAGGATGCCGAGCCGGGTCGTCCTGATCCCCTGCACGTGGGCGACGTCGGGATCGAGCGTCATGGCGAAGAACTCGCGGCCGAAGAGCGCGAGGATGACCAGGACGAGGACGCTGGCGGCGACGAGCCACAGCACGTCCTCCGTGGCGACCGTGGACAGCGAGCCGAAGAGGTACTGGTTGAGCGCGGTGGTGCCCTTGCCTGAGGCCAGGGACGTGAGCAGGACGCCGGCCGCGATGCCCCCGTAGAAGACCAGGGCCAGCGCGAGGTCGCCGGCGGTGCGGCTGCGTGCCCGCACGAGTTCGAGGATGAGGGCGCCCAGCGCGGCCACGACCAGGGCGGTCGGCACCGGGGCGAGGCCGGTGAGGAACGCCAGCCCGACGCCGGTGAGTGCGACATGCCCCATGCCGTCGCCGAGCAGGGCGAGCCGACGCTGGACCAGGAAGACCCCGATGAGCGGCGCGATGATCCCGATGAGGGCCGCCGCGATGAGCGCGCGCTGCATGAAGTCGTAGGACAGGAGGTTCACGGCGCGACGTCCCGGTGGAGCAGTCCGCCCTCGTCGGGGCGGATGACGACGTCCTCGCTGTGGTGCCAGACGTTCTCCGCCAGGTGCTCCGGCACCGGGGGAGGCCCGTCGTAGAGCACCCGGGACGACTCGCCGCGCGGTGACCCGAGGACCACGATCCTCGTGGCCAGTGAGGCGAAGCTGCCGAGCTCGTGGGTCACGAGAAGCGTGGTGCGCCCCTGGTCGCGTAGGTGGGCGAAGGTGCGCGCGAGGTGCTCCTGGCTCTCGGCATCGACGCCCGCGGTGGGCTCGTCGAGGACGTACAGGTCGGAGCCCTTCGCCAGGGCCGCTGCGATCATGACCCGTCGCTGCTGTCCGCCCGACAGGGTGTCGAAGCGATCCTTGCGCCGATCCTCGAGCCCCACCCGGGCGAGTGCATCGCGCACCGTGCGCCGATCGCCTCGGCGCGGCAGCCGGCGGCGCGGCGAGATGAGGCTGGCGCCGACGACCTCGTGCACCGACACCGGCACCGCGCCTGCGGAGTGCAGGCGCTGGGGGACGTAGGCGACCCGGTCCCAGGAGCGAAAGCGGGGCAGGGGAGTGCCGAAGAGTTCGATCTCCCCCGAGGTGATGGGCACCAGCCCGAGGATCGCGCGCATGAGGGTCGTCTTGCCCGAGCCGTTGGATCCGAGGATGGCGACGAACTCCCCGGCGGGAACGTCGAGCGTGATGTTGCTGAGGATGCAGGACGCATCGATATCGACGCACACCCGGTCGCAGCAGACGACGGGGGGGCTCATGCGCATTCCTGCCCCTCGCGCACCTGCGCGAGGTTCCCCTGCATCACGGTGACGTAGTTGCCGTCGGAGCCCTCGGGGAGTCCCTCGAGGGGGTCGAGGACCGCGGTGCGCGCCCCCGTCTCGGCCGCCACTGTCTCGGCCACGCGGGGATCGACGAGCGTCTCGTAGTAGATCGTCGTCACGCCCTGGTCCTCGACCAGTCCCACCACCTCGGCGAGGCGCGCCGGGGAGGGCTCGGCTTCCGGGGAGAGCCCGGCGATGCCCACCTGCGTGAAG
>CAIVWG010000228.1 GCA_903909555.1 uncultured bacterium | reverse complement strand
TGTGCCCGCTCTCTGCCCCCGTGTCTTCCCCATGGACCTGATGAGTCGGGCCTAGCCTGTCGATTCGCCCGTTTCCCCGGCGGAGGGAGTGCGCCATGGCGCGAGTCGTTCATTTCGAGGTCCAAGCCGATGACGTCGAGCGGGCTAAGGCCTTCTATGCCGCGGCCTTCGGGTGGGAGTTCCAGGACTACGGCGCGTTCGTCGGATCGCCATACTGGGGCATCGTGACGGGCCCCGATGGGGAGCCGGGGAACAACGGCGGACTGCTTCAGCGGCCCAAGCCGGCGATGGGTGCCGGCGCGAACGCGTTCGAGTGCACGGTGGAGGTCGACGACTACGACTCCGCGCACGCTCGCATCCTGGGCGCGGGCGGGTCGGTCGCGTTGCCGAAGACGGCACTCACCGGGATGGCGTGGCAGGGCTACTACCTCGATACCGAGGGCAACACGTTCGGCATCCACCAGCCGGACCCGAATGCCGCGTGAGCGAAGCGGCGACGCCTAGAGCGGATTACTCCACGCCCGCCGACCTCCTGAATCGACGACCGTGACGCGGCGGAAGCGCAGGTCGTCCGGAGTCTCGACGAACGCCCGGGTGATAAGCCCGTCGCCGTCCTGCTCGAGGATGCGCCCCTGACGCCGGCCCGCGCGACCGGCGTTCACCGACGTGCCCCACTCCTCCTGTGCCTGCACGAGCACCGACCGCGCGGGCGAGCAGGCCACCTCGATGCCGCCCTCGGCGTCGACGATCTCGTGCAGGGACGGGCCCTCCGAGAAGTACGCCGCCCCCGTGCGCAGCGCCTCCAGCGCCGCCTGCGGCGTGCGCTCCGTGACGCGCAGCATCGTCCAGGCGAGCCCGAGGTCGGTGAGCGGATAGTGCTGGTCGTCCGTGGCGATCCCGAAGACCTGCCGACCTTGCCCCAGCAGGGTGTCCCACCAGGGCGTGGAGTCCCCGCGACCGCACTCGGACTCCGAACTGCCGTTGAACACCTCGATGCCGGCGTAGCCGGACATCGACGTGAGCTCCTCCTGCGACAGGTGGTTCCAGTACGGGTGTGCGACGTAGGCGACGGCATTCATGGTCGAGACCCAGTCCATCCCGGACGTGAGGGATGCGAAGGTGCGCACCTCGTAGTTCTCCCCGTCGTGGAAGAACCAGTTGTCGCGGTTCCCGCCCGGGTTGTCGGGGATGTGGTCGAGGCCGTAGACGAGGAACTCCGCGGACTGCCGCGGGTAGAGCGGACTGAGCATGTCGAAGCCCAGCTCGGCCCCGGGCAGCAGGACGACGTCATCGCGCGGGGCGGGCTCGGCCAGGCGCCAGTGGTCGGTGATGGACACCAGGTCGAAGCCGGCGTCGACGTACGCCTGGACCAGGCGGTCCGGAGGCAGGCTGCCGTCGCTCAGCGTCGTGTGGGTGTGCAGGGCCGACTTCAGCCAGACGCCGTCCTCGAGGAACGGATTGACCATGAGTGACCTCGCCTGGATCGGTCAGGCTGAACGAGCCGATGATGGCGACCCCGACGGGACTCGAACCCGCGACCTCCGCCGTGACAGGGCGGCGCGCTAACCAACTGCGCTACGGGGCCTCGATGGTGCTGAGACCGTGTCCCCAACGGGATTCGAACCCGCGCTGCCGCCTTGAAAGGGCGGAGTCCTAGGCCGCTAGACGATGGGGACCATCGACCCGAACCGACGCCGGAGACTGGAACAGGATAGGGGAGGGGTGCGCCCGTGTGGTGTCGGGGGGAGGCAGGGCCCCGATCTGCAACCCACTCCCGTGCCCAGAGGGTCCTGGGATGCGCGACGAGGAGGGGCAGCGGGACCTTCACCTGGTCGCGGTCGGTTGGCCGGGGTGGGACTCCGTAGGTCTGGATTGCTGGTCAGGACGTGCGCTCCGACGCTACGGCGTTGGACATGGGCTCACGCAGGGTCAGTTACTGGCGGTAGGCATCCCGACGGTGGTCGATGCGCACCACGAGCACCGTGCGTTCGGTCTCATCGATTCGATAGAGGACGCGGTAGGCACCCCGGCGCGCCGACCAGACACCCGAGAGTTGGCCGACCAGGGGCTTACCCACGGTGCGCGGCGCGTCGATGAGGCTGCCCGTGAGGAACTCGATGATGGCCGCAGCGACCTGTTCCGGTAGGTCCTCTGCGAGGGAGCGACGAGATGCTGGGGAGAGGGCGATGTCGTAGGGACCGTCAGCGGTCACGGCGTGCGCACGGAGCGGACGGCATCGACCCCGCGTACGACGTCACCGCGGGCATAGGCCGCATCGGCGTCGCGAATGTCGGCGAGCGCCTCGGGATCGGAGAGCACGGCCAGGGTCTCCTCCAGCGCGCTCAGCTCCTCGCTGCTGAGAACGACTGCGACGACACGGCCGTTCTTGGTGACCTCCACGCGGTCGTGCTCGCGGCTGACCTGGTCGACGATCTCGGAGAGGTGGTCGCGCACATAGCGGAGCGGCTGAGTGGCCATGGCCACAATTGTGGCGTTATGGTGGCGGCCAGTCAACCGAAAAGTCGATGGAGAGGATGGGGGCGTGGATCGACGAGGGTTCCTCGCGGCGGGCCTTGGCCTGGCCGCGACGCCGCTCCTCGCCGGCTTCCGTCCCGCCGCGGCGTCAGTGCGGCGGCGCATTCCCGAGCCGACCGCCGCGCTCGTGACCCGCTGGGACACCGATCCCTGGTCACGCGGCTCCTACTCCGCGCTGCCCCCGGGCACGCCGCCGTCAGTACGCCGCACCCTGGCCGATGCCATGATCGGCGGGCGGATCACGCTGGCGGGGGAGTACGCGAGTACGCAGTTCCCCGCGACGACCACGGGCGCGTATCTCTCGGGCGAGCACGCGGCGAGGCGCCTGCTCGACCGTGCGAGGGCGCGCACCGCGATCGTCATCGGCGCCGGCATTGCCGGTGCGTGCGCGGCACGGCGGCTCACCGATGCCGGAGTCGACGTCACTGTCGTCGAGGCGCGCGATCGCATCGGTGGCCGCATCCACAGCGACACGGCATGGGGCGCACCGGTCGAACTCGGTGCAGCATGGATCCACGCGCTGCGCGGCAATCCTCTCGTGCCGCTGGCCCGTCAGGCCGATCTGAAGCTCCTGCCGACGAACTACGGCGACGCCGTCGTGCGCGACACCGTGACCGGGCGCGTCTCCGCCGCGGCCGACGCCCGCTGGCGCGCGATCGGGCAGTTGGTCGGGCGGCTCGAGGAGGCCTGGCCGTCGGTGGACATGTCGGTGGCCACCTGGCTCAGGCGCGCGGGCTGGACCGCCGGCCGGATCGATGACTGGGCCCAGGAGGTCGAGATCGTGCAGGAGTACGGCCTGGACACGAACCGACTCGGCGTGCGGGCTACCGAGGAGGGCGGGGAGTACCGCGGCGGCGATGCGATGGTCGCCGGTGGTTACGACAACATCGTCGAGCTTCTCCTCGACGGCATTGAGTGCCGGCTTCGCACGCCGGTCACGAGCGTGCGCGTGCAGGGGTCGCGTGTCACCGCGACGCTCCGATCGGGTGCGACGATCTCGGCTGACGCGGTCGTGGTGGCCGTTCCGCTACCCATCCTGCGCAGCGGCACGCTAACCGTGGCGGACCTGCCGCGCGCGGTCACGTCGGCAATGCGGCGCATAGCCACGGGCAACCTCGAGAAGGTCATCCTGCGCTACGACGAACAATGGTGGGGCGACCGACAGGTCTACGGCGTCGTCGGCGGCGGGGTGCCGGGCGCGCCCGCGGGCACCGCCGCCGCGCTGCGGTGGACGGAGTTCTACTCCCTCACCGACGTGCTGGGCTTCCCCGCGCTCGCGGGCTTCTCCGGGGGGTCCGCCGCCCGGCAGCGGCCGCGGTCGGACCGGGCCTGCGCGCGGGAGGCCCAGGCCGCCCTGGCCGCGGCGTTCTCCGGGTGAGCCGCACGTGAACACTGAGCAGCCCTACGTCTCCTCTCCGCGACAGCGCGCGCGCTGGGCGGTGCGCGTCCTCGTCGGCGCCGCGACCCTGGCGCTGGCCGCCGGCGCGTCGATCGTCCCCGTCCAAGCCAGGGCCCCGGGGCCCACCTGGTGGGAGCGCGGCACGGCGATGGAGCCGCGCTTCCAGTGGAACGCGAACTTCGGATACTGCGGGGAGACCGCCTTCATCGGCGCGGGCATGCTCCACGGCCAGTACGCCTCGCAGTGGACTGCGCGCGCCCTCGCATCGCCGGGCGTTCCGCAGTGGCGCTCGTCGTCCCAGCTGCTCCTCGGTGTCAACGATGTCCGCGCTGCCCGGGCCATGCGCCTGGAGGGACGCCCCTACGGCAACGAGTCTCAGGCGTCGGCGGCGCAGTTCCTCGCGTGGGTGAAGGACCGCTTCCTCCGGGGGGATGCCGTCATCATCGGCGTGTTCAACAACACCCGCCTGCTCAACGAGGGGGGCAAGGGCGATCCCGACTACGACCACATCGTCCCGGTCTTCGGCATCGGGTCCGCCCGTCCCCTCAGCGGCGAGGGCTACCACCCGACGGACACGATCACGATCAGCGACAACGGCCTGCACACGATCGGGCGCAACATCCCGTACCTCTACACGTACTCCTTCGCGTCCTTCCCCCGCACGCGCACGCAGGCGAATGCCCTGAGCGGCCCGCTGTACTCCTTGCGCTCCACGCCGCCGAGCTACGGGATCGCCATCACTGGCGTGCTCGATCCGGATCGCGTGACGATCCCCGTGCGCCTGACGTCCAGTGCCGTGGGCGAGGGAGTGCAGGACGAGGCGGTCATGCGCACGCCGCCGCCGGCGAAGTCGATCACGCTGACGGCCCATGTGCGCATCCCCGACCCGTCGCGGGCCTACCGCGTCTACCTGTACGACGACTTCACCCAGGTCCCGATGCGCGATTTCAACGCCCGCGCGAGCCGGGCGATCCGGTCGTGGACCATCCCCACGGGCTCGGGGTCTTCCTGGTCGGTCACCATCCGTGCCCTGTCCAGCGACACCCGCGCCTTCCGCGCCGTGCCCGTGTCGGCGCCGTAGCGGCCTGCCGCACAATGGGCCCGTGATCGAGGTGGCGCCCGCGGACTTCGAGGACCTCGTCGCCGAAGCGCTCGAGGCGGTGCCCCAGGAGTTGGCCCGCCTCGTCGACAACGTCGTCTTCATCGTCGAGGACGAGGCGCCCCCGGACGATCCTGAGCTGCTCGGGCTCTACGAGGGGATCGCCCTCACGGAGCGCGACTTCCGCTACGCCGGGGCACTGCCCGACCGCATCACGATCTACCGTCGGCCCATCCTGCGCATCTGCGACACCATCGACGATGTCATCGACGAGGTGCACATCACGGTGGTCCACGAGATCGCCCACCACTTCGGCATCGACGACGACCGGCTCCACGAGCTGGGATACGACTGAGCCCATGAAGGTCATCGTCGTCGGCGCGGGTTTCGCGGGACTCGCCTGCGCGGATCACCTGGTACGCCGTGGCCACGAGGTGACCGTCCTCGAGGCGCGGGACCGCGTCGGCGGGCGAGTGTGGTCGCAGGAGCTCGTGGCCGGCCGCGCCGACACCGTCATCGAGCGGGGCGCGGAGTTCGTCCTCGAGGGCTACGACGTCCTGCGCGGCCTCGCGGCGCGATTCGGGCTCACGCTCGCCCCCACGGGCATGTCCTACTACGCCCGGGAGCCCCGCGGGACCTCCCCGCCGGTCACGCTCGACGAGGTGGCGGACGTCGCCGAGACGCTGCGGCCGGCGGCGGCCGCGGCCGGCGGCGCCACCACGCTGCGCGCCTTCCTCGGCTCGCCTGCCGCCGCCGCGATCGCAACGCAGGTGGCGGGCGAGCGCGGCCCCGCAGCGCTCGAGGTCATCGCCGCGCGGGCGGCGATCAGCTGCGCGGTGTCGGAGGACGTGCTCTCCGCGCACGTGGTGGCCGGCTCGCTCGCCTCGCTTCGCGCGGCTCCCTCGGCCCGCGTCAGCGGCGGCAACCAGGGCATCGCCCGCGCCCTGGCCGCCGAGCTCGGGGAGCGCGTGCTCCTGGGGACGCCGGTGTTCGCGGTGCGCGCGGACGAGTCCGGAGTCGACGTTGTCGTGCGCGACGGCGTGCTCCGGGCAGACAGAGCGATCCTCGCCCTCCCGCTTCCGCTGCTGGAGCGTCTGGACATCACGCCCGCCGTCCCTGCCCGACAGCGCGATGCCATGTCCCGCGTGGCGCGCGGGCATGCCGCCAAGTTCCACGTCCCGCTGGCCACTGAGCCGGCGACCTCCGCGGTGCTCGACGTCCCCCGGCGCTTCTGGTGCTGGACCGCGACGGACGCCAGCGGTCGGGTGCAGCCGGTGGCGCACTGCTTCAGCGGCTCCGCCCCGGCACTGGCCGGACTGCACGTGGCCGACGGCGCGGGTGAGTGGCGGGCCGCCCTGGAGCGGCTGCGCCCGGACCTCGACCCGATCCGGGACGCGGCCCTGCTCAGCACCTGGGACGACGACCCCTGGGCCACCTTCGCCTACTCCGGCCTCGGCGCCGACTCCCGGCCCGGCGACGACGAGCTCCTCGCGGCCCCCGTCGGGAGGATCCACATCGCCGGCGAGCACACCGCCGGGGCGTACGCCGGCCTCATGGAGGGGGCGCTGCGCAGCGGGATCCGGGCCGCGGACGAGATCGACGGGCGCTAACGGCACGGCGATTCACGCCACGGGCGCGGCTTCGCATGCGTACGCTCGCGGACCATGGCAGCACCCGTGACGAAGGCAGCGCCCGTGGCGCACACAGCACCCCTGCCGAAGGCAGCGCCCGTGACGAGGCGGGTTCGATGACCGACCAGGGCGTCGCGGTCCTTGAGGAGCCGATCGAGGAAGCCCGCATCCCGGAGGACCAGCGCAGCGGCTCCCCGCGCTCGCTCGCGGCCACGTGGGCCGGCATGCTGCTGGCCCCGGGGACGATCATCACCGGGATGGTGGCGGCCGGCGGCAGCGCGGGCCCCGGCTTCGCCATCGGCTTCACCGGGCTGGCGATCGGGGTCGTGCTCGGGACGCTCGCCGTCGCCTTCATCTCGATCTGGGGCCCGCGCACGGGCATGGCGCAGATGCCGCTCGGCCGGCTTGCGTTCGGCGCCCTCAACGTCGTGCCCCAGGTCTTCCTCATCGGCAGCCTCATCGCCTACGACTCGCTCAACGACC
>CAIVWG010000227.1 GCA_903909555.1 uncultured bacterium | reverse complement strand
GTCGCTGCCGTCGGCGTGCGGAATCTCCACGTCATCGGCACCGTGGAAGCCCTCCCCGCCCCGCGCGGCCCCGAGGTGGAAATGCGCGACAGCATCGACGACCTGTCGTGGTCCTTGCGCTTCTTCGATCCCGTCGTCGTCCCCGCACTGGGAGTCATCGACGAGTCACATGGTGCCGCGCATGACGACGTCCGCGGTGCGCTGGGCATCCGGACCGTCGCCTATCACCTTGCTGTCCCTCCCGGGGGTAGCCTCACGCCGCACCACGCCCTGCACGCCGGCACCGGTCTGGCGCACAGCCACGCGTCTGCCGCCCGCGACTTCGACGCGCTACGCGCGCACGCTCCGGGTCGCGAAGGTCTCGTGGACGAGATGCAGGGCGCGAGTCTCAGCGGACTCCCCCGCGCCCAGGTGCTCCTCGCCCAGGCCATCGCACCCGGCCTCCAGGGCCTGGCAATCGACCCTCCCAGTGACCCCGAGGAAACCCGCCGGTACCTCCTTCGCCACCTGCGGGAGTCGACATGACCGATGCGCCGGCGCGCCGCCAGCACTCCACGCTGTCGAGCGTGCGCAATGCCGCACGCCTGCTCAAGGAGTTCGGCCGAGGTGATCGCGAGATCGGCGTCACCGAACTCTCCCGACGCCTGGGAATCGGCAAGAGCACGGCGCATCGGCTTCTCAGCACCCTGGCCGAGGAGCGATTGCTCGAGCAGGATCCCCAAACCGGGGCGTATCGGCTCGGCCTCGCCAAGTACGAACTGGGCGCGTCCGTGGCCTTGCACACCGACCTGCACGAGGCGTGCTCCCCCGTGCTCGATCAACTCCGCAACGCTACGCGCGAAACAGTGCAGGTCGCCGTCCTCGACGGGAGGCAGGTGGTGTACATCGAGCGCCGGGAGAGCCCGCAGACCCTGCGCCTGTTCGGGAGGGTCGGCCACCGCAATGACGCGCACTGCACGAGCACCGGCAAGCTCCTCCTGGCCTTCCTCCCCGACGACGATCTCGACATGGTCTTGACCGGGTGGAAGCTGCCCCGGAAGACACCCTTCACGGTCCCGGACACACGCGCGCTGCGCACCGCGCTGGACAAGGTCCGCCAGCAGGGCTGGGCCGAGAACATCAGCGAGTCCGAGCTGGGCGTGGCCTCCATCGCGGCGCCCATCCGCAATGGCCGCGGCACCGTGGTGGCGGCCGTGTCCGTGGCCGGCCCGGTGCAGCGGCTGGGCAATGACTCCCTCCGCCGGTTTGCGCGACCGGTTGTCGAAGCGGGGCTGGCCATCAGCCGGCGCCTGGGCTACCGCAGCGCCGCGACGGGAACCCACCGACCGCCCACGAGTCCATGACCAGCGCTGAGAGGAGCGCCACGTGACGAGACCCGCACCGCAGGACATCGCGGACATGTCCGCCGCCCTGCTGACCGCCCGCCGAGACCGGTCCCCCATCCCCGCCCTGACGGAACGCTTCCCGGACATGACCGCCGAGGACGCCTACGCCGTGCAGCAGGGCCTGGTCGCCGGGCTCCTAGCGGAGGGCGACTCCATCATCGGATACAAACTCGGGCTCACGAGCCGACCCATGCAAGAGATGCTCGGGGTCGACCAGCCGGACTACGCACCCGTCCTCGGCTCGACGGTGTACGCGAACGGCGGGACCGTGCCCTCGGACCTGTACATCGCGCCGCGCATGGAGGCGGAGATCTGCGTGATCCTCGATGCCCCGCTCTCGGGACCGCACTGCACCGCCGTTGACGCCTGGGAGGCCACGCGCGGCCTCGTGGCCGCCCTGGAGATCGTCGACAGCAGGATCGCCGACTGGAAGATCAAGCTGCCCGACACGATTGCGGACCTCGCGTCCAACGGCGCGGTGGCGTTCGGCAGTCGCGTGGTGAGCCTCGCGGACTTCGACCCGGCGCTCGTCGGCATGGTGTTCACCCGCAACGGGGAGCTTGTCGCGACCGGGGCCGGTGCGGCCGCCCTCGGCGGTCCCCTGGATGCGGTGGCCTGGCTCGCCAACACTCTTCACCCCCTCGGCGTGACGCTGCCTGCGGGCGCGATCATCATGACCGGGGCACTCCATGCCGCGGTGCCGTTTGCCAGCGGCGATGTCTTCAGGGCCGACTTCGATCGACTCGGCCCCATCACGCTCACGGTCAGCTGATCAGGAAAGGACACCCCATGACCTTGCGTTGCGCGATCGTGGGTTCCGGCAACATCGGGACCGACCTGATGATCAAGATGCTGCGGAGCGACAAGCTCGAGCTCGGGGCCTTGGTCGGCATCGATCCTGACTCCGAGGGGCTCGCTCGGGCGCGGACCCTCGGCGTCGAGGCTAGCCACGAGGGTCCGGACTGGGTGCTCAGCCACGCGGATGACTTCGATGTCGTCTTCGATGCCACGAGCGCCTATGTGCACGTGCGGTATCACAAGAAGTACGCGGAGGCGGGCATCACGGCGGTGGACCTCACTCCGGCGGCTCGGGGACCGAAGGTGATCGCTGCGGTGAACCTGACCGAGCATCTCGACGCTGCCAATATCAACATGGTGACGTGCGGGGGGCAGGCGACGACACCGATGGCCTATGCGGTGCGCCGGGCGGTGGATCGGCTGCCGTATTGCGAGATGGTGTCGACGGTCTCCTCGAAGTCGGCGGGTCCCGGGACTCGGCAGAACATCGACGAGTTCACCAAGACCACCTCCACGGCGCTGCGCGAGATCGGCGGCGCCGAGCAGAGCAAGGCGATCATCATCTTGAACCCTGCCGAACCGCCCATCATCATGCGCAACACCGTCTTCGGGGCGCTGCCGGAGGGCACCGACCACGACGCGGTGCTGGAGTCGGTGTATGACATGGAGAAGGCGGTCGCGTCCTACGTGCCGGGGTACCGGCTGAAGAACCAGCCGGTGATCGAGGAGGGCCCCTACAACACCCCCGGCGGGGTCGTGCCCCACCGCGTCGTCATCCTGCTCGAGGTCGAGGGCGCCGGGGACTACCTGCCCACCTACGCCGGCAACCTCGACATCATGACCGCCGCCGCCCTGCGCGTGGGCGAGGCGATCGCCGATCACCGAGAGGGGCTTCCGGCATGACCGCGACGGACTACCGGCTCATCGACTCCACGCTGAGGGACGGCTCCCACGCCATCTCCCATCAGTACTACGCCGACGACGTCATCCGCATCGTCGCCGGCCTCGACGCGGCCGGCGTGCAGGTCATCGAGATCGCCCACGGCGACGGCCTCGGCGGCTCCAGCTTCAACTACGGCTTCTCCGCCGTCCCCGAGAAAGAACTCATCGCCCAGGCATGCCAGACCGCCCAACGCGCGCAGATCGCCTGCCTCATGCTCCCCGGCATCGGTCTCGCCGACGACCTACGGGAAGTGCGCGAACTCGGCGTCAGCGTCGCCAGGATCGCCGTGCACTGCACCGAAGCCGACATCACCGAGCAGCACATCAAGGTCGCCAAGGACCTCGGCATGGAGGCGATCGGCTTCCTCATGATGGCCCACATGAACTCCCCCGAAGGGCTCGTCGAGCAGGCCCTCCTCCTGCAGTCCTACGGCGCCGACACCGTCTACATCGCCGACTCCGCCGGCGCCATGACCGTCGAGGACGTCCGCCGACGAGTCAACGCCCTGGTCAACGCCCTCGACGTCCCCCTCGGCGTCCACGCCCACAACAACCTGTCCATGGCCGTGGCCAACTCCATCGCCGCCTACGAAGAAGGCGCCAAGAACCTCGACGGCACCTCGGCAGGGCTCGGCGCAGGCGCCGGCAACTGCCCCACCGAGATCCTCGCCGCCGTCTCCACCAAATACGGCATCGAAACCGGCGTGGATCCCCTCGCCCTCATGGACGTCGCCGAAGACGTCGTCCGCCCGATCATGCCCCGCCAGCAGGTCATCGACCGCGCAGGCCTGCTCCTCGGCTACGCCGGCGTCTACGGCTCGTTCCTCCTCCACGCCGAACGCGCCGCCGAACGCTACGGCGTTCCCACATCAGAGATCCTCCTCGAACTCGGCCGCCGACAAGTCGTCGGCGGACAAGAAGACATGATCATCGACGTCGCCCTCGAACTCGCCCGCCAGCACGCCGAACAGGAGGTCACCTCATGAGCGCCGTCGACAGCACCGCAGCCGTGAGGCGGCTGACCGAGGCAGCTCGCAGCCGTACCGCGACCAGTCCTCTGACGTCCGATCTCGGCCCCTTCGACGCGGCCATGGCGTATGACCTGCAGGCCGCCGTCATCGACGATCGGATCGCCCAGGGCTCGTCGATCATCGGCGCCAAGCTGGGCCTCACGAGCGAGGCCAAGCAGCGTCAGATGAAGGTCTCCGAGCCCCTGTACGGCTGGCTCACCGACGACATGCGACTGGATCCGGGCGAGGCGCTGGAGTGCGCGAGGTACATCCAGCCGCGCTGCGAGCCGGAGATCGCCTTCCTCCTCGACGACGAGCTCAGCGGACCCGATGTGGGTGCCGCCGACGTCCTCGCCGCGACGGCCGCGGTCATGCCGGCCATCGACGTGCTCGACTCCCGGTTCACCGGGTATGCATTCACCCTCCCCGACGTGATCGCCGACAACGCTTCGGGCGCCGGCTTCATCACGGGCTCGACCCTGGTGGACCCCTTCGGCATCGACCTTCGTCTCATCGGGGTGACACTGGAGGTCAATGGCATCCTGCGCGCCACCGCAGCCGGTGCCGCCGTGCTCGGCCACCCGGCGGCGTCCGTGGCCTGGCTCGTGCGCGCCCTGGCCCGTCGCGACGAGGGGTTGGAGGCAGGGATGGTCATCCTGTCCGGCGCGCTCACCGAAGCCGTGGCCGTAGCGCCGGGTGACGTGGTCGTCGCGCGATTCGATCGGCTCGGAACGGTGGAGGTGCCATGCCGCTGATCCAGGTCACCCTGGTCGAGGGTCGGACTCCCGCGCAGAAGCATGCGCTGATCCGCAGCCTGAGCGACGCCATGGCGGAGACCCTCGAGGTCCCCCTCGAGCGCGTCCGAGTCGCCATCTACGAGGTCAGCGCGGACGAGTGGGGCATCGGCGGCCAGCCCTACGCCACGGTCAGACCCGCGCCCGGATCCACCCCCTCGTGAGCGGGCCCCCCTCCTGGGTCGATGCCGGAGCCGTCGACGACCTCGCCCAGAGCCCGCGGGCGATGAGCGCCCTCGGGCGCCACGTTCTCGTGGCCGTCGTGGACGGGGAACCCTGCGCGGTCGACAACGCCTGCCTCCACAGAGGCGCGTCCCTGGAGGGCGGGATCTGCCGGGACGGCGCGATCACCTGTCCCTCGCACTGGTGGCGCTACGACCTGCGCACGGGAGCGCTCCTCGGCCAGGCCGGGGTGGGCTTAGCGACGTACCCTTGCCGTGTCAGCGGCGAACGCGTGGAAGTCCTGCTCTCCCCCGCTCCCCCGACGATGGGCATCCGCGAGATGCTTCTGGCGCACGCGCGAGCGGAAGGGAAGGCCGATGCCTGACTCGAAGAGATTCCC
>CAIVWG010000226.1 GCA_903909555.1 uncultured bacterium | reverse complement strand
TCCGCATGATCTTGCCCGACCTGGTCTTGGGGAGCTCGGGCACGACCATGATCTGCCGTGGCTTGGCGATGGGGCCGATCTCCTTGGCGACGTGGTTGCGAAGTTCCGCCACCAACTCGGTGGCGTCCTCATCGTTGCCGGCGCGCAGGATGACGAAGGCGACGATTCCCTGACCGGTCATCTCGTCCGAGGCACCGACGACCGCGGCCTCAGCCACGGCGGGGTGCGAGACCAGGGCCGACTCGACCTCCGTCGTCGAGATGCGGTGGCCCGAGACGTTCATGACGTCATCCACGCGCCCGAGGAGCCAGATCGCGCCGTCGTCGTCGAGCTTGGCGCCGTCGCCGGCGAAGTACATCCCGGGCCAGCGGGACCAGTACGTCTCGACGTAGCGGTCATCATCGCCCCAGATGCCGCGGAGCATCGAGGGCCTGGGCTCGTTGAGCACGAGGTACCCCCCGCCGCCCAGGCCGACGGGGTTGCCCGCGTCGTCGACGACGCTCGCCTCGATCCCCGGCAGCGGTCGCATGGCGGAGCCGGGCTTGCAGGCGGTCACTCCCGGGAGGGGAGAGATCATGATGGCTCCGGTCTCGGTCTGCCACCAGGTGTCGACGATCGGTGTGCGGCCGCCTCCGATCACGTCGCGGTACCAGATCCACGCCTCGGGGTTGATGGGCTCGCCGACGCTCCCGAGAAGGCGCAGCGTCGACAGGTCGTGCTGCGCGGGAATGTCATCGCCCCACTTCATGAACGTGCGGATCGCCGTCGGCGCGGTGTAGAAGATGGTGACGCCGTACTTCTCGACGATCTCCCACAGCCGCCCCCGATGAGGCGTGTCGGGCGTGCCCTCGTAGATCACCTGGGTCACGCGATTGGAGAGCGGGCCGTACACGATGTAGGAGTGCCCGGTGACCCAGCCGATGTCGGCCGTGCACCAGTAGATGTCCTCGTCGGGCTTGAGGTCGAACACGTTCCAGTGGGTGTAGGACGCCTGAGTGAGGTAGCCGCCGCTCGTGTGCAGGATGCCCTTGGGCTTCCCGGTGGTCCCCGAGGTGTAGAGGATGAAGAGGGGATGCTCGCTGTCGAACGCCTCGGGCGCGTGGGTGTCGGGCTGGCGGTCGACGATGTCGTGCCACCACACGTCGCGCCCCTGCATCATCGGCACGTCCTGTCCGGTGCGCCGGACAACGAGCACGTGCTCGACGCTGGGGGTCTGGGCCACGGCCTCGTCCACGGCCGGCTTGAGCGCCATCTGCGCTCCTCGCCGGTTCTGCCCGTCGGTCGTGATCACGAGGCGGGCTTGCGCGTCGTCAATGCGCGAGCGAAGTGCCTCCGCAGAGAACCCAGCGAATACCACGGAGTGCGCCGCACCTATCCGGGCGCAGGCGAGCATGGCCACGATCGCCTCGGGGATCATCGGCATGTAGATCGCGACGCGATCCCCCGAGGTGACGCCGAGCTCCGCGAGCGCGTGCGCCGCCCGGGCGACGTCCTGCTGAAGCTCGGCGTAGGTGACCGCGCGGGTGTCCCCGGGCTCTCCCTCGAAGTAGAACGCCACCTGATCGCCGTGTCCAGCGTCGACGTGCCGATCGACGCAGTTGTAGGCGACGTTGAGCCGGCCCCCCACGAACCAGCGCGCGAAGGGCGCGCGAGACCAGTCGAGGACCTCCTCGAAAGGCTCGGCCCACGCGAGCCGCTCAGCCTGGCGGGCCCAGAAGGCGAGCCGATCGCCCGCGGCCTCGTCGTACATCGCCCCCTGGGCGTTGGCCTGAGCCGCGAAGTCGGGGCTGGGCGGGAACTGGCGGTTCTCCACGAGGAGGTTCTCGAGCGCCTCCTGCGGAGCGGCGTCCGGTGAGTCGGCCACGGGACCTCCCTAGGGGTGGACGGGTGTCGGGCCCACGCTAGCCGGGTCACATCGGCGCGTCCCAGGGAACCTTCAGGCTCCCTGATGCGTCAGGATGGTGGAGTCAGCCTGCGGGCTGATCCTGAGTTTCCGTCCCCCCTGCGAGGAGGTCCCGTGCCGACCCGGGTCCTCGTTCCCCTGCTCCTCGCACTCGCCGCCGCCCTCGGGCTCGTCCTGGGCGCAGTGCTCCCGGGCTCGCCCTCGACCCCGGTGGCCGGCGAGTCGGCGAATCCCACGGCGTCCTCGGAGACGTCCGCGCCTGAGGAGTCTGCCGACACGAACCAGGATCCGTCCGCCTCCGAGTCCGCGTCCGAGTCCCCGTCGGGCGGGGAGGTCAGCGAGGTGACCGGTGCCGGAGGCGGGGTGTCCGCGGTCAACCAGCCCCAGCCGGAGTTCGAGATCACCAAGCTCGCTCCCGGCGAGAAGCCCCCGCAGTTCGTCGTGATCTCCTTCGACGGCGCCTGCAGCAACGACATCTTCCGGCGCTACATGGACGTCGCCGACCAGGTGGGCGCGTTCTACACGTTCTTCGTCTCGGGCCTCTGCCTGCTGCCGGAGGAGGAGAAGTTCCTCTACCAGACCCCCGGCCGCGATGCGGGCTCCTCCGCCATCGGCTTCGCGGACAACTCCGAGGAGGTGGTCCAGCGGATCGCCAACTACAAGGAGGCCTACGAGAAGGGCCACGAGATCGGCACCCACTTCCTCGGCCACTGGTGCGAGCCCAACGACGGCGCCGTGAACTCGTGGGGCACGGCAGAGTGGGAGAGCGAGTTCGAGCAGGACTCGATGTTCATGAACGACTGGGCCGAGATCAACGGAGTGTCCGACCCGCAGCCGCTCCCCTTCAACCACAGCGTCGTCCAGGGAGCGCGCACGCCGTGCCTCGAGGGGCAGCGTGACGTGATGTACCCCGTCTTCGTCGAGAACGGCTTCACGTACGACGCCTCGAATGCCGGCATGCTGCAGTGGCCGGTCAAGAACGAGTACGGGCTCTGGGACTTCCCGCTGCAGACCATGAAGGTGTCGGGGTACGACCGCTCGAACCTGTCGATGGACTACAACTTCCTCTGTGCCCAGAACGACTGCAATCAGCAGGCCGACCAGGCGACCTGCGACAACATCGAGCAGTCGACGTACGACTCCCTGATGGCAGCGACGGATGCCCTGTACAACGGCAACCGGGCTCCCTTCTTCTTCGGCAACCACTTCAACACGTGGGTCTGCGGTGCCTACACCAACGCCCTCACCCGATTCATCACCGAGGCGTCCGCGCAGTACCCGGACCTGCAGTTCGTGAGCAACGCGCAACTGGTCCAGTGGCTCGAGGCGCAGGATCCAGCCGTGCTCAACGAGCTGGTGGCCCAGGGAGCGCAGGTCTACTGAGCGACCCGCTCGCGGCACTCGAACGCGTACCGCGCATCGCTGACGCCTGCGCGGTCGCGCGCGCCGAAGTGGACGCGCTCCTGTGGGACCGTTCCGTGCGCGCGAGAGCGGCCGAGATTGTCGCCGCCTCTGCCCTCGTCGGCGCCCGCGACTCCGCCGCGCTCGAGGGGGCGGAGATGTCGCTCGATGCCGTCCGTTCCGGCCTGGACGCATCGCCGCTCGGTCGCGCGGTCGCCGCCTCCGTGGCGGTCACGGCCGCGGTGCCCGGGCAGGTGGACACCTGGGGCCATGCGCCGCTGCAGGTCCTCGCCCACCTCCATTCCCTCGCGGCGCGAGGCTTCGCGGATCCCGACGACCTCGGCCGCCCTCGGCAGACGGATGAGGTCGTCGATCCCCTGCACATCGGCGCCGCCGTCCCCTGGCCGGCGATCCCGGAGCGGCTCACCGGCCTCGCGCACCTCCTCACCTCACCCACGGACGCGCCGGCCCTGCTCGTCGCCTCGATCGCGCACGGTGAACTTCTCGCGCTGCGTCCCTTCCGCTGGGGATCGGGGCTCGTGGCCCGAGCCGCAGTGCGGCTGGTCGTCGCCGCGCGAGGCCTTGATCCCGACCTGCTGTCGTGCCCGGAGGCCGGGATGCTCTCGCTCGGGCGCACGTCGTACGTCGCGGCCGTGCGCGGCTACCTCTCCGGTGAGCCTGAGGGCATGGCCGAGTGGGTGGCCTGGAATGCCGCCGCCGTGGGGTTCGGTGCCTCGCGTGAGTCGGCCCACGTATCGTCCTCCCCCCGGTGACAGGACCTCCGCGCCCGCGGTCCGGTGCCCATCCCGCTAGGCGATCGTTGTGTCGTCTATTCCGCCCGCTGCGGGTGCAGAGACCCGAGAGCGATCGCCAAGCTTGCCTCCACCAGCACCGCCTGCGCGGAGGCCGCGACGCCCTACTGCGTCTGCACGTCGGCAGCGTTGAGGGCGGGCCCGGGCGCCACCTCGGCGAGGTCCACGCCGTCATTGCGCAGCGGTGTCCGGGGGCGGGGCGCGTCGAGGTCCCGCGGCGGCTGGACGGTCATCACCCACGGGTACGCCACTCCGCCGATCACCGCGTAGGCCTGGACGCGTCCGGTGAGCGAGGTGTGCGGTGACATCTCCCCGGGCGAGATGAGCCAGCGCAGCCGGACGGTCCCGGTAGCGGCGCCCGCGGGGACGTCCTGCGCCCCGAGCCCGCGCAGCGCGGTGCCGTCGAGCGGTGTGAGCACGACGCGATCGGCGCCGCTGGCCAGTCCGGCCGTCACGACGAGCGTGCGATCGCGGAAGAACACGTCGACGAGGGCGCCGCGTACGTCGAGCGAAGGGGGCGGGCCAGCCGCGGCGCACAGGGAAGCGAGGGCGTTCGTCACTGCGGACCGGGCGGAGTCGGACATCGCCACGTCGGATCCGTCCGCGCGGACCAGCAGCGGGATGGGCCGGCCATCGGAAGCCGAGCAGTCCGTGGGCGCGACGACGATGTCGGTGACGCTCTCCCCACCGGCTGGGACGGTCATGTCGGAGAAGTCCACGACGGCCACGTCCGTCCCCGGCAGCGCGGCGCGGAGGCGCTCGTCGCGCTGCGGGTCGCCGGCGACCGTGAGACGCAGGCGCACGGCGGGGGAGGTGGACCCGTCCGGGGTTCCCAGTCCGCCGGGCCAGCCCGCCTCGCCGTCGCCGAGTCGCGCACCCGCCTGCCCGAGTACGGTCGCCGCGAGGATCTCGAGGCGGTCGGGCCGGGCTTCCTGCTCCGCCCACCATCGCGCTCCGGCGAGGCCGGCCGTGGCGATGAGAGCGACCGCCACCCCCGCGAGGGCGAGGGCGCGCCACCACGGAGCGGGTCCGCGACCCGTCGCCGGAGTGCGTCCCTGCTCGAGGACCTCCATGGCAGGACGCTAGGGCGCGAGCGGTGACGGCGCCTGTCGGCGCCCGAGTTCGACCACGATGACCTTGGCCGCGAAGGCCACCGCAATGGCGATGGCCCCGCCCAGCGCCGTGAACTCCAGGCGCTCGGTCACGAGGTCGAGGGTGCTCGCGGCCTGCGTGTTCACGAGGATGATCGCCGGCGTCAGGGCGGTCACGTAGACCCAGTAGGGAAGCCGCAGCACGAAGCGCGACGCGAGGGCGGCATAGAGGAGCAGTGCGCTGATCGCGAGGTGCAGTGCCGGGGGCAGGTCGAGCAGGCTGACCGCGAGCGCGAGAACGAGGCCGGCGGCCGTGCCGCCGAGGCGCTGCAGGGTCTTGCGGATGGTGTCGGCCGTGGACGGCTGCAACACGATGACGAGGGTGACGAGGAGCCAGCCGCCGTGGTCCACGGGCCCGAGGGCGAGGACCCCCCATGTGGCGGCGCCGACGATGACGGCCATGACCGCGGCGTAGGCGACCGTGACTCCCCTGCTGTGCGGCCGGGTAGGGAAGCGTGGCCGGCGTTCGCCGAGCACCAGTCGCGCCGCGGCCGTCACCCACAGTCCGCAGGCGGTCATCGCCACTCCGGCGACGATCGCCGTGGCGGGGCCGGCGGCCACGCCGGTGATCGCGGGCGGGCTCGTGACGGTGATGGAGATGGCGAGAGGGACGACGAGCACGGGGCTGTGCAGGCCTCGGCGCGCGGTCAGCGCCGCGCCTCCGGCGACGAGGCTCATGACGAGGGCCCCGGCGAGGGGGTACGGGTGAGCGAGGACAGCGACCAGAGCCGAGACGCCGGCCACGGCCGACAGGGCGGCGCTCAGGCGCAGGTCGTAGAAAGCGGCCACGAGCGCGATGACCCCGCCGTACACGCACAGTGAGGTCAGGCCCTCGATACCGAGCATGAGGAGCAGGACCGGCGGGATCATCAAGGCGATGAAGACCATGCCGAGGAGCACGGCCTTCTGGAACACCGTGGCCTTGGGGCCCGAGGCAGAGGCCGTCCGGGGGGAACTCACGGTCGGGCGCGCCGGTGCTGGACGTACCACGCCAATCCGAGGGCGGCGGCCCCGATCGCGACTCCGGCACCGACGGCCGCGGCGTGGCGACGGTCCACGTGCGGCACGCGCGTCCGCATGGCGACGGGCCTGCGGAAGTCGAGGATCGGCCATCCGCGCTCGAGGGCGACACGGCGAAGGTCAGCGTCCGGATTGACCGCGGTGGGGTGTCCCACGGACTCCAGCATCGGCAGGTCGGTGATCGAGTCCGTGTAGGCGTACGACGCGGCCAGGTCGTATCCCCTCTCTTCCGCGAGATCGCGCATGGCCTGCGCCTTGCCCTCGCCATAGGCGTAGTACAGGATCTCGCCGGTGTAGCGGCCCTGCTCGACGGCGAGTTGCGTGCCGACGGCGAGGTCGGCGCCGATGAGTTCTCCGATGGGCTCGACGACCTCGGTACCGGATGAGGAGATGACGATGATGTCGTCGCCGGCGTCGCGGTGTTGCTCGATGAGCTCGATGGCCTCGTCGTAGACGGCAGGATCGATGATGTGGTCGAGGGTCTCCGCGACGATCTCCTGGACCTTGGCCACGTCCCACCCGCGGACGAGATCGGACATGTAGCGCCGCATGGTCTCCATCTGGTCGTGGTCGGCGCCGGAGGCCAGGAAGACGAACTGGGCATAGGCGCTGCGCACGACGTCCCGCCGGCCGAGGAGCCCGCCGCGGTAGAACGGCCGGGTGAAGGCCAGGGCGCTCGAGGTCGCCAGGATGGTCTTGTCGAGGTCGAAGAAGGCCGCGCGGCGTGGACCCGCCATGGGGCCAGGGTAGGGGACGGCGCTCTTCCACAGGTTCGCCGCGGCTGGGCTGTCCACAGGCGTTCGCGGCGCGGCGGTCGAGGGCGCGGTGCCCGGCCACGCTGCCGCCATGACCGCACCCGATCGTCTCCCCCTTCTCGTCACCGCGGACCCTGCGCTCCTCGACGACCTTCTCGCGATGTCCGCGGCGGCCGGCGTCGACGTGGTCGTCGCGGACTCGCCGGTGGCAGCGCTGGCGCGATGGGCCTCGGCATCGCTCGTCCTCGTCGGTGACGACCTGCTGCCCGACCTCGCGCTGACCGGCATGCCGCGGCGAGATGCGGTCGTCGTCTGCGGCAGGGGCGTCGCGGATCACTCGAGCGCGCCGCGACGTCTCGACGCGTCGACCGACTCCCTATGGCGGCAGGCGGTGGCGCTCGGCGCCGCGGAGGTGGTCGACGTCGCCGAGGGCAGATCTCGGATCGTCGACCTCATCGGTGACGCCATCGACGGCCCGCTGCGCAGCGGACCCGTCATCACCGTGGTCTCCGGCCGGGGAGGGGCCGGCGCCAGCACGCTCGCCTGCGCCCTGGCCCTCGTCTCGGAGGACTGCCTTCTCGTCGACGGGGATCCCCTGGGCGGCGGCCTCGACCTCAGAGTCGGCGGCGAGGACCTTCGCGGCTTGAGGTGGCCCGAGTTGGGCGCGACGCGCGGACGGGTCTCGCCGCTGGCGTTGCGCGATGCCCTCCCGCGGCAGGGTGGGGTGTCCCTGGTCGCGGCATCGCGGGACGGCGCCGCTCCGATCCCTCTCGACTCGCTGTCCGCGATCCTCGAGGCGGGATCCCGCGGCTACCCCCTCACCATCGTCGACTGCCCGCGACACCTCGACGACGCCTGCCGCTTCACGTGGGGCCGCAGTCGCACCGCGATCGTCGTCGTTCCCGATGACGTGCCGGGCATCGTGTCGTCATCGATCCTGCTCGACGCCGTCAGATCCTGCGTGGCGGATATCCGCCTCGTCATCCGGCGCACGCGCGAGTCGGTGCTGTCCGAGTCGGATGTCAGCAGGGCGCTCGGGCAGCCGATCCTCGGGTGCCTTCCGCACGATCGTGCCGTCGCGCGCGGTGAGCCGCTCACGTCGGCGGGCCACGCCCTGCGTCGGTTCGCGGAGGGGATCCTCGTCGACTGCGGGGTCAGCCGCGCGGCTCGCCGGCCCGGAGCTCGCCGCCGAGGCGGTCGCTCGCGCACGGCCGGAGCCAGCTCGTCAACCGCGGGTGCTCAGGAGAACGCCGCCCGCAGGAGTGCCTCGTGATCACCGAGGTGCTCGTCGAGCGCGTGCGGCAGAGGCTGATCTCCCACGGTGATGCCGACGCGGCGACGCCAGCCCTCGTGACCCGCGCCCTCCGGGACGAGGGCGTCGTGCTCGGAGACTCCGGCGTGCTGGAACTCGTCTCGACGCTGCGGGACGAACTGATCGGACTGGGCCCGCTGCGCGGCCTGCTCGACGATCCCGCGGTCACCGACATCCTCGTCAACCCTCCCGGCGAGGTGTGGATCGACCGGGGACACGGCATGGAACGCGGCGCGGTGCGGATGGGCAGCGAGTCGGCGGTCCGCCGCCTGGCCCAGCGCCTGGCATCGGCCGCCGGACGTCGCCTCGACGATGCCAGCCCGTACGTCGATGCGCGCCTGCCCGACGGCATCCGCCTCCATGCCGCGATTCCGCCGATTGCGCCTGAGGGCACCCTCCTGTCGCTGCGCATCCCCCGCCGGCGCGCCTTCGACCTGTCCGAACTCGTTGCGGCCGGCACGGTCGGGCCCTCCGGGGCGCAGTGGCTGGCCGAGGTGATGCGCCAGCGCCTGAGCTTCCTCGTCACGGGCGGCACGGGCTCGGGCAAGACCACGATCCTGTCCACCCTCCTCGGCCTGGCCGCTCCCACGGAACGGCTCCTCCTCGTGGAGGACTCGGCGGAACTCCGGCCCGACCATCCCCATGTCGTCCGGCTCGAGACTCGACCTCCGAACCTCGAGGGAGCGGGCGCCGTCACCCTGCGCGACCTCGTGCGCCAGGCACTGCGCATGCGGCCCGACCGCGTCGTCGTCGGCGAGGTCCGGGGAGCTGAGGTCGTCGATCTGCTCTCCGCGCTCAACACCGGTCACGAGGGTGGCTGCGGGACGGTCCATGCCAACTCCGCGGCCGACGTGCCCGCGCGCTTGGAGGCCCTCGGGCTCGCGGCGGGCATTCCGAGGCCCGCCGTGCACGCCCTCGTCGCGGCGGGCCTGGATGCGGTCGTGCATGTCGAGCGGTCTCCCGTGGACGGCTCGGGTCGGGGAAGCACGCGTCGGGTGCAGGGCGTCTTCGTGCTCAGGCGCGATCCCTCCGGTCAGGTCGTGTCGGTGCCGGCCCTGGTCCGTCGCGGATCGGACCTCGTGCCCGGGGAGGCGGCAGGGGACCTGCAGCGGCTTTTCGCGCGCGACGATCGGGCGGGGCGGGTTGCCGAGGGAGCGATCGCCGAGGGCGGGGTCGCATGCTGATCTGGGGAGCGGTGGCCGCAGCTCTCGCCGCCTGCCTGATCGTGCCGGGGTCGGGCGCCGACGTGCTGCGTTCCGCGGGCGCCCCCCGGACGCACCCGAGGTCATCGACGTGGCAGGCGTGGTGCGCGGGTGTCGCGAGCCGTGCCGCCCGACGCGCGGGAAGCCTCCTGCCGGGGGCACGTCGCAGGCGCGCGGCAGGGCACGACAGGGTGATCGAGGCACTCGGTGCCCTCGCCTCGGAAGTGCGCGCGGGCCAGCCGATCCGCCGTGCCTGGGAGCGCGCGCTCGGCAGCGTCTCCTCGGAAGGTTCCTGCGTGTCCCCGAGGTCGCTGGCGGCGACGCGGTGGGGCGGGGACGTCGTCGCCGCCCTCCGGGAGGATTCCCGGGACACCCACGAGCCGCTGCTGCAGGGATTGGCCGCCTGCTGGTCGGTCTCGGAGGGGACCGGGGCCGGACTGGCGAACGCCGTCGAGCGGCTGGTCGAGGGCGCGCGATCGGCTGCCGATGTCCGGGTACAGCTCGAGGCGCACCTCGCCGCTCCGCGCGCGACCGCCCGCCTGCTCGCCACGCTGCCCCTCCTCGGCCTGTTGCTCGGGCTCTCGCTCGGAGGCGACCCGCTGTCGTGGCTGCTGGGGTCGCCGGCGGGGCGGGCATGCCTGGCGGCGGGCCTGGCGCTCACCGGACTGGGGCTGTGGTGGACCGGGCGCATCGCGGCGCGTGCCGAGCGGTTGATGTGACCGGAGCCCGATGAACGAGCGACGATGACGGGATCCGGGTTGTCCCTGGCCGCGGCCGCGGGGCTGATGACTCTCGCGGCGGCCCTCGCGGTGCCCCCGTCGCCCGCCCGCCGGCTCGCGCGGGCCGGGTCGCCGGCGTCGGGGCCCACAGCGCGGGGAAGGCGAGGCCGTGCCGGACGGCTGCCGCGGCGTGGCATCTCGCTGGCGGACGCGAGGATCGTGCGCGCCATCTCGGTGGCCGCGGGTGTCGGCGTGGGGCTTGTCGTGGGCGGGGCCTGGGGTGTTGCGGGCGGTGTGGCTATCGCACTGGGCGGCCCGTATGTCATCGCGCGCATGGAGCCGCGGGCTCGACGCCATCGACGCGAGGCGCTCGAACGCCAGGCCTCGGGCGCCGCTGACCTCCTTGCCGCATGCCTGGCGTCGGGAGCACCGGTCACCCACGCGGTCAACGCGGTCGCCGAGGCCCTGGGACCGCCCATTGCCGAACCGCTGCGCGGTGTCGTGGCGTCGCTCGAGCTCGGCGCTGATCCCGTCGAGGCGTGGAGGGCCCTGGCCGACGAGCCCGGTCTCGGGGCGCTGGGCCGGGCCGTGGCGCGCAGCGCGGAGTCGGGCGCTCCCCTGGCCACCCTTCTCCCCGGGATTGCCGATGACGTGCGTCGCGCCGATCGCGTCCGCGCGGAGACAGCGGCGCGAGCGGCGGGAGTGCGCGCGGTCGCTCCCCTGGCGGCGTGCTTCCTCCCGGCCTTCCTGCTGCTGGGAGTGGTCCCGATCGTCGTCTCCCTGGCGTTGCCGCTCATCGACGACGGAGTGGGATAGCCGTCCTGCTCCCTACGCGCGGCGGTCGCGCACGATCACGACGATGATCACGACCACGGTCGCCAGCACGAACGTCGCGCCGCCGAGGATGAGGGCGACAACGGCAGCATTGCCGAGCTGGCTCACCGGCTCGACAGCCTTGGGGATCACCGGCTGCGGAGTCGGATCCTCCTGCGTGTCTGCCGCGGGCTCCGCGGGCTCCTCCCCGTCGGAACCGCCCGCGGACTTCGGCAGGCCCTCCTCCGGCACGTCCACGCGGATGAGGCGATCGTCGGATTCGCTCGCCACGACCAGCGACGTCCCGTCGGGCGTCCACGTGATGGCCTCGCCCTGGACCTGATCGGGCAGAGGCAGGCTGGTGAGCAGCCGCCCGACCGGCGTCCCGGCGTAGATGCGCGCCTCCGCGTAGTCGCGCACGACGTAGCGGGAGGCGTCGGGTGCCATCGAGGCATCGGTGACGAATCCCTGCTCCTCCCCGATCTTGCGCAGAGGGGTCACGAAGCGCTTGATGAGAGCGTCGCGGGGCTTCCACACCGACCCGCCCAGGATGCCCTTGGTGATGATCCACACTCGGGGGGAGTCGGGGAGCGCCATGAGCGCCTCGGCATCCTGCGCGCCCGACGGGTAGGTCAACTCGAAGCGCCGGGCCCCCACCGTCTCGTTGCGCAGCTGCTCTGGCTCGCGGACCTCGTAGAGGGAGATCGTGGTGCGCTCGGACAGGTTGTCCCCGATGTCGGCCAGCCACAGGACCCGCTCCCCCCGGGAGTTCGCCCCGGCGGCGATCGCCTCCATGTCGCGGGCCGGCACCCCCTTGATGCGCAGGACCGCGAGGACCTCGCAGGTCTCGTCATCGAGCGCGTAGACGCGCGCGCCGCCTCCCGAATCGTTGTGCGTCCAGATCACGCCGTCGTGCCGGGTGGAGTACGCCAGTCCGCTGATCTCATCGAGACGGGAATCCTTGATGCGGCACATCTCCTCCTCGCCGGCCAGGGCCTGGGGGGTAGCGACGATCGCGCCCAGCACGGGTGCTGAGACGGCCATCGCGCACGCGAGCACCAGGCGGGCCAGGGTCATTCATCCAGGGTATGCGTCCGACTGTCCCCAGGCGCTGAGGCGTGCGGCGCTCCACAGATCGTCGCGGTCACCTCGTCCGGTCCGACGTGCGGATCGACCCTGCTCCTGCATCCGCGTCGGGTGCACGCACCGGCCGTCCGCCGGATCAGGAGGTGTTCATGCTCACGCTCTACCGCTCCCGTGTCACACGGGTCCTCGACCGCGTCACTCAGGAGGATGACGGGCTCTCCACCGCGGAGTACGCGGTCGGCACCGTCGCCGTCGCTGGCCTCGGCGGTCTCCTGTTCAAGCTCCTCACCAGCGATGCCGTCCGGGATCTCCTCTGGGGGGTCATCCAGAAGGCCTTCTCCCTCTTCCTCGGGTAGGTGCGGTCATGGCGAGGGCGGCCCGGGGGCCGCGGCCCGCTGCGCAAGCGCGGGGGAGCGCGCCCCTGCCGCGTCAGCGGCGGAGCGTCTCCGCTTCGTGGGACCGAGGCAGTGTGCTCCTCGAGGTCGCCCTCGCGATCCCCGCGCTCGTCGCGGTCGCGATCGCGCTCACCTGGGCCGTGTCTCTCGGCGCCACCTACGTGCGGGCACTGGACGTGGCCCAGTCCGCCGCACGGCAGGTGGCGCGCGGCGGCGTGCCGGGTCCCGCTCCCGGGGGATTCGACACCGATGTCCGCGTCGAGGCCGGTCTCGTCACCGCGCGAGTGACCACGGAGGTCCCGGCCCCGGTGCCGCTGCTCCGCGGCATCACCGCGACCGTGTCCGCGGATGCCGTTGCCGCGGTGGAATCGCCGTGGAACGGCGCACTCCCGTGAAGGGCTTGGTGACCCAGGTGGACACGCGGGTCGAAGCGAGCCGCGATGAGGGCTCGGGGACCCTCGCGGCCGTGGGCGTCTCGGCGCTCCTGCTGTGTGCGGGGCTCGTGTCCTGGGCCGTGGTCGAGGGGGTCATCGCGCACCAGCGCGCGAGCGTCGCGGCAGACCTCTCGGCGGTCGCCGGGGCGGCACGGGTCGCCGGGGGAGGCGAGGATCCGTGCGGGATCGCGGGTCGCATCGCCGGAGCCAACGGCGGGAGGCTGGAGTACTGCGTGATCGAGGGGTCGGATGTCGTGGTGCGGGTGGTCGTCCCGCCACCGCCCCTGCTCTCGCGCCTTGCGGCCTCAGCCGGCCAGGAGGCCCCGTCGTTCCAGGCCACCGCTCGCGCCGGCGAGCACCGCGTCGAGGAGGAGCACGGCACCCCGCTTGTCGAGCGGCTCGTTGCCGTTGCCGCACTTGGGCGACTGGATGCATGACGGGCAGCCGTCGGCGCACGCGCACTCCGCGATCCGCTGCCGGGTGGCCGTGAGCCATGTCTCCGCGGAGGCGAACCCCCGATCAGCGAAGCCAGCCCCACCGGCGTGGCCGTCGTACACCATGATCGTGCAGCGACCGGTGTCCGGATGGAGCTCCGTCGACACCCCCCCGATGTCCCAGCGATCGCACGTGGCCACCAGCGGCAGGAGACCGATGGCCGCGTGCTCAGCGGCGTGCGCGGCCCCGGCGATGTCCACGCGCAGGTCCTCGAGCGCACGCACCTGGGAGGCCGAGAGCGTCCACCAGGTGCCGCGCGTGCGCAGGGATCGCTCCGGCAGGTCGAGAGGATGCTCTCCGAGGACCTCGCCCGTGGTGAAGCGACGCTGCAGGTATCCCACGACCTGGGAGGTCACCTCGACCTCGCCGCGAGACAGGGCGGCATCGCCCCAGGCCACTGAGGCGTCCGTGCCGAGGATGCGGTAGTCGGCGACCTCGGTCGCCGTGGTGGAGTACTCGACGTCCTCCTCGCGGACGAGGGCGACAGCGTCGTCCAGGTCGAGATCGAGGACGACGTGAGTCGCCCCCTGGTGAACGTAGACCGCACCTCGGTGGACGGTGGAGTGCGCGCGAGACGAGTCCACGGTCCCGAGCAGGCGCCCGGTGCCGTCCTCGACGATGCGCACCGGGGCACCGCCATCGCCACGCAGGTCGATGGCGTGGGCGGGGGACTCCCGCGAGGTCCAGTACCAGCCCGTGCTCCGTCGTCGCAGGAGGCCTCGGGAGACCGCATCGTCGAGGAGCGGCACCGCCTCGGACCCGAACCAGGCGAGGGCATCCTCCTCGGTGACCGGCATCTCGGCCGCTGCGGCGAGCAGGTGGGGACCGAGGACGTGGGGATTCGCGGGATCGAGGACGACGTGCTCCATCGGCTCCCGGAAGATCGTGTCCGGGTGGTCGAGGAGATAGCGGTCCAGCGGATCCTCGCGCGCCACGAAGACGCCGAGGGCGGGCTCACCGTCGCGTCCCGCCCGACCCCACTGCTGCCACAGTGAGGCTCGGGTGCCCGGCCACCCGGTGACCACGACCGCGTCGAGGCCGGTGATGTCGATGCCCAGTTCGAGGGCGTTGGTGGTGGCCACGCCGAGCAGGCTTCCGTCGCGCAGGCCGGCCTCGAGGGCCCGCCGCTCCTCCGCGAGGTAGCCGCCGCGGTAGGCCGCGATGCGACCTTCGGCTTCCCTCGCCCCGGCGTCGTCGTCGGTGACGGCCATCGTGTCCGCGAGTCGCTCCCGCGCGAGGATCGCCACGGTCTCGACTCCGCGCCGCGAGCGCACGAAGGCGAGGGTCCGCACCCGTGCGCCGACGAGCGCGGCGAGAAGATCGGCGGTGTCCGACGTCGGACTGCCCTCGCCCGGCTCCCAGAGGACCGCGTCGAGCGACGCGCGAGGAGAGCCATCATCGGTCACGGCGATGACGTCGCGGCCGGTCAACCGGGATACCGCGAGCGCCGGATCGGCGATCGTAGCGGACGCCGACAGCACCACCGGGTCAGCGCCGTACCGCTGCGCGATCCGCAGGAGGCGTCGCATCACCACGGCGACGTGCGAGCCGAAGACGCCCCGGTAGTGGTGAGCCTCGTCGATGAGGATGAAGCGCAGTCCCCGCAGGAACCGAGCCCAGGACGAGTGGCGCGGCAGCATCGACCGGTGGACCAGGTCGGGATTGGTGAACACCATGTTGGCGTGGGCGCGGATCCACTGGCGCTCGTCCGCAGGGGTGTCTCCGTCGTAGGCCTCGGCGCGCATTCCAGGGATTGCGAGGTCGTGCATCGCGCGCAGTTGATCGTGCGCCAGCGCCTTGGTGGGCGAAAGGTAGAGCGCGGTGGCTGATTCGTCGCCGGTGAGCTCGCTGAGGAGGGGCAGCCACATGGCGAGGGTCTTGCCGGATGCCGTGCCGGTCGCGATGACGACCGACTCCCCGGCCCGGGCGAGGTCGGCGGCGCGGGCCTGATGGCTCCACGGCTGTTCGATGCCCGCTGCCTCCAGCCGAGCCGCGATCGTCGGGGCCAGCCAGTCCGGCCACGGAGCTGGTCGACCGTCGCGCGCGGGCAGGCGCTCGACATGGTGCGCCCGTCCTGCCCGCGGACCGGAGGGCAGCAGTGCGAGGAGGTCTCCGGCCATGCTGACATCCTGCTTCACCGGGCCGACAGGGGTCTCCTGCCCCGCCGCGGCCCCATGGCATCCCCCGAGGCGGCCACTGCGTAGGATTCGCCGAAGCCTGGGGGGATGCGCCCCCGTCCCGAATGCCGACGCCCGCGAGGAGTCCGATGCCTAGCGCCGCCTACACGATCAGCCTGACGGGGGTCAACCTCATCAGCGTCATCGTGGTCGCCGTGATCGCCATCCTGGCCCTGATCGTTGCCGGTGTCCTTGTGCGCGAGGTCCTCTCGGCGAGCGAGGGCACGACCCGGATGAAGGAGATCGCCGCCGCTGTCCAGGAGGGTGCCGCGGCCTACCTCAACCGGCAGTTCAAGACCCTGGCCATCTTCGCCGTCATCGTGTTCTTCGTCCTCTTCCTGCTCCCGGCCGAGACCACCGGTGAGCGGATCGGGCGCAGCATCTTCTTCCTCGTGGGCGCGCTGTTCTCCGCGATCACCGGCTACATGGGCATGTGGCTCGCGGTCCGCGGCAACGTGCGTGTCGCCGCCGCCGCGAACGAGGAGGGCGAGCAGAAGGCCATGCGCATCGCCTTCCGCACCGGCGGAGTCGCCGGGATGTTCACCGTCGGCCTCGGCCTCCTCGGCGCCGCCATCGTGGTCCTCGTCTACCAGGGCGAGGCGCCCAAGGTTCTCGAGGGCTTCGGCTTCGGCGCGGCCCTCCTCGCCATGTTCATGCGCGTGGGCGGCGGCATCTTCACGAAGGCAGCCGACGTGGGCGCTGACCTCGTCGGCAAGGTGGAGCAGGGCATCCCCGAGGACGATCCCCGCAACGCCGCGACGATCGCCGACAACGTGGGCGACAACGTGGGCGACTGCGCGGGCATGGCTGCCGATCTCTTCGAGTCGTACGCCGTCACGCTCGTGGCCGCGCTCATCCTGGGCAAGGCGGCGTTCGGCGACCTCGGTCTCGTGCTTCCGCTCATCATCCCGGCCATCGGCGTCGTCACCGCGGTCATCGGCATCTTCGCCGTCTCCCCCCGCCCCAGCGACCGCTCGGGCATGAGCGCGATCAACCGCGGCTTCTTCATCTCGGCGATCATCTCGGCGGTGCTCGTCATCGCCGCCGTGTTCCTCTTCGTCCCGTCGAGTTGGGAGTCGATCACGTCCATCGGTGGCCTCGCCGCGGAGACGATCGCCGCGGGGTCGCCCATCAACCCCCGCCTCTATGTCATCGGCTCGGTGTTCATCGGCATCATCCTGGCCGCGGTGATCCAGCAGCTGACGGCGTACTTCACCGAGACCAATCGCCGCCCCGTCGACGACGTGGCCAAGAGCAGCCTCACCGGCCCGGCCACCGTGATCCTCGCGGGCATGTCCGTGGGCCTGGAGTCCGCGGTCTACTCGGCGCTGGTCATCGCCGCGGCCGTGTACGGGGCCTACCTTCTCGGTGGCGGCGTCGTGCTCCTCAGTCTCTTCGCCATCGCCCTCGCGGGCACGGGCCTCCTCACCACTGTGGGCGTCATCGTCTCGATGGATACCTTCGGTCCGGTCTCGGACAACGCCCAGGGCATCGCGGAGATGTCCGGCGACGTCCACGGCGAGGGCGCGGCGGTCCTCACGCGCCTCGACGCCGTCGGCAACTCCACCAAGGCGATCACCAAGGGCATCGCGATCGCGACGGCGGTCCTCGCCGCGACCGCGCTCTTCGGCGCCTTCCGCGATGCCGTCGTGGGTGCGTCGGTCGTGGCGGGAGACGCGGCGACCAACGCCGTCGACGGGCTGCAGTACCTCGGCATCCTCAACGTCGCCGATCCGGCCGTGTTGGTCGGCCTCATCATCGGCTCGGCGGTGGTGTTCCTCTTCTCGGGACTCGCGATCAACGCGGTGTCGCGCGCAGCGGGAGCCGTGATCTTCGAGGTGCGCCGGCAGTTCCGCGAGCACCCCGGCATCATGGAGGGGACCGAGAAGCCCGAGTACGGCAAGGTCGTCGACATCGTCACGCGCGACTCCCTGCGAGAACTCATCACGCCCGGCCTCCTGGCCGTCCTCACGCCGATCGCGGTGGGCTTCGGCCTGGGCGTCGGCGCGCTCGGCGCGTATCTCGCGGGCACCATCGCGACCGGCGTGCTCATGGCGGTGTTCCTCTCGAACTCCGGCGGCGCGTGGGACAACGCCAAGAAGTACGTCGAGGACGGCCACTTCGGCGGCAAGGGCTCCGAGGCGCACTCCGCGACCGTCATCGGCGACACCGTGGGCGACCCCTTCAAGGACACCGCCGGACCGGCCATCAACCCGCTCATCAAGGTCATGAACCTCGTGGCGCTGCTCATTGCCCCCGCTGTCGTGTCTCTCTCGGTTGGGGCGGGCGCCAACACCCTGCTGCGATGGGGTATCGCGATCGGTGCGGTGCTCATCGTCGTCGGCGCGGTCATCGTCTCGAAGCGTCGGCCGATCGCGGTGGGCTCGGACCCCTCGGTTCCGTCGTCCTGACGCGTTGACCTTCCGCCCGCGGCTCTCGCTTCCCTGGGCGTGGGGCACGCCGCAGGGTGCCCTGACGCCTGAGGAGCGCGATCTCGTCGAGGCGTATGCCCGGCATCGGTTCGGCGTCACGGACGCGCCAAGGTCGCCCGTGACGTCGTACGACGCGTCCCCCCCGGGCATCGGCGTCCCCGGTGCCCTCGCGCACGTCATCGTCGACGCCGAGCCCGATCGGCTCGCGCACGCGTGGGGCAAGTCGTTCACCGACCTTGCGCAGGCCCGCGAGGGGCGCGCGGACCACGCGCCCGACCTCGTGGCCTACCCGGCCGATGAGTCCGACGTCGTGGAGGTGCTCGCGTGGGCATCCGACGCCGGGGTGGCCGTCATCCCCTACGGAGGCGGCTCATCCGTGGTGGGCGGGGTCACGCCCGACGTCGGTGCGGAGTTTGCCGGGACCCTGAGCCTCGACCTCCAGCGCCTTGACGGCGTGCTCGACGTCGACCCGGTGTCGCGTGCGGCACGCATCCAGGCGGGCATCCTGGGGCCCGCGCTCGCCGATGCGCTGAGGCCGCACGGCCTGGCGCTGCGCCATTACCCGCAGAGCTACGAGTTCTCCAGCCTCGGCGGATGGATCGCCACCCGGTCCGGCGGCCACTACGCCACGGGGCGGACGCGTATCGACGACTTCGTCGAGTCTGTTCGCGTGGTCTCCCCCGCGGGGGCGTGGGAGACGCTGCGGGTGCCCTCGTCCGGCGCCGGTCCCGACCCGGTCCGGCTGGCACTGGGGAACGAAGGCGCGCTCGGTGTCATCACCGAAGCCTGGGTGCGACTCGACCCTCGGCCGGCATTCACCGCGGCTGCGACGGTGCACTTCGACTCCCTCGGGGAGGCGCTGGGCGCCGTCCGCGCCCTCGCGCAGTCGGACCTGGCGCCGTCGAACCTGCGCCTCCTCGACCGCGCGGAGGCGGCCACCTCCTTCGTCCACGACGGGTCCGCGGAGGTGCTGATCCTGGGTTTCGAGTCGGGCGACCATCCCGTCGAGGATCGACTCGCCGCCGGCCTCGAGTGCTGCGCTGACCATGCCGGACAGGCCCAGCCGCGCGGCGAGGGGGCCGGATCATGGCGCAGCGCGTTCCTGCGCATGCCCTACCTGCGCGACGCGCTCATGGACCACGCGATCGTGTGCGAGACGTTCGAGACGGCCTGCACATGGGATCGAGCCGAGGGGGTCGTCGCCGCGGTGCGCGATGCGGTCCTCCGCGCCCTGGCCTCGGAGGGGTTGGCGCCGGCGAGCGTGTCCTTCCGATTCACCCACGCCTACCCGGACGGCGTCGCGCCCTACGTCACCGTGATGGCGCGTGGACGCCACGGCGACCTGGTGGCGCCTTGGCGCGCGATCAAGGCGGCCGCGTCCGATGCCCTCGTCGAGGCAGGCGCGACGATCACGCACCACCATGCCGTGGGTCGCGATCACATGCCGTGGTACCGGCAGGAGACGCCGCCGTGGTACGCCGTGTCCCTGGCCGCGGCCCGGGACGCCCTCGACCCCGCCGGCATCATGAACCCCGGCGTCCTCATTCCCTGAACGTCACGCTGTTCCCCGAGCGTCACGGGTCCTGGAGCGTCACGCTGCCGGGGGAGCGGGGCTCGACCTGGA
>CAIVWG010000225.1 GCA_903909555.1 uncultured bacterium | reverse complement strand
AGTGCCCTGCCGATGAGCGACGTCGCCGAGAGGGCAGCAATGCCGACGAGGCTTGCCCCCACCGCGATGATGGCGCCGCGCACCACGCCGGCGACGGCGAGCGTCACGAGAACGGTCCAGGGTCCCGGTACCCGCACCATGCTGCGGACCGCCAGGACGACGAGGGCAAACGCCGCCTGCGATGCCACGACGACACCGAGCCACGGCCACGTGACGAACCCGAGTCCCGCCGTGCCCGGCACGAGTACGAGGGTGCTGAATCCGCCGATGACGGTCGCCCAGGCGAGGGCGGCGTTCGACAGGGCCAGCGGCGAGAGCCAGGTGGTGACCCAGGCTCGCCGACTCACGTCGCGTTCACCTGGCCACGCAGCCGGTTCAGCGCCTGGACGAGCTGGACACGCTGGTTGCGCGACGTGTTCTTGGGGATCTCCAGCCGCTCGCAGATGCGCGCGATCGTCTGCTCGATCGCCCCGGTGCTGACCCCGCGCCTCTCGGCGATTTCCGCTGTCGAGATGCCCTCTCCGATGAGCAACAGCACTTCCACCTGCGTGTCGGTAAGCGCCACGGTCGGGCCCGACGTCATCTGCAGGGGCGCACGCCGGGTCAGCGGCGCGTGCTCGAGGACCCCGATGGCCTTGATGACCGTGTCAATGTCCGTGACATCGGCTTTGCACAAGTACAGGGAGCCGATGGGCAGCGCGGGCAGTCCCACCCCCGCGAGACGCGGGTCGCGGAAGCTGGTGAGGATGCAGATCCCGATCGAGGGGAACTCGCGGCGCAGCGCGTGCGCGAGGTCGATCCCAGTGGGACCCGGCCCGAGATCGAGGTCGAGCAGCGCGACGCTGGGCCGAGACTCCAGGGCCAACGCCACGGCCTCGCGCGCGGTCGCCGCGCCGCGCGTCTCGATGCCCCGCCCGGCGAGCGCCGCCGTGAGCGTGGCCAGCGCGAAGGGGTGGTCGTCGACCACGAGAACCCGCGTGCTGGCCATGCGCCGAGGATGCCCGACGCCCCGCGGGTCCGGACGCTGACCTAGGCATTTCCCCAGGTTTTGACAGCAAGGTTCGCGTGCGACTGGGGGCCTCCCCACCTTCGGGTCGCCACGAGGGCCAGCCGGGACGAACACTGCCGGAGACGCCTGCAGCCGGCAGGCCGTGCCCACGAGGGAGACCGGTGATGCGCGCTGCCCGCAGTCGAGGGGCGATGGTCCTCGCGCTTGCCCTGGTCGGCGCTGGCCTGCCGGTCCTCATGACCTCTCCCGCGGCCGCGACCCCCTCCTGCACGGGAACGGTGGCCGCGGGATCGACCTACACCTGCACCCCCTCGGGCGGCGGGTACGTCCAGGTCACGGTGCCGGCCGGTGTCGCGTCGATCACTGTCGTCGCCGACGGTGGAGGTGGTGGCAAGAACGCCGGCTTGGGCAACGGCGGAAGCGGAGCGCGAGTCACGGCGTCGATCCCTGTGACGGCAGGCAAGGTGCTCAAGGTGTACGTCGGTGCCGGAGGTGGTGCCGGTCTCGGCGGATCAGGCAATGCCGGTGGTACGGGCTACGGCGCGGGCGGCAACGGCGGCCCCTACTACGGAGAGGGCTTCGGCGGCGGCTACGGCGGCGGAGGCGGAGGGTCGAGCGCGGTGCTGGTCGGTAGCGACGACACCGTGATCGCCGGCGGGGGTGGCGGTGGCGGTGCCTACGCCGGCGGGTCCGCGAGCGCATCGGCCGGCGGCAGCGGGGGCGGTGGTGGTGTCGCCGGGAATGGATCGCCGTGCGCCGTCGGCGGAGGCGGAGGCAATGGCGCCGGCTCGGGGAGCGCGGGTTCGACCAGCGGCACCGGCAATCCGAGCGCCAGCAGCGCGGGCCTTGCGGGCAAGGGCGGCGGTGGGATCTACGGCGCCGGAGGTGCCTCCAGCGGTGGCGGAGGTGGTGGAGGTGGCTACGGCGGCGGGGGTGCCGGCAACTGGAACGGCCCCTACGGCTGCGTCAATGCCGGCGGAGGCGGCGCGGGCGGCAGCTTCTCGTCGCAAGCGGCAACCTTCGGGTCGGCGGGCAACGCGGGCCTGGCGGGTGCGGGCGGCGACGGCCAGGTGGCGATCACGTTCGTACCCGTGCCGGCCACGGCTCCGGGGGCTCCAACGGATCTCATCTTCAGCGACGTGACCACCACACAGATGACGACGTACTGGACGCCGCCGGCGAATGATGGTGGGTCGGCAATACTGCGTTACCTCGTCAGTATCGACGACAGTGGCGTTGGTCATCTCAGTGATGACACGGTCACGAACCCGGTATTCACCAAGACCGGGCTCACGGCAGGTCACACCTACAGCGTCTCCATTACCGCGGTGAATGCGATCGGCGTGTCGACGGCTCTCACCGGATCGCAGATGACCACCGCTCCGGGCACGCCCACCGGGCCGGCGACCGGCATCACCTTCCCCGACCGGACGTCAAGCACCGTCACCGTGACCTGGACAGCGCCCTCCGCGGTGGTCGGCTGGCCGACCCTGGGATATCAGGTCAGCGTGAACGGTGGCCCATTGACGTGGAGCGATGACACGAGCTTCACCGCCGGTGGCCTGACGCCCGCCACGCGTTACACGTTCGACGTGTATGCCGTCAATGGCGCGGGCAGGTCCGCTGCCGCGACGGGGGACGACACGACGTACGCAACCGTGCCGGACGCACCCACCAACCTGCTGTTCAGCGGCGTAGACGATACGTCGATCACAGCAACGTGGACGGCTCCCGCCTCCAACGGCGGTGCAGCGCTCCTCAACTACTTCGTGAGCGTCGATGGGGGCCCCTCATTCTCAGTGCCCACCACGACCTACACGGCAACGGGTTTGGCTCCATCGACCTGGCACAGCTTCTCGATCACGGCGTTCAATAGCCAGGGTTCGTCGCAGCCACTGACAGGTTCGCGATCCACGACGGCACCGCCGAACTCACCCATGATCACGGCGACGGCGACCACCGTGGGAAGTGCCTCGACCATCACGCTCACCGGCTTCCCTGCGAGCACCGATGAGACGGTGGTGGTCACGGCCCCGGACGGCTCTGCCTCCCACCTGTACGTCACCGTCAATGGCAGCGGTGCGGGCACCATCGCCTATACGCCGTCGCAGGCGGGCACCTACGGGCTCATGACGGATCCGTATCCCCGGTCGACGACGTTCGTCGCATCGGCCGGCCCCGGGCCAGGCCCGGGGCCGGGCCCCGGACCCACGCCAGGGGTGCCGACGATCACCCCGGCCAGCCAGTCGCTCGCGGGCGTGGTGGGCACGGCGGTGGCAGCGACCACGGCGTTCACGCCGAGCAACTTCACCCAAGCGCCCACGTTCACCGTCAGCCCGGCCCTTCCCGACGGGCTCATGATGGATGCGGCGACCGGTGTCGTGTCGGGCATCCCGACGCAGACCCACTCGAGCACCGCCCATGTCATCACCGCGACGGCGGGGGGCTCGACGGCCACGTCGATCCTGACCGTCGTCATCGCGGACGCACCGGTGACGCCGACGATGGTCGTCGTCGGGTCACGCGACAGTGCAGATCCGCGTATCGTCCGCGTGGCCGGGCAGAGCACGGGTCTTGCCGGTCAGCAGGTCACGCCGTACGTCCGCTTCCCGACGCAGCCCGCCTACCGGGCTGGATTCGCCCGACCCGTCATCGCCGCGGACGGGACGTTCGCCTGGCAGCGCACGACGGCCCGCAAGGTCTACGTCTACTTCACCGCCGGCGGCGTCCGATCGAACCGGGTGATCGTCCGGGCCCGCTGACCTCCCCCGCAGGAGGCGCAGTCGCCAGGGCGACGGCTCACCCGTGCGAACCGGACGCTTCGCGGGCGGAGGCTGCCCGATTAGGCAGATCGGGAGCCATCGGCGTACTCTCTACGAGGCCCTTCCACCGGGATGGCCACCGGGAGCCTCGGCTCCCCACCTCCTGCTCCGGACCGCCCGGGGCCCTTGAGTCCAGAGGAGGTCGGCGATCGCATGCGCCGATACGAAGTGATGGTCATCCTCGACCCCGAACTCGAGGAGCGCACCGTTGCGCCCTCCCTCGACACCTTTCTCAACGTCGTCAAGCAGGACGGCGGCACTGTGGAGAAGGTCGACATCTGGGGCCGGCGCCGCCTGGCCTATGAGATCGCCCACAAGCCCGAGGGCATCTACGCCGTCCTCGAGGTCACCTCGACGCCGGCCGCCGTCGCCGAGCTCGACCGCCAGCTCAATCTCAACGAGGCCGTGCTGCGCACCAAGGTCACGCGCCCGGTGGAGGCATAGCCATGGCCGCGGGCGACATCAACGTCACCGTGGTGGGCAACCTCACCAACGATCCTGAGCTCCGGTTCACGCCGAGCGGTGCCGCCGTCGCCTCCTTCACGGTCGCGGCGAGTTCGCGCTACCTCGACAAGGCCACCAATGAGTGGAAGGACTCCGACCCGGTCTTCATGCGCTGCAGCGTGTGGCGGCAGTACGCCGAGAACGTCGCGGAGTCCCTGCAGAAGGGCATGCGCGTCATCGTGTCCGGCCGGCTCAAGCAGCGCTCCTACGAGACCCGCGAGGGCGAGAAGCGCACGGTGGTGGAGATGGAGGTCGACGACGT
>CAIVWG010000224.1 GCA_903909555.1 uncultured bacterium | reverse complement strand
CGGTTGTCGAAGCGGACAGTGGTGAATCGCTCGTTCAGCCAGGGCAGGACCCGCCACCAGGTGTCCATGGGGTAGCCCAGGCCCATGATGAGGAGCAGGGGCGGGCCGTCCCCCTCCACCTCGTAGTGGAGCACGGCGCCGTCGTGCTCCACCGTTGCCATATGCCGCCCTCCTCGGTGCGAGTAGGCTCCCGCCATCGCAGTCGCCCCCCTCGCCCGACAGGTGCGATCGACCGAGAGGAAGGTAGCCGATGGACCTCGCCGCCGGCATCACCGCGCACGACATCGACACCGATCGCCTTCGTATGCACTACCTGGAGTCAGGACCTGCGGACGGCATCCCGGTGATCCTGGTGCATGGCAACCTCTCGACCGGTCGCTTCTACGAGACCGTCATGGCGGGTGCTCCCTCTCAGTTCCGCTTCATCGCGCCGGATATGCGCGGCTTCGGGCGTTCCGAGCGCAAGGCGCTCGACGCAACCCGCGGGGTGCGCGACTGGGCCGACGACACCTACTCCCTCGTGCGCGCGCTGGGCATCGATGAGCCCGTGCACCTGGCCGGATGGTCCACCGGGGGAGCGGCCATCGCGGCGTACGCGATAGACCGGCCGGTTCGATCGCTCACGTTCATCGACCCGGTGAGCCCCTACGGCTTCGGCGGGTGCCACCGTGACGGGACCCCCTGCTTCCCCGACTGGGCGGGCACGGGCGGCGGCACCGGCAACCCTGAGTTCGTCGAGCGGCTGAAGTCCGGGGACCGCTCCGCGGACTCGCCGTTCTCGCCCCGGAGCGTCATGGCCATCTCCTACTGGTCGCCCAACTACGCCATGCCCGAGGACCGGTTCGACATGCTCGTCGACGAGGTGCTGCTGTCATCGGTCGGCGACGACGGCTACCCGGGTGACTTCACGCCCTCCGACAACTGGCCGGGCATGGCCCCGGGGACCACCGGCATTCTCAATGCGCTGTCAGGGAAGTACCTGTCGTGGTCGGAGATCGTCGACATCGACCCGAAGCCGCCCATCCTGTGGACCCACGGCGCCGAGGACATCGTGGTCGCGGACGGGTCGGCTTGGGAGATGGGCACCCTCGGTGCGGCGGGTCATGTCCCCGGCTGGCCGGGCGCCGACGTCTACCCGCCGCAACCCCAGGTCACCCAGATCCGAGATGTTCTCGAGGCGTACGCCGCCCGCGGGGGCCGGGTGCAGGCGGAGTGGATGGAGGGCTCCGGTCACGGCCCCGTGCTCGACGCCCCCGAGCGCTGGAACGCGATCTTCTACGCGTTCCTCGAATCCGCGAGCTGACCGCCGCGTCGCCCGCCATGGCTGCTGAGGAGTTCCTGCGCGGTCGCACGGCGGTGGTCACCGGCGCGATGGGCGCCATCGGCTCGGCCATCGCGCGTTCGCTCGCCGAGGCGGGGCTGCGGCTGGTGCTCCATGACCTGCGGCCCACCGACCGGGACGCGGCACTCGAGGACGAACTCGTCACGGCCGGTGCCGTCTCAGTGGCGTTCGCCCACTTCGATCTCGCGGACGGGGGGATCGCGGAGGAGGG
>CAIVWG010000223.1 GCA_903909555.1 uncultured bacterium | reverse complement strand
TCGGCACCACCCTCCTCTGGGCAGACCCCTTCCGCGCCAAGGTCGCCCTCGTGTGGGCGGTCATCTTCGCGCTCCTGGGCTTCGCGTTCATCAAGAGCGGCTTCGACATCCCGTGGATGATCGAGAAGACCCCCGCCATCATTCGCGGTGCCTGGGTGACGATCCTGTTCTCCGTCATCGCGATCACGGGCGCGACCATCCTGGCCGTCCTGGGCGCGCTCGGACGCATCTCCAAGAACCCCATCGCCTACGGGGTCAGCGGCTTCTACACGTCCTTCTTCCGGGGCACGCCGCTCATCGTGCAGCTCTTCCTGTGGTACCTCGCCCTGCCGCAGCTGGCGAGCGGCCTGCTGCCCGAGGAGTACGCCGCGTGGTTCATCTGGCCTGCCCAGGTGGCGGGCATCGTCGGCATCGCGGCGAACTACGGCGCCTACATGACGGAGATCTTCCGTGCTGGCATTGAGGCCGTTCCTCATGGGCAGACCGAGGCCGCCGAGGCTCTCGGCATGTCCTACGGGCAGCGTATGCGGCGCATCATCCTGCCTCAGGCGGCACGGATCGTGATCCCGCCGACGGGCAACGAGTTCATCGCGATGATCAAGGACACTGCCCTGATCGGGCTGCTCGGCACCACCCTCCTCTGGGCAGACCCCTTCCGCGTGGCGCAGCTGACTGGCAAGGCGGACTTCCGCAACCTCGAGGCGCTCATCATCGCCGCGATGGTCTACTGGGGGCTCACCGCGATCTTCTCGTACTTCCAGCGCAAGCTTGAGACGCGCATGAGCAAGGGCTACGTGCGCACGGCGGTGAAGGCCGCATGAGCGCTCCCGTGGTGAGCGTCCGCAACCTCCACAAGTCGTTCGGGGACCTCGAGGTCCTGCGGGGTATCGACATCGACATCGCCTCCGGAGAGGTCGTCGTGGTGTTCGGCAGGTCCGGCTCGGGGAAGAGCACCTTCCTGCGCTGCATCAACTTCCTCGAGGATCCGACGCAGGGCGAGATCGATGTCGCCGGGATCTCCGTCGCCGCCGGACTGCCAACACGGCAGCGGCGCAAGCAGATTCGGCAGTTGCGCACCCGGTGCGGGATGGTGTTCCAGCAGTTCAACCTCTTCCCCCATATGACGGTCATCGACAACGTCATGGAGGCGCCTCTGAGGGTCGGCAAGGAGCCGCAGAAGGAGGTGCGCGAGCGATCCCTGCAGTTGCTCGCCGACGTGGGCATGTCCGACAAGGCGGATGAGCACCCCATCCGGCTCTCCGGGGGGCAGCAGCAGCGCGTGGCGATCGCGCGCGCTCTCGCGATGCGCCCCCAGGTCATGCTCTTCGACGAGCCGACGTCCGCCCTCGATCCCGAGCTCATCCACGAGGTCCTCGCGGTGATGAAGCGGCTCGCCGACTCCCACTCGACGACGATGATCGTGGTGACCCACGAGATGGGATTCGCCCGGGAGGTCGCCTCGCGGATGTGCTTCTTCCATGACGGGCGCATCCTCGAGCAGGGGACACCCGAGCAACTCTTCAGCGCACCGGCATCACCGGAGACGAAGCGATTCCTCGACGCAGTAATCTAGAGCGGTGAGCGCGCCGGGTTCCGTGACGGGTACCAGCTCGCTGTGGAGCATCGGGTCCACGAATTCGATCCTCAGCATCGGCTCGCGCAACTCCATCCTCAGTATCGGATCCGTGGGGTCGTTCCTGTCGGTGGGGTGCATCGGCTCAGCGGCGTCCCTGGGCTCCATCGGATCGTTCTTCAGCGCGGGATCCATCATGTCCGCCGCCTCCTGGCTGTCGGTGATGTCCTGGCGCGGGCGCGGGCGGGTGGGCTAGGCGTGTCGGCCGTGACCGACGACGAACTCGAGGCCCCGGAGCAGGAAGCCCGGCCGCGCCACCGCGGCGCCTACGTCGAGATGCTCGTGTCGAGCGTCCTCAGCCTCGTGGCGTCTCTGGTGCTGTCCATCGATGCCATCGTGCTGGCCGCGGACCCGGATGCCGCGCTGTCCTGCAACATCACCGACACCATCTCGTGCGCCAAGGTGGGCGTCAGCTGGCAGGCCAATCTCCTCGGCTTCCCCAACGCCTTCCTCGGACTCATGGCCGAGCCGGTCGTCATCACCGTGGCGGTCGCCGGACTGGCCGGCGTGATGTTCCCCCGGTGGTTCATGAACGCCGCCATGGCGGTGTACAGCATCGGCCTCGTCTTCGCCTACTGGCTCTTCTTCCAGGCCTACTTCGTGATCGGCGCACTGTGCCCCTGGTGCCTGCTCGTCACGGTCACCACGACGACCGTCTTCGCGAGCCTGCTCAGGGTCAACCTCCTCGACAACACGTTCAGGCTGCCGCCCCGGGCCTACGAACGCGTGGCCTGGGCCCTGAGGGTCGGCATCGACATCTGGGTCACGATCCTCATCATCGCGCTGCTCGCCGGCATGGTGATCTTCCGCTACATCTGACGCGGCCTAGCGCGCGGCGGCCAGCGCCTGCATCTGGGCCATGTGGCGCGCCACGGCGAGCACTCCGATGTGGGAGTACGCCTGGGGATGGTTGCCCAGGCCCCGCTCGCCAATGGGATCCACCTGCTCGGGGAGCAGCCCGGTGGCCCCCGCGGACGCCAGGATGGCGTTGAGCATCTGCGCGGCATCGTCCATGGCATTGGCCCGCACGTACATGCCCGCGAGCCACGCGGCGCAGATGTGCATGGCCCCCTCGCCGCTCGGCAGGCCGTCGTCGTACGTGTAGCGGTAGACCCCGCCGCCGCGACGCAACTCGCGTTCGATGAACCCGATCGTTCCCTCGATGCGCTCGGGGGGAGCGGGGTAGCCCTCGAGGATCCCCTGGAGGACGGCCGCATCGGCCTCCGGGAAGTCGTAGGCGGCGATGTAGGCGCCGACGCTGTCGTCCCACCCGTGCCGCTCGATGTCGCGCTCGATCTCGTCGCGGAGGACCTCCCATTCGGGGCGTGGTGCTCCTCGCCGCTCCGCGATCCTGCTGCCGCGGTGTGCTGCGACCCAGCACATCATCCGCGAGTGCGTGTGCAGGCGAGGCTGATGGCGGATCTCCCAGATGCCGTGATCGGGCTCGCGCCAGCGCATGGCCACGGCGCCCAGGAGCGCCTCGGCCACCGACCAGTCGGTGTCGGTGACCTCCCCTCGGAATTCGCTGTACTCGTCGATGAGCGCGCAGACCGCGCCGAAGACGTCGAGCTGGAGCTGGCCCTGCGCGGCATTGCCCACGCGGACGGGCCGGCTGCCGGCGTACCCCGGCAGCGTGTCGACGATGCCCTCGGGCCCGAGCGGCTGTCCCTGCAGCGTGTAGACCGGATGGAGACGCTCGGCGCTCCCCGAACTCTCGCTGAGGCGATGCATCCAGTCGATGAAGGCGCGGGCGTCCTCCGTGGATCCCAGTGCGAGGAGTTCGCGCGCCGTCATGGCCCCGTCACGCAGCCAGCAGTAGCGGTAGTCCCAGTTCCGCACTCCGCCGATGCGCTCGGGCAGGCTGGAGGTCGCTGCCGCGAGGATGCCCCCGGACGGCCGGTGGCACAGCGCGCGCAGCGTCAGCGCCGAGCGGGCCTCGTGCTCCGGGCGCACGCCCGGGAGGGCCAGGTCGGCGACCCAGTCCTGCCAGTGCTGCTCGGTACGGGCACGCAGGGCGGGCTCGGGCTCGGAATCGGGGGTGAGGTCCGCGGTCCCGAAGCGAAGGTCGAGAGTCACCGGACCTGCCGAGGGATCGATCACGGCGACCGCGCTGTGCGCTCCGCCGTCGTCGCGGATCTCCCACTGCACGCCCGGCGAGTACAAGGCGATGGGATCGGCGCCACCCTGCACCACGAGACCGTCGGTGCGGCACTCGATCGTGGCGGTGACCATCCCGAACTGTGGTCGCGGTGCGAACGAGATCACGGCCTTCTCCGTGCCCGAGATTCGTCGGATGATGCGGGCGGTGACCTCCGAATCCTCCCGGGGCATCGGAAGGTAGTCCAGCACGGTGAGTCCCGCCCAGCGCGTGCGCGCCGTGAGGGTGTTGACCACGTAGGACTGCGACAGGGGGTTAGCACCGTGCCGTGGCCGGATGCTGAAGTGTCCCGAACTGGTGTCGCCAAGGAGTCCGGAGAACACCGCGGAGGAGTCAGGGTCAGGCGCGCAGAACCAGTCCACGGATCCCTGCGGGGACAGCAGCGCCACCGCGTGCTGGTTCGACAGCAGGACGTGATCCTCGATGGGGTTCGCATGCCCTCCCAGGAGCCACCTTTCGCGTCGCTGGAGCACATCGAAGAGGAGGGTGGACACTTCCTGGGGCGAGTCCACGCGCCAGGGCGCGGCGCTGTCGCCATCGCCCACCTTGACGGCGACGTCGGGGCCCGAGAGGGTGCGGAACACCGTCTCGTCGGTGAGGTCGTCGCCGATGAAGAGCACGGCGCTCGCGCCGACGCGATGGCGCAGGAGCGCGACCGCATCGGCCTTGTCCGCCTTGACGACCCCGAGTTCGATGACCGCCTTGCCGTAGCGGACGACGACCCCGGGAACCTGCCCGGGACCCATGGCGAGCGCGCGGAGGAGATGCTCACCCGCCTCGGGCGTGCAGCGACGCACATGCACGGCCACGCTGCTCGGCTTGAGCTCGAGGTAGGACCCGGGCACGTGGTCGGCCAGGTCCACCGCGGAGTTGACCACCTGGTGGAGCAGCCGGCGCTGCTGCGGGTCCAGGGAGAAGTCCTGGTCCATCTCCCACCCGTGGCTGCCGACGAGATGGATCTCGGACGGGAGGCGGGACATGACGGCGAGATCGCGGAGGGAGCGCCCGGACACGACCGCGACGGTGGTCGACGGGAGGACCGAGAGCGCGCGCAGGGCCACGACCGACTCCTCCAGGGGCCTCGCCTGGGTGGGGTCATCCACGATGGGGGCCAGGGTGCCGTCGTAGTCGCAGCACACGAGGAGATGCGGCGTGGTCGACAGCAGGTTCACCGGGATCGACGCATCGAGGCCGGTCGGTCTGACGTCGCGCTCCTCGGTGCTCACCGGTGCCAGGGCGCCGAGGAAGTCCCGTGCCCACGCCTCCACGTCCTCGTCGAACACCGAGCGGCGCAGTGCCTGCATGCGACTTCCACGATCCTCGGCGGAGGATGTCGCCGCCTCCTCCATCGCATCCTCGAGCCCGACGGTGTCGTAGGGATTGACCAGCCAGGAGGCGTTCAGCTGCTGCGCGGCACCGGCGAACTCGCTGAGGACGAGCGCGCCCGTGCCGTCATTGCGCGTGGCGACGTACTCCTTGGCGACGAGGTTCATCCCGTCGCGCAGCGGAGTCACGACGAGGATGTCGGCTGCGAGATACAGGGCGACGAGCTCGTCGTACTCGAGCATGCGGTGCAGGTAGTGGATGGCGGGAGCGCCGATGCTGGCGAGTGATCCGTTGATCCGCCCGACGAGAGCCTCGACGTCGGTGCGGGCGCGCTGGTACTCGCGGATCTCCCCTCGGGTGGGGACCGCCACCTGCACGAAGACGGTGCTGGTGGGATCCAGGCCGCCGCGCTCCATGAGCTCGGCGAAGGCGCGCAGCCGGATGTCGATGCCCTTCGTGTAGTCCAGCCGGTCGACCCCGAGCATGAGGGTGTCCGGGTTGCCGAGCTCGGCGCGCAACTCCCGGGCTCGCTGCTGGACGTCGGGGCGATCGGCGACCTCGGAGAAGCCGCGGGCGTCCACCCCGACGGGGAAGGCCTCGACGGTGACGGTCCGGTCGGGCAGCACGATCGTGCCCCCCTCGGCGTGCGCTCCCATGAATCGGGTGCAGGCGGCAAGGAAGTTGTGGGTGTCGCCCGCGGTCTGGAAGCCCAGCAGGTCTGCGCCGAGCAGGCCCTCGAGCACGTGGCGGCGCCACGGCAATTGGGCGAACAGCTCCGGGGGAGGGAAGGGAATGTGCAGGAAGAAGCCGATGCGGAGGTCGGGGCGCAGGCGCCGCAGCAGGTCGGGGACGAGCTGGAGCTGGTAGTCGTGGACCCACACCCGGGCACCCGGCCCGGCGATCTGCGCCACGCGGTCGGTGAAGGCCCGGTTGACCGCGAGGTAGGCCTCGAACTGTTCCCGGTGGAAGTCGGGAGTCTCGATCGCATCGTGGTAGAGCGGCCAGATCGCGGAGTTGCAGAAGCCCGTGTAGTAGTCCGCGTACAAGCCCTCGGCGATCTCCACCGGCTCGAGGGCGATGCCGCCGCGGTGGGCCGGCTGCGCCGCGTTGCCGTATCCCACCCAGGTGCACGGCCGGGAGCGCAGGACTGCGTCGAGCGCGCTGACGAGGCCCCCGGGCGCTCGCCGCCAGGTGGCCGGCGCCTCGTCGATCGCGTCAGCGGAGAGCGGCTCGATGGGCAGCCGATTGGCGACGACGACGAGTTCCCCCTCGGGATCGTGTTCCTCCTCTGCGCCGCTCACCCATTCACGATACGGGCCTGACGCGGTGCGCATGTCCGGTCAGCGGCGGCGATGACCGAGGTGCGACCGGTCCAGGCGGCAGCGCTGCGGGGGGCCCAGTGCCAGTCGACGGCCTGGGTCGTCGACGAAGGGAAGGAGGGGGCGCGCTACCAGCGGGTCTTCCGAGTCTCGACGGGAGCGTCGGGCTTGAGCACGTCTCCGGGCCACCATGTCATCCAGCGGCGGATTGACGGCCTGCACAACTCCTCGTCCTACCCGTCGCCGTACGGGTGGAACATGTACCGCCCGTCGTGCTTCACGTCCTGGGGTGAGGCATTCCACGGGGGCGTCTCCTCGTCGGCGGTGCTGTGGTACCCCGCCTCACACGGGTGCGTCCGCATGCTGCACCCCGACATCGACTACCTCTGGCGCAAGGGCGGCAACGCCATCGGGACGTCGGTCTACGTGTACGGCGCCTGGCAGGGCTAGGTGGTGCCGGTCCGGCCCGGCGGGACCCTGATGCCCGCCGCGTAGAGGGCGCGCACCAGCTCGCGGCTGGTGACCTCGCGTGCGCCCTCCTCGAGGGCGACCGTGCGCATGTCCGCGGAGATGTCGTAGTGGTCCCCGCCGAACGCCCGGGCAGGGACGCCGAGCCAACGCGCGAACGCGTGGAGTTCGTCCAGGTCACGGTCGCTCACCAGGTGGCAGAAGAGCGCACCACGCCACGGCCAGATGGCCGGGTCCACGAGGATGGCCATGGGCTCAGGGTAGGCGTTCGGCGTGCGCGAGCGGCAATCGCACGGTGAACGTCGTACCCGCCTGCGGCGCCGACTCGACGATGACCGTGCCCCCGTGCGCAAGCACGAGGGATCGCACGATCGCCAGCCCCAGGCCGGCGCCCCCGGACTCGCGATTGCGCGACTCGTCCACACGGTAGAAGCGCTCGAAGACGCGCGCCGCCTGCTCCGGCGACATGCCCGGTCCATCGTCGGCGACCGTGACCACAGCCCAGTCGGGGTCCGGGCAGGACAGGCCGAGGCGGATCTCGGACTGCGCGGGGGTGTGCTGGACGGCGTTCGAGAGCAGGTTGTCGAGCACCTGGCGCAGGCGCATCCGGTCGCCCTCGACCACGGGCGCGACAGCGCCGGTCTGCGCCGTGAGGGTGATTGTGCGCTCGGGGTGGGCCGCGTGTGCTGCCGCGAGTGCCTCGGTAGCCAGTCCCATCATGTCGACGGGGGCGATGTCGAGCGGACGCTGCTGGTCGAGGCGCGCGAGCAGGAGAAGGTCCTCGACGAGGAGGCCCATGCGCTCAGCCTCGCTCTCGATGCGCTCCATGGTCCGGGGAACGTCGTCCGGCGGCACCGCGCCCTGCCGGTAGAGCTCGGAGAACCCGCGGATGGTCGTGAGCGGGGTGCGCAGTTCATGGCTGGCGTCCGCGACGAAGCGTCGCATGCGCTCCTCGGAGGCAACGGCCGCGGCCTCCGAGGCCTCGCGCTGGGCGAAGGAGCCCTCGATCCGGTCGATCATGGCGTTGAAACTCGTGGCGAGCCGGCCTGCCTCGGAGCGGGATTCGGCCCCGGGCACCCGCTGCGCCAGCCCGCCGTCGTCGGCAGTCGCCGCGATGAGGCCGGCTGTGCGCTCTACCTGACCGAGGGGCCGCAGCGCCCAGCGCACGAGGAGGTAGCCGAGGGCACCGCCGGCCACGATGACGATGAGCCCGATGAGCGCCTGGAGCAGGATGAGCCGCCCGAGGATGGACTGGACCTGGGTGAGCGGCGTGGCGACGAGGACGTAGCCCACGTCGCGGGGCAGGGGCTCGGTCACTGCGCGCCACTCGGTCTGGCCGATCGTGATCGTGACGGGCTCGCCGGGCCGGGGAGCCTCGCTCATCGGCCACACGGGGAACTCCGTGTCGGGTTCGTCGGGGCGACTCACCTCGATCGCCTGGTCGCCCGAGGCGCTGACGTACCGGATGAGGTAGTTGCTGGGCCCGCGGCGAACGTCGTCCCCATCCGGGCGGCCGAAGGGTCCGAACCCCCGCCGCGGAGGGCCGTCGCTGAACGTTCGCGCGGTCTCGACGAGCCCGGAGTCCACTTGCGACAGCAGGTACTGGCGGAGCGCGAGCGTGGCCGTGGCCGCCGCGGCGGCGAGTCCGAGCGCGAGCAGGATCACCATCGTCGCGGCGATCGTGACCCTCAGCGGTAGCCGTGACGGGCTGGCAGCCATCAGCGCGGGGTCCGCAGGACGTAGCCGACTCCGCGCACCGTGTGGATGAGCCGTGGCTCAGAGGTATCCACCTTGCGCCGCAGGTAGGAGATGTAGGACTCCACGACATTGCCGTCGCCCCCGAAGTCGTAGGACCACACGTTGTCGAGGATCTGCGCCTTCGACATCACGCGCCCCTGGTTCTCCATGAGGAATCGCAGGAGCTTGAACTCGGTGGGGGATAGTTCGACGCGCTCTCCCGCTTTCGTGACCTCGTGGGCGTCCTCGTCGAGGGTGATGTCGGCGAAGGCGAGCAGATGGCCTGAGGGCTCGGTCGCCGTACCTTCATGGCCCGCCCTCCGGAGGACGGCGCGTATGCGCGCGATGACCTCGCTGAGGCTGAAGGGCTTGGTGATGTAGTCGTCGCCGCCGAGCGTGAGGCCGGCCACGCGATCCTCGACCGCATCGCGCGCGGTGAGGAAGAGGACCGGGCAGCGGATGCCCTCGCCGCGCAGCCGGCGGAGCGTCTCGAACCCATCGATCCCGGGCATCATGACGTCGAGCAGAACGAGGTCGGGAGCCTCACGCGCCGCCGCGCGCACGGCGTCCGTGCCGCGCGAGACGGGCGTGACCTCGAAGCCGGCATGGCTGAGGCTGGCGGTGAGGAGTTCGAGGATGTTGGCCTCGTCGTCGACGACCAGGAGTCGCGCCTCGGCCGGCTGCGGAGCGGTCACTCCCCCAGTCTGGTGCCGCAACCTGTGTGTTTGCTGTGAACGCCGGACTGCCAGGACGTCCTGAGGCGGCTGCCAGGCTTTTCCCAGGTTCTCGGGGCACTGTCGGACTTGTCGGTGGCACGGGTCACCGGGGATGAGGAGTGAGGATATGAAGAAGTCGAGCGCGATCGTGCTGGCCACAGTCGTGGGCATCGGGGGTCTCGCTGCGGCCGCGGCCGTCCCGGCCGTCGCCGTAGCCGCGAACTCGGGGGTCCTTGCGCCCGTGGCGGACGGCAGCAGCTCGGGTTCGCAGGGCCTCGATGGCGACCGCAGGGACGGCGACCGACCGGATCCGGTCACCGTCATCCGCGGCGCGCTGGACGGCCTCGTGTCGGAGGGCACGATCACCGCCGCTCAGGCGGACGCGGTGGCGGCGGCTCTCGCCGAGAAGCTGCCGCGGGGTGGCGGGCCCCATGGTCCCGGGATGCGCGGTCCGGGCCCGGCGCTCGACGTTCTGGCCGATGCGCTGGGGATGACACCCGACGAGGTGCGTGCCGCGCTCATGGACGGCACGTCGGTGGCAGATCTCGCGCAGGAGAAGGGCGTGGCACTGGCGACCGTGGTCGACGCGCTGGTCGCGGAGGCCAAGGCTCACCTCGATGAGGAGGTGGCCGAGGGCGACCTCACGCAGCAGGAGGCCGATGAGCGCCTGGAGGAGATCCGCACGCGCATCGGCGAGATGGTGCAGCAGTCGGGTGTGCCCGGTCCCGGTCACCGCGGTGGCATGGGTGGTCCCGGGAGGGGCGGTCATCACGGCATGGGCGGGACCGGGATGGGTGATCGCAACGGAGATGATGGCGACGCCTGACTCGCCACGTCGGTGCGGGGCCGGAGGGAGATCCCTCCGGCCCCGCACTGTCGCTGAGCGCCTTCGGGATGCGCTGCTCTCCTCCCGCGTCCCCCCTTCGGGCGACACGGCGGTCGCCTGAAGCCAGGCGGCTGGGCGTGCCTCGGCACACATCCCTATGGCATTCTGCTGCCGCGCCGACAGTGTCAGGACATCGTCCGGAAGGTGATGTATGCGTTTCTCTCCCCTACCGCGTTCGGCTTCTTCCCGGCGTCTTGCCGCCGTCGCCATGCCGGCCCTGCTCACGGCCAGCGTCCTCGTGGTGCCGCCCGCGGCCGCGGCACCCGTGCCCGCCGCGGACTCCTCGGCTGCTTCGCGCTGCCTCAAGAACGGCGGGATCGCCGGCTTCGCGACGGTCAACGGTCGGCGAATCTCCGGCGCCACCGTCAACGTGTTCGCCCGCCCGACGGCTCAGGGCGCGCAGACGCCGTGGTTCACGCGCCCGGTCGCGGCCCTGGAGAGCACCACCACGAACTCCATGGGCGGCTTCTTCTTCTCAGTCGACTGCCTGCCCCCCACCTTCCTCGTCAAGGTCACCGGAGGCGAGGTCGCCGGGCGGCCCTTCCGCGCCACCCTCATGTCCTTCGGCCGCGCCAGCGAGCCTGCGGTCATCGTCACGCCCGCCACGACGGCCGCCGTGCGCTACTCGAAGCGACACCCGGGCCTGGGCGTGCTCAAGGCGATCCGGCATGTCACGCATGATCTCGGCGTGGTGAGGCTCGGTAACCGCGCTGTCGCTCTCGGCCAGGCCACGTGGATTCCCGAGAGGTCATGGAGCGGTGCCCGCGCGGGAGCGGCGCCGCGCTCGGTCGCGTCGTCCACGATCAACAAGCTTGCCTCGAACGCTGCTTTTGCCGCCACGTGCGCGACGCTGAGCCCCTCGGCCGCAGGGGCGCTGGCCTGTCCGGTCTCGTCCGATGACGTCTCGGAGATCGAGAGCGCCCTCGGCGAGATCAGCCAGCAGTTGGTGTCCCTTCAGTCCTCGGTCAACGAGATCCAGCAGACGCTCAACGTCATGGAGGGACAGATCAAGGACCTCGAGGCGGTGACCGCGGCACTCGTCCAGGACGAGTTGAAGAACGAGGCGCAGCAGGCTCAGCAGGCCTACGAGAGTGCATCGACGTATGCCGGGATCACCAACCTCAACACCTTCGTCCAGGACGCGTCGCTTGCCCTGTCGGTCCTCGGCACGATCGCCCCGAGTGCGGACGACACCTGGCCCACGCTGCCCTACGGCTCCTCGAACGACCAGATCTGCGACTTCGTGTACGGGGATTACGCCGTCGACGCGGGCCAGGATCCCGTCAGCGAGTGCTCCAACAACTTCCTCGACCAGGCGGACGCCTTCGCGGACGCAAGCGACGACCGATATGCGAAGTTCTACACCGCGATGACGGGCGCCGAGGGCATCCCAGACGACGACCTCTTCATCTGGACCTACCAGGACACCCTCACCATGGCGGGCAACAACCCGGTGTCCAGCGACACCATCGCCGGAATCCAGTCCCAGTACGCCCAGATGGGCGAGTTGGGCAGCAACGCCTTCGCCCTCCTCGCCGCGGCGCAGGTCTTCGTCCACGGGATCACCCGCGGCGGCACCACGTCGTGTCCCGCGCTCACGGTGAGCGGGACGTTCCCCGCGAGCACGCCCATCTCGGTCGCCTCGGCCTGCGACACCGTGCAGACCGGGCTTTTCACGGCTGCCGTCCAGGACGCCCTGGCCCCGAGCGTGCAGGTCCCGCCCGATGCCTCGGTCGCGGATCCCCGCAACAACTACGTGTGGTGGGCCTATCCGGTCGACGTGACCGCGGAGTCGCAGTCCAACGGCACGTTTCCCTTCTACCCCGGCTCGTCGCGCAGTGACTACAGCCCGGACTTCGGCTGGCCGGTCGAGATCTCGGGACTGGCGCAGGACGCGATGTACCCGCCCGTCCCGATCGACGAGATCTACCCGGTGATCGAGGTCGACCTGGAGGACAGGTACTGGTTTGCCGACGAGCAGACCATCCTCAACTACTTCTCCAACCTGCCGATGACGGGCGGGACCCTCGCGCAGACCCTGGCGAACAGCGGATTCAAGGGCGTGGGAACGAGCAGCAACGGCGTGCAGTGGTCCAATCTCGGTGTCGATGTCCAGATCAGGACGAACATCAAGTCCGACCGGGTGTACCAGTCAAACCCGTCCACGCAGATGGGGTCCTCGACGCTGGGCTGCACCGGCTGGCCGAAGACGGTCTCGGGAATCTTCCGCTGCAACAACAACGGCGGAGCCGACTACGGCTGGCAGTGGCTCTCGGGTGTGTGGGCGAACCAGTCGATCGACCTCACCGCCACCTCTCTCCCGACATCGGACTCGATCGAGACGTGCGCGGTAGCCGGGACCAACATGAACGACGGCTCCCAAGAGTACTTCTGCTGGTCCAACACGTTCGGCCTGCTTGTGAGTCCCACCGTCCTGCCACCCAGCGGCCAGGGCACGGGAACGACACCGCCGTTCTGGCAGCCCTACATGCTTGGCGGACCACCGGCGGACGGCGTGCCGGCGATCCCGGTGAATCCGCCGAACCCGACGTAGCGCGTTCTCTCCCGCGAAACGGGTAAAGGCGGCGGCACGTAGCATGGCGAGATGCCGGCGTACATCCTGTCCTTCGCCTGCCCGGACACCACGGGCATCATCCATGCGATCAGCGGGGCGCTGCTCGACGTGAGCGCCAACGTCCTGGAGCAGGAGCAGTACTCCGACCTGGAGACCGGCCTCTTCTTCGCCCGCACCCGATTCGAGACCGAAGAGGAGGACCTCGACGTCGTGCGCCGGGCCGTGGCCGATCGAACGTCGCGCCTGGCGCCCAGCATCGGCCTGCGCCAGGAGAGCGCCCACCATCGCGCCCTCATCATGGTGTCGCAGTACGACCACTGCCTGCTCGACCTGCTCTACCGCTGGGAGGCCGGCGAGCTGCCTTTGGACATCGTCGGGATCGTCTCCAACCACGAGACCTGCCGTCCTATCGCCGAGCGGCACGGGCTGCCCTTCACCCACCTCCCGGTGACGAAGGAGAACAAGGCCGAGCAGGAGGAGCGACTCCTCGAGATCGTGGCCTCCGCAAACATCGACCTCGTGATCCTCGCGCGCTACATGCAGATCCTCAGCGACGGCCTGTGCCGAGCGATGAGCGGGCGCATCATCAACATCCACCATTCGTTCCTGCCCGGGTTCAAGGGCGCGAAGCCCTACCACCAGGCCTACGAGCGCGGGGTCAAGCTCATCGGGGCGACCGCGCACTTCGTCACGAGCGACCTCGACGAGGGCCCGATCATCGAGCAGCAGGTCGAGCGGGTGAACCACACCTCCACGCCCGAGGCCCTCGCGGAGGTCGGCCGCGACGTGGAGCGGCTGGCGCTGTCGCGGGCGGTCCGCCTGTGGGCAGAGGAC
>CAIVWG010000222.1 GCA_903909555.1 uncultured bacterium | reverse complement strand
GCCGCGCGCCTTGCGGCCGCGGCCGTCCAGCGCGACGTGCTGGCGCTGGCGTACGGCGCCCTGCGGGTCGGCATCGTCCCGGTCATGGTGAATCCGGCCCTCACCCCCGGCGAGCGGGCGCCCCTGATCGCCGACTCGACGCCGGCACTCGTCGTCAACGATCCGCGCGCCCTGCGGGCGCTGCTCGAGGGGCGCGACGGCGAGGATGACATTCCCGACATCCCGCTCGCGAAGGCCATGCACTTCACCTCGGGGACCACGGGCCGGTCGAAGGGAGTGTGGACCGGCATCCTCTCCGAGTCGCAGGCTCGTGAGATGTGGGCCGACGAGATCGACCCCTGGGATCTCAACGCCGACGACGTGCTGCTCACGCACGGCCCTCTCGCGCACTCCGCGCCGCTGCGATTCGCCATCGCCACCTTGATCGCCGGGGGGACCGTCCTCCTCCCCGGCTGGTTCGACGCTGTCGCCGTCGCGCGCGTCCTCGCCGAGCGACCGCCGACCGTGGCCTTCGCGGTGCCCAGCCACCTGCAGCGGCTCTTCGCGCTCTCCGGCGGGGTTCCGCGTTCGCCCTACCGCCTGCTCGTCCACGCGGGTGCCGCCTGCCCGATGCCGCTCAAGCGCCAGATCCACGCCTGGGCCGGTGTCGACCGCGTGGTGGAGTTCTACGGCGCCACCGAGGGTCAGTTCAGCATCTGCCCCGCCGTGGAATGGGAGGAGCGTCCAGGGACGGTGGGCAGGGCCCGACGCGGCCGACGCCTGCGCATCGACGAGGGCGTCATCTGGTGCGCGCCCCCCGCATGGTCCGGGTTCTCCTACTGGGGCGACCCGGAGAAGACAGCGGCCGCCTGGCGCGCGGGCCCCGACGGCACCGACGAGTTCAGCGTGGGCGATCTCGGACGCCTCGATGACGAGGGCTACCTCTTCCTCGACGGCCGGCGCGATGACCTGATCATCACCGGCGGTGTCAACGTGTACCCCGACGACGTCGAGGCGGTACTGCTCACCTGCCTCGGCGTCGGGCAGGTGGCGGTCTTCGGCGTGGCCGACGAGGAGTGGGGACAGCGCGTGTGCGCGGCCATCGTGGGCGACGCCGACGAGGATGCGGTGCGGGCCTGGGCGGCGGAGCACCTGGCCGGGTACAAGCGCCCCAAGGAGTACTACCGACTCGACGACCTGCCGCGCACCGAGTCGGGCAAGGTACGCCGGCTCGGGCTGCCGGAGGCGCTCGGGCTCCCGAGCACCCCTGCCCGGACCTCGTTCCCTGACCATCCACCCGGCATCGCGACGGAGGAGGGCGAACGTCGCTGAGTGGCATCATGGAGGCCGAAGGAGGCCGCCATGCCCCGCATCACGTCCACCGCACCGCAGATCGAGGCCCTGCGCGATCCCCGGGAGCGCCGGCGCATCATCTCCGAGTTCATCGCCCCGATGCGGGTCGAGCCCGGATCCCGGGTGAAGCTCCCGCAGTCCTTCGACCCGTCGTACCGCGGGACGCTGCTCACCAAGAAGGACGGGGAGGCCCTGCTCACCGCGGGCGTCGGCATGCTCAGCGAGTTCCAGGCCAAGCTCGCCGCCCAGAACGAGTACGGGCTGCTCGTCGTGCTGCAGGCCATGGATGCCGCGGGCAAGGACGGCACCATCCGCCACGTGATGAGCGGCGTGAACCCGCAGGGCGTGCGGGTCACCAGCTTCAAGGCGCCGTCGACGGAGGAGCTCGACCACGACTACCTCTGGCGTGCGGCCAAGGCACTGCCCTCGCGTGGCGAGATCGGCATCTTCAACCGGTCGTACTACGAAGAGGTGCTCATCGCGCGCGTGCATCCGGCGATCCTGGAGCGCCAGCATCTGCCCAGGTCGGCGCAGGGGAAGGGGATCTGGAAGCGGCGCTACCGGCAGATCAACGACTGGGAGCGCTACCTCGTCGAGAATGGCTTCCCCGTCGTCAAGATCTTCCTCAATATCTCCCATGACGAGCAGCGGAAGCGCCTGCTCAAGCGCATCGACGACCCCACTCGCAACTGGAAGTTCGAGCCGGCCGACCTCGAGGAGCGCCGCTACTGGGACGACTACCAGGCCGCCTACTCCGACCTGATCACGGCGACGAGCACGGACCTGGCCCCCTGGTACGTCGTGCCCGCGGACTACAAGTGGTTCGCGCGCATCGCCGCGGCGGCGATCATCGCGAATGCCCTGATCGAGATCAATCCCGATTACCCGCCGGCGCGCCCGGAGGTCATCGAGCGGCTCCCCGAGTATCGCGCTGCGCTCAGCGAGGAACTGCGCACGCACTCCTAGGAAGGTGCGCGGATCCACGTCTCGGGTGCACTACGGTGAGGGTCATCCGACGTAGGAGGTTCGCGTGGTCCCCCGACTCTTTCCCACCGCACTCGTGTCCGCGGCCATGGCCGTCGCGCTGGGCGGCGCGGCGCTGCTCCCGGGCCCCGCGGTGGCGGGTGACTCGGGCAAGCCCATCGTCATCGCGCTCGAGGCTCCGCTGACGGGGGATCAATCCTCCAACGGCCAGGACATGCTGCGCGGCGCCCAACTCGCCGCGATGCAGGTGAACAAGCGGGGCGGTGTGCTGGGACGCCCGGTCAGCATCGTGGGCATCGACGATCAGGCTGATCCGGCACTCGCCCGCCAGGCCGTCGACGAGGCTGTGGCGGCGGGCGCCGTGGCGGTGGTGGGGCCCTACAACTCCTCCGTCGGCCTGGTGAACCTCGGCCTGTACGAGGATGCCCGCATCGTCCCGATGCGTATGACGTCGGACAATCGCACGGAAGGATACGGGGCGACGCTGCAGCCGATGAACTCCCAGATCTCGCCGGTCGAGGTCGACTTCATCAGCGGCCAGGGCTACCGCTCGGTCGTCATGCTCGTGGATCCGTCGGCGTACACCAAGAGCATCGCGGAGCGCACCGCGACCGGCCTCGAGAAGGCCGGGGTTGCCGTGACGCGGATCATGATCCCGCCGTCGGCGAGCGACTACTCCGCGGAAGTGTCCCAGGCCCTCGCGCTCGATCCCGACCTCGTGTACTCCGCGACGTACTACCCCGAGGGTGTGATCATCGCGGCCGAGCTCGCCGCCGCGAACTCCGGCGCCCAGTGCTTCATGAACCTCGCGAACGTCGACCAGGCCTTCGTCGAGGAGGCCGGGCTCGAGGTGTCGCAGCAGTGCATCTTCAGTGGCGTCCCCGCGGCGGCCCAGCTGCCGGACGCCGGGAGGTACGTCAAGGCCTACCGCAAGGCGTTCGGCGTCCAGCCGGATGTGTGGGGAGCGTTCACCTACGACTCGGCGTGGGTGCTCTTCCACGCCATGGAGGCCGTGGGCTCGACGAAGTACGGCGCGGTCCTCGATGCCGTTCTCCATACGCGCGGGATGCAGGGAGCCACGGGCACGATCGACATCCGGTCCAAGACGGGCAACCGGGCACACGCGCCGGTCTACATCCTCGCGGTGGACGACGCCGGGGACTTCGTCATCGTCCAGTAGGCAACCCCGTGCCGCTCACTCGACCGAGATCCGGGGCAGGATCCTGTCGAGCCAGCGGGGCAGCCACCAGTTGGCCCGGCCGAGCATCGACATGAGCGAGGGCACGAGCACGAGCCGGACGAGGAATGCGTCGATGAGCACGGCGCTGGCCAGGGCGACGCCGAAGAGCTTGATGGTGTCGTTCGGTGTCGGAACGAACGCGAGGAAGACCGAGCTCATGATGAGCGCGGCCGCCACGACGACCTTCCCGGACCCGGCGAGCCCGAAGCGCACCGCCTCGCGGTTGTCTCCGCGTGCCTCCCAGTCCTCGCGCATCCGCGTGACCAGGAAGACCTGGTAGTCCATCGAGAGGCCGAAGAGAATCGCGAAGACCATGATCGGCAGGAACGGCAGGATCGGGCCGGTGGTCGCCACCCCGATGAGGCTGGCCCCGACACCCCACTGGAAGACCGCGACGGTGACGCCCAGCGCGGCCGCGAAGCTCATGAGACTGGTGATGGCGGCGGTGAGGGGCACGACCAGGGAACGGAAGAGCAGGACGAGCGCGATGAATCCCAGGCCGACGACGAGGATGAGGAAGAAGGGAAGCACGTCGATGAGGACGGTGGTGAAATCCTGCGTGACCGCCTGCGTCCCGCCGACGTAGATCGCCGCGCCCGAGGGGGCGATGCTCGACGCGGTCTGCTGGCGCAGCCGATCCAGTAGGGCATTCGTGGCGGGATCGTCGGGTGCCGTGGTGGGTCGCACCAGGATGCTCGTGATGACGCCGCTCTGGCTGTAGGGGCTGTCCTTGCCCCCGATCGTCGCCATGCGGTAGAGGGGGAGCATGGCCTCGTTGGGCACCGTGGACGCGACGCCCTCGGTGGAGGAGATCTCGCGGATGGCCGTGCCGAGCGCGGTGTCATCGAGCGGGACCGGGAGCGTGACCGCCACGAAGAAGGGTCCGTTCACGCCCGGGCCGAAACCCTTGCTCATGAGGTCGTATCCCGTGCGCGCCGGGGTGCCGGGGGCGGCACTGCCGTTGTCGGGGAAGCCGGGACGCACGGAGGCCGCGGGGACGGCGAGCGCGACGATGAGGCCGAAGGCGAGCAGGGCGAACAGCCACGGCGCCTTCTGCAGCACGGCGCCGTATTTGGCCCAGGCGCTCTCCTCGAAGGGCTTGGCCTTCGGGTGGCGCGCCCACGGCAGCCGGAGACCGAGGGTGTGCTTGCCGAGCAGGCTCACGAGCGCGGGCAGCAGGATGAGCGCGGCGAGCAGCACGACGAGGACGGTGACGGCAGCGGCGATCGCGAGGCCGTAGAAGAAGGTCACCCCGAGGACGAAGAGCCCGAGCAGGGCGATGATGACCGTGGACCCGGCGAAGAGAACGGCGCGTCCCGCCGTCCGCACGGCAATGGAGATGGCCTCCTTCGGATCCTTGCCGGCGAGCAGGTCCTGCCGGTACCGGCTGAGGATGAACAGCGAGTAGTCGATGCCCACCCCGAGCCCGATCATGGATGCCAACTCGGGGGCGAACGAGGCGACGTCGAAGGCACGGGCGATCACGAGGATGAGCAGCTGGCCCACGAGCAGCCCGATCACGGCCACGACGATCGGCAGGCCGGCGGCGATGAGGCTGCCGAACACGATGGCGAGGATGACGATGGCGGCGAGGATGCCGATCGCCTCGCTCGCTCCGGGACCGGAGTCCGCGGCCGTGAGGATCTGGCCGGTGGCACCCACCGTGAGGGCCGTCGTACTGGCCGTCTTGATGATGCCGACGAACTGGTCGGCCTGCTCCGGATTCGCCACTGCGGGACCGGCCCCGGTGAAGGTCACGGTGGCGTAGGCCACCGTGGCGTCGGCGCTGATGGTCGACGTGGCCTCCCGGGCGGCCTTGTTGGCGGCGAGGAGCTCGTTGAGCTGCTGCTCCACGGCCGCGGGCGTGCCCTCGGGATAGGTGACGTCGGTCGTGCCCTGGGTGAAGGCGTCGTCGACCTGCTTCTGGAAGTCCTCGGGGGTGCCCGGGGGGAACGGGACCTTGACGGCCTTCTTCGTGGCGCAGCCGCTGCCGTACGTCTTGTCGTAGGGGGACGTGATGCAGGTGACGCCGTTCACCGTGGCGACCTTGGTGAGGAGCGCGTCGATCTCCGTCTTGACCGACTCGTCGTTCACCGTTCCCGACGCCGGCGACCACACGATGGTGGCGGTGTTCGCGTTGGCGTCCTGGGGCGACACTTCCTCGAGCAGGCCCTGGGCGAGAGCCGATTGGGTGTTGGGCAGGGAGAAGGAGTCGTTGAACTTGCCCTCCGCGACGAGGGCGAGGGCCCCCACTCCCAGGATGGCGAGAAGCCAGATGAGCAACGTGGCGACCGGGCGGCGGATCGCCCATTGCGAGATGCGTCCCATGGTGCCCCTTCGCCGGCCTGCTCAGCCCGGCCTGCCTTCGCCCGACGCACCCTCAGGTGTCGCACGTGCGTCGGCGGATGACACACCGGGGAGGAGAGAGCGGGTGACCGGGATCGAACCGGCACCACCAGCTTGGAAGGCTGGGGCTCTACCATTGAGCTACACCCGCGAGCGTGACTCAGCGTACTCGTCGGCTCCGGCGAGATGCCATGGCCCGCTGGTGCTGGGCGATGAGGTCCTCGGCGGACGCCGATTCAATCGTCTCGCCCACGACGTCAAGGGGGAGATCCTCCAGGCGCCGGAATCTCACGCAGCTCTTCCCCACGTCATACCTCTTCCCTGTGGCGAGGTAGGCCGCCTCGAAGCGCTCGCGCATCGCTTCATCGCCGTAGATGCTGTGGAGATACAGGGACATGTACTGCTTCTGGTTCGCCAGGGCGGTGTGCACCAGGGGCTGGCCGTTGTACGTGTCGCCGAAGGTGTCCAGTGGGACGACGTAGCAGATCATGCCCCAGGCCATGGTCTCCACAAGGCCATCGGGCAGGTGCGTGAGGATGACCTGTCGCACCGCCTCCAGGGCCTCGCGTCGGTCCGCCGGGAGTTCGGCGAGGTACTCCGCCGCGGTGGGCGCTGACGATCGCACGCGCCCCAGGTTACGGACACGCTCCTCGCCCCTAGACTGCCGAGGTCGACACGCACACGCGTGCGGGGTGTGGCGCAGTTTGGTAGCGCGCCTGCTTTGGGAGCAGGAGGCCCCCGGTTCAAATCCGGGTACCCCGACCAGCGCGCCCAGGGCTGCCCTCATGGCGGGGGTGCCCGGGGCAGCCACGGGCCACCCGGCCGCCCGCCGTCGAGGCGCGGCCGGCAAGTAGGCTGGCGCGACTTGTCAGCCGTAGGAGACGCCGTGAAGAGCACCGCCGAGACCCTGTCGCCCACCCGGGTCAAGCTCACCGTCGAGGTGCCCTTCGACGAACTCCAGCCCAGCCTCGACGCGGCCTACAAGGCCATCGCGGCCCAGGTGAACATCCCCGGGTTTCGCAAGGGCAAAGTCCCCGCGCGGGTCATCGACCAGCGCGTCGGCCGCGCCGCGGTGCTCGAGGAGGCCGTGAACGACGTCCTCCCCAAGGCCTACGAGGAGGCTTTGCGCGAGAACGACGTGCGGCCGCTGGGCCGCCCCGAGGTCGAGGTCACCGAGATCCAGGATGGTCAGACCCTCACCTTCACGGCCGAGGTCGACGTCCGCCCGGAGTTCGACCTGCCCGACTACTCCGGCATCCGCGTCGAGGTCGCGGATGCCGAGGTCACCGACGACGAGGTGGAGGAGCAGCTCACCGCGCTGCGCGGACGCTTCGCCTCACTCGCCCCCGTGGAG
>CAIVWG010000221.1 GCA_903909555.1 uncultured bacterium | reverse complement strand
CTCGCCGTGATCTTCATCGGCGGACTGGCCACGATCACCGGCTCGATCATGGGCGCGGTGTTCGTGGTCCTGCTTCCCAAGCTGGTCAACTGGCTCACCGGCTTCATCCCGGGGGCGGGCGGCGTGGGTCAGGGCGGGCTGCTCAACGTCTTCGAGCTGCAGTCCATCATCTTCGGACTGCTCATCATCCTCTTCCTCATCCTGGAGCCGAGGGGCCTCTACGGTCTGTGGCTGCGATTGCGCAACTACTTCAAGGCCTGGCCCTTCAGCTACTGAGGCATTGCTCAGGACAACGAATTGCGGTCGCAGGGGTCAGCCTCGCCAACCCCTGCGACCGCGCCGTTGCGCTGGGCCCGTCAGGCCGGGTTGAGGTTGGCGATCGCGATGATCTGCCAGCCGGCGGCGCCGTTGCGCCACACGGTCAGGCGCGGGGCGGGCTTCGTCGACAGGCGCGAGCCGTTGATGGTCTCCTCCACCGAGAGCCAGTGGGTGGCGACGAGGGTGTCCCCGGCGCGGGTCGTGGTGAAGTCCGTGACGGAGTATGTCCCGAGGTCCTCGGCCTTGAGCAGGTCGATCTCGGCGGCCTTGTTGCGCGGGCCGTCGGTGTGCACGGACTGGAAGTCATCGGCCAGGATGCCGTCGACCTTGGCCCAGTCGCCCGCGGCCACGGCGCCGAGGAACTCCTGGTAGAGGGCCTCGCCGTTGGCCTGGGAATCCTGCAGTGCGCTCATCGTGGAGCTCCTCCTCATCTAGGGCGCACGGTCGCACCCGGGGACGGCAGCCTAACCCGTCGGAACAGGGCCGTTCAGGCCGAGTGCGTGAGCGACCAGGTCTCCCCGGACACCCGCAGCGGGATCCCTGAGCGGCCTCCCGGCCCCAACTTCACGCCCAGGACCTGATGCAACTGGATCATGTTGATGTCGAAGCCCAGGCGTGAGGCAGCCATGTAGAGGCGCCAGACCCGTGAAGTGGGCACCCCGGCCTCCTCGACGCAGGCATCCCAGTTCGCCTCGAGGTTCTCGCACCAGTGCTTGAGGGTGAGGGCGTAGTGCTCGCGGAGGTTCTCCTCGTGGCGGATCTCGAAGCCGGCGTCGTTCATCGCGCTGATGATGTGCCCGGGCGAGGCCAACTCCCCGTCGGGGAAGACGTAGCGGTTCACGAAGCTGCGCCGGTAGTGCGTGGGGAAGGCACCGTGGGGCCGCGTGATGCAGTGGTTGAGCAGGCGGCCCTCGGGGCGCAGGCGGGAGAGCAGGAATCCGAAGTACGCGGGGTAGTTCTGCTTGCCGATGTGCTCGGTGAGGCCGATCGACGAGACCGCATCGAATCCGGTCTCCCGCACGTTGCGGTAGTCGCTGAAGCGGATCTGCGCGCGGTCGGTGAGCCCGGCATCCTCGATGGCCCGCTGGCCCCACTCGGCCTGCTGCTGGGACAGGGTGACACCGATCGCGCTCACGCCGTAGTTCTTGACGGCGTGCAGCACCATGCCGCCCCAGCCGCAGCCGACGTCGAGCAGGCGCATCCCGGGCTTGAGGCCGAGCTTCCGGCACACCAGGTCGAACTTCTCCTCCTGCGCCGCCTCCAGTGTCGAGTCCTCGGTGGGGAACACCGCGCACGTGTAGGCCATCGACGGCCCGAGCACATAGGAGTAGAAGCGGTTGCTCACGTCGTAGTGGTGGTGGATCGCCTCGGCGTCGCGCCGCTTGGAGTGGCGGCGGCCGCGCAGGCGGCGCTCCTGCGGCGGCGGCTCGGGTCGGGCCAGTGCGAACGGCGCGAACTCGCGGGCCAGGCGCACGCGGTCAGCGATCGACACGTGGTCCAGCGGCATGGGGTAGAGCCGCTTGAGTGCCTCGTAGGCGCTGCCGTGGATCTCCAGGTCGCCGGAGACGTAGGCGCGGGCGAGCCCGAGTTGGTTGGGCGATGACGCGATGTACTGCACGGCGCGCGGGTTGGTGACCTCCATGATCACGTCCGCGCCGACCGTCCCCACGCTGGAACCGTCGTAGGCCTTGAATCCGACCCCGCGCTCCGGCGGGACTACGGTGGCGAAAGCGGTGGCCAGATCCATGGTTCCTCCTTGCGACGTGCGCCGTGCTTGGTGCGGCGTTCCTCGTGCGACGTGACTGGTCGGTGTGCTTCTCGCGGCTGCCTATCGTCGGCGCACGACCTTGTCGTACAGGTCGAGTAGCCGCGAGTCGGGATCGTAGACCGCCTTGAGGCGGCGGTACTCCTCGCCTCCGTAGATGGCCCAGAACTCCTCGGGCTCGTAGTAGGCCGAGGAGTACAGCGACTTGCGCCCGTCGAGCTCGGTCACCTTGGCCTCGATGAGGCGGTTGATCCGGCCCTCCGCGGGGTCCACCCCCTCGGGCAGGGGCACGGTCGACCAGAAGCCGACGTTCACGTAGGTGACCTCGGGGTCGAATTCGTACAGCGGCCACCGGGCGGAGGGATCGCGCTGCCGGAGCGGGCACACCCACACGGGCTCGATGCCCACCTCGCGGTGGAAGAAGTCGAGGAACTCCGGCAGTCGGTCCACGGGCACCTCGATGTCCTGCACGACCTCCTCGCGCGCGGGGCGCCGGCGGACTCGGGCGGCCTTGGTGGAGAAGCCGGTACGGCGATCCCAGGCGATGAGCTTCCAGTAGAAGTCACTGCGCATGCGGTCCTTGGGCCACAGCCGCCGGACGAGCGGCTTCTGCACCCCGAAGGCGCGCGAGCACCAGAACCAGTCGGTGTCCCAGCGCCAGATGTAGTCGCGGATGGTGAGGAGGTCCTCGCGCCTGCGCTGGAGGGAGCGGTAGTAGATGTCCATGCCGGTGTAGTCGCTCGGCTCGAGCGCGCCTCGGTCGGCCACCATCCGGCCCAGCGTGAGGTACTGCTCGGTGGCGGAGAAGACGGTGCCGTCGAGGAAGTCGACGGGCGTTCCTTCCCACTCGTGGGTCTGGCTGATCGTCGCGAGGGCCTCGGTCATCGCCTGTGCCGTGGAGAAGCGAACGTGGCGAAGGCGAACGTACGGCTGCACGGGCTCGAGCTGGATCTTCAGGCGCAGCGCGTAGCCCAGCGTCCCGTAGGAGTTGGGGAAGCCAAAGAAGAGGTCCCGGTAGGGATCGTCGTCGCGGCCGGAGATGGTGAGCACCCGCCCGTCCCCGGTGAGGACGTCCATCTCGAGGACCGACTCGTGGGGGATCCCCCAGCGGAAGCTCGAGCTCTCGATCCCGAGCCCGGTGACGGCCCCGCCCAGGGTGATGGTCTTCAACTGGGGGACGCACAGCGGCATGAGGTCGTAGGGGAGCGTGGCGTCGACGAGGTGCTCGTACGTCGTCATGCCCAGGACGTCCGCCGTGCGCGCCAGCGGATCGACCTCGAGCACGCCGTCGAACCCCGACACGTCGAGTCCGGGAGTCATCGACGCGACACGCTGCCGGAAGAGGTTCGACGTTCGCTTGGCGAGGCGGATCGGCGCACCGGGGGGCATGGCGGCGAGGTCGCGACGCAGCCGCTCGACGCGGGCGTCGTACTCGGCTCGCCAGGGGGGCGGCACCGCAGCCGCACCGCCCCGCGAGGGAGCCTGCGCGGTGGCCGACATGCGCGACAGGGTAGCGGTAGCGCAGGATGGGGGCGTGAGCCAGGAGGTCCTCCAGGCTGGGCCACCCCAGCAGCCGCGCCCCTTCCCCACCGCCCTGGCCTGGACCGTGGGATTGGTCGCCCTGGCGGTGTTCTGCGCCCTGTCGCTGCTGGGCATCGCTGAGCTCGCGACGCGCAATGCCGAGGCAGCCCGCCTGCTCGCCGCGGTCGAGGCGTCCGAGGCCGCCATGGTGGACACCCAGGAGAAGGTCCGCGAGGCCTTCGACGCGGTGCCCGGGCAGCCGACGCAGGACGATGTCGAGGGTCTCCGGGCGCAGCTGTCCGCCATCGCGGCGGAAGGCCAGGGGGCGATCGCCGCGGCGGGAGTGCAGGTGAGCGCCGTCACCGTCCTGCCCTGGCATGCGGCCACGCGCGAGGCCAAGACGGCGTACCTCGCCCACAACCAGGCCTGGGTCGACTATCTCGGCGCGGCCACCGAGGATCCCGAGGAGTTCCTGCGCCCGCAGCCGGCGGTCAACGACACTTTCGCCGACGCCCGCCTGCCGCTCTTCGCGGCCGTCCCCCGATTCGACTTCGTGAACGGCATCGACCGCATCATCGTCATCTATGGCGATGCCGAGAGCGGCGAGGAGCCCGGCGGTAACGACCAGGCGACCTGACGCCAGCGGGATCTACGCGCAGAGCGTGGCGAGGACCGCGACGTCGGGATCGACGGTGAGATCGACGCCGACGCGGCTCAGCAACTGCGTAACCGTGCCATCGGCCTCGGCCTCGACCCAGCCTGCGCGATGCTCCAGCCCGAGGTGCGGGACGCCCGGGAGCAGGATGCAGCCCGAGGCGGCGCCCTCGGACTCCGGGATGGACGGCCGGGTCTCCGACGGTGGGTGCAGGACGATGAGCGCAGCCGGCTGCGGCTCGGCGAACTGGCCGGGGCGGGGTGCGCCCTCGCCGAGGACGGGCCCCGCGGCCGTGACGAGGCCCACGGTGTCCGGCTGCGGATCCTCAGGCAGGTCCTCGACCGCCCGGAACACCGTCGTCGTGGGGAGCAGGCCGGGCATCGCGGCGAAGCGCACCGCCACGGCGAGGAACTGGGTCCACTCCCGGGTCGTCGCGGGCCACCGGCCCGAGAGCACGAAGCCGGCCAGGCTGCGGTCCTTGCCGGCGAAGGCCGAGACCTCGATCCCCATGGGGGAAGACTGCGTCATGGACCCGCTAGCAGGCAAGCACCCTCGAGTGCCAGGTGTCGCGCCGGGACTCAGGGGCGGCGTTCCTCGACGAAGCAGAAGAGATTGCCCTCCGGGTCCGTGAGGCGCACCCAGGAGGCACCGACCTCCTCGATGGGCGCGGTGTCCACGCGCGTCGCCCCCCGGGACTCGGCGTGGCCGGCGGCCGCGTCGATATCGGGCACATGGACGTCGATGTGCACGCGCGTCTTGGCGGTCACCGGTTCGGGCACCCGCTGGATGACCAGCCGCGGGCCGCGGCCGCCCGGGTCGGCGAGGGACCAGTACACGCGGTCGGGCTCGTCGAAGCGACCCCCGTCCTCGACGACGTATCCCAAGATCGCGGCCCAGAAGGCGATCATGCGCTCCGGGTCATTGACATCCAACGTCAGCTCGACGTGCATCGCGCGGGTCCCTCCTCATCCCACTCATCCCTGGGCCTGTGTCACCTCACACCGCGTTTGGGGGGGCTCCCCGCGCGGTGTGGGGGGCGAATCGCGTCTCAGGGGGACAGCCCCAGCCGCTCGCCGCCCGCATAGACATTGAGGCAGTCCCCGCGCACGAACCCGGCCAGGCTGAGGCCGCTCTCGCGGGCGAGGTCGACGGCGAGGGTGCTCGGCGCCGACACTGCGGCGAGGAGGGGCGCCCCGGCCATGACGGCCTTGTGCACGAGCTCGGCCGAGGCGCGTCCGCTCACCTGCAGCGCGTGGCCACGCAAGGGGAGCCGGCCTTCCTGGAGCGCCCAGCCGACGACCTTGTCCACCGCGTTGTGTCGCCCGACGTCCTCCCGCAGGCACACGAGGGCGCCGTCCGGGGTGAAGAGGCCCGCGGCGTGCAGGCCTCCGCTGGCCGCGAATCCCCGCTGGGCCTCGAGCAGGGCGCCGGGCTGGCCCAGGACGGTCTCGATGGAGAAGGAGGTGGCGTCGTGCGCCAGCGGCCAGTGACAGGTGCGCCTCGTCATCGCGATGAGGTCGGCGCCGCACACCCCGCAGGCACTCGAGGTCGAGTGAAGGCGCGGCTCCACGGGAACCTTCCCCCGGGTGGCGACCTGGACGATGCGGCGTACCTGCTCGGGGTCCTCGTCGACGTGCTCGAAGCACTCCTTGGCCTCCGACAGGTCGTCGATGGACGTGATGGCGCCCTCGGCCACGAGCCAGCCCAGGGCGAGTTCGATGTCGTGGCCGGGAGTGCGCATCGTCGTGGAGACCGAGACCCCGTCGACCTCGATCTCGAGGGGCTCCTCGATGGCGAGGGAATCCGGGCCCGCGTCGACGGCGCCGTCGCGCCAGCGCAGCACGCGGCGCCGTTCCACCGAGGCCATCGGCCCTCCCTTCGGTCCGCTCAGGGTACGGCGTCACAGGAGGCAGTGCGGCGGGCTGGCTCTGCCAGCCCGCCGCACCCGAGCCCGACTGTCGCCTCGAGCAGTCGGGACGCCTGGGGGTCGCCGCCTCGTGAGTAGCAGGATCTGCGACGTGCGCAACGTTCGAGATACGACTTCGCCAAAGCGATTGACGGCGCTGAAGGCACGGCAGACAATCATGGCGAGGCGAACAATCGGAGGATCCGTCATGGCGACGTATGAGTACAGCTGTGCCGAGCACGGGATGACCGAGGTCGACCTGCCCATGGGCACCGCTCCCCAGTCGCTGGACTGTCCCGATTGCGGTGCGCCCGCGAAGCGGGTGTACTCCTCGCCCATGGTGTCCAGCGTCGATCAAGGCCGCATGAATCTCATCGACTCCACGAAGGCCACGGCTGACGCCCCCCAGGTGGTGAGCTCGGTGCCGGGCGGCGGACGCATCAACAGCAAGCCGACCCCCATGGCGCCGCCGGATCCCCGGCTGCAGAAGCTCCCGCGCCCCTGACCCGGGGATCCACCGTCCTGAACCCCGCTCGCCCATCGCGACGCCCGCGGATGTGGTTGCCTCACGCCTCCTGACGCCGGTGGCGTCCGCGCCCCGATGCGCTGCTGCGCCCCGGGTAGCCCGGGGCGCAGCAGCGGCTGAGCGGGTCTCGCGCAGGCGTGGGCCTACATCGAGCCCCAGGGGTAGGGCGCCCAGCCCTTGTGGTCCTTCCACAGCGACTTCGGAACCGGCATGCCGCCCGAGACCTGCGGCACGGGGCCGGGGCCGGGGCGCACGTCGATGTCGAAGATCGCCGTGGGGAGGTACACCGTGGAGCAGGCGTTCGGGATGTCGACGACACCCGAGAGCCGACCCTCGATGGGGGCGGTGCCGAGCACCATGAGCGCCTGGATCCGGCTGTAGCCGAACTTCTCCAGGTAGTCGATGGCGTGGAGGCAGGCGCGCTGGTATCCCAGGAAGGGATCGAGGTACTTCTGCTCGCCCTCGAGGGTCACCGACGTGCCGGAGAACGCCAGCCACTCGCTGTACTGCGGGTCGGTGATGCCCGGCATGAAGATGGCATTCTCGCCCACGCCGTACTTCGCCATACCGTCCTTGATCACGTCGACGCCGAGGACCATGTAGCCGCCCATCTCGATGGCGCCGCAGAACGTGATCTCACCGTCGCCCTGCGAGAAGTGCAGGTCGCCGAAGGAGAGGTTGCCTCCGTCGACGAAGACGGGGTAGAACACCCGCGTCCCCTTGGTGAAGTTCTTGATGTCCTGGTTGCCGCCATTCTCGCGCGGAGGCGCGGTGCGGGCAGCTTCCTTCGACACCCGATCGAACTCGGCACCCGTGAGGGAGCCCAGGATGGCGCTGTCGGGATTGGGCGGGAGGGCCAGCGGCGGCACCCGGTCGGGGTCCGTCGCGATGAGCGCGCCCTCGCGCTTGTTCCAGCGGGCCAGCAGCTCGGCCGAGGGCGCGGTGCCCATGAGGCCGGGGTGCTGAATGCCCGTGTAGGAGACGCCGGGCACGTGACGGGAGGTGGCCACACCGCCGCGGAAGTCCCAGATCACCTTGTAGGCATCCGGGAACCACTCGGTGAGGAAGCCGCCGCCGTTCTCCGTCGGGAAGATGCCGGTGTAGCCCCAGCCCTGGCCGGAGATGCCCTGGGGATCCTCGGTGTCGCACGGGCCGATGTCGAGGATGTCCACGACGAGCAGGTCGCCCGGCTTCGCGCCCTCGACCCGGAACGGGCCACTGAGGACGTGCACGCCCGGCAGGGGAGCGTCGCGAACATCGTCGGCGGAATCGTCATTGCGAATGGCCCCGTCGAACCACTCCCGGCAGTCCGCGCGGAACGTATCACCGGGCTTGACGGTGACGTTCGCGGGGATGTCGGGATGCCAGCGGTTGTGACCGACGTGCATCTGGTCCCGGAACGACTTCTTGTCGTCCAGAGGGAAGAGATTCTTTGGCATGTCTTACCTGTTCCTTCCTAGATGGGGAAAAGGGGAACGGTTCGGCTTAGGCGGTTGCCGGGGCCGTGCTCGGCTTGGACCGAGCCATGACGAGGAGTCCGCCGAAGACGACGACTCCGAAGACCGCCAGCACGATCGCGACGGTCTGGTTGTTGAGCTCGGCCCAGCGGCCGGTGAGGAGCAGAAATGCGGGGATTGCCCCGGTGACCCAGCCCTGGATGGCGGCCACGGCCCCGGTGTAGCGGCCCAGGTTCTCCTTGCCCCGTCCGAGCAGGAAGAAGAACAGGAGCCACAGGTATGCCCAGTAGAGCCAGATGACGCCGAAGGCGTAGTCCTGGTCGTTGAACGCGATGGCTGCGTAGACCACGGCGCAGACCGCCACGAACAGCGAGAAGAATCCCAGGCCGGTGCCCTCGAAGTCGTTCCAGATGTTGAAGGCGACGTACAGGTACGTGAATCCGAACAGGTACAGGCCGGATGCCCCGAGGATCTGAGCCGTATCGCCGTTGGCGGTGAAGATCAGGTACGTCGGGGTGATGACCTGGAGAATTCCGACAAAGATGTTGAGCGGAACGGCTGACTTGGCATTGACCCAGCCCAGCAGCATGCAGCCGTTGAGGAACAGAATGGCACCTACGTAGAGCAGTCCGACAGCTCCCATGCAGGGGCACCTCCCTCGTCACTGGCACCGCGGAATGCGGTGACTCTCAGTTATCGAGGGCGAAATGGGCTACGGCGGAATCGGTACCCCCCGAATCGCCGTACTTCTTGCAGGAACTGGTGCCGAGGAAAGTGAAAGGTCCGGCGCCTCAACGGCACCGGACCGAAGCAACTCCCCTCGGTCCCGAGCTCGACAGGCTCACAAGATCCCGTCACCGATTCCGTGCATCGCATTCGCCTCGCGATGATGCGGAG
>CAIVWG010000220.1 GCA_903909555.1 uncultured bacterium | reverse complement strand
CCCAGGTCCGGGGGCTGGCGATGCGCCAGGCCGCCGACGGCGACGACGTCAGCGTGGTCACGGCGACACCCGCGCCGGGCGACGAACGGGGTCGCTCCACCGAGATCCTCGACGGCGTGCGGATCGAGCGGGTGACCGCGCGCATGCCCGCGGACATTCCCGTCCATCCCCGTACGTCGACGCACCTCAGGGAGCTGTGGGGGGACTGGCCGGTCGATGTCGTCCACGTGCACGCGGGGGCGGTCTCGCCGTTCGCCTGGGGCGCCATCCGCGCGGCCCGTGACATGGGCCTGCCCGTCGTCGTCACGGTCCACAGCATGTGGGGGCCCCTGGCGCGGGCGGGCCTCGGCGGAGCCGACCGCCTGCTGCACTGGTCCTCGGCAGGCGTGGTCATGACGGCGGTGAGCGCAGTCGCGGCCCGCAGCGTCGCCGACGCGCTGGGATGCGAGGTCGGCGTTCTCCCCAACGGGATCGACCTGGCGGAGTGGCGCGCGCTCCACGCGTCCCCTGCGCCCGCGCCCCCTGGGCTGCGGGCGGTGTCGGTGCTCCGCCTGGCCCCGCGCAAGCGGGTGGGCGCCCTGCTGCGCGTGGTCGCGAATGCCGCGAAGGCCTCAGGACCGGACCTTCCCATCTCGCTCACCGTGATCGGCGACGGCCCTGACCGTGGGCGCGCGGAACTCATGGCCCGTTGGCTCGGCCTTGACGTCACCTTCACGGGGCGCCTTCCCAAGGACGCGATTCGCGAGAGATTCGCGCACGCCGACGCGTTCGTCCAGGCCTCGGTGCGGGAGTCGTTCGGCATCGCCGCCCTCGAGGCCCGCACCTACGGCCTGCCCGTCGTGGCCCGGGCCCAGAGCGGGACGGGGGAGTTTGTCGAGAGCGGCATCAACGGCCTCCTCGCGGACGACGACCCCGGGCTCGCCGGTGCTCTCGTCGCCCTGGCCCGCGACCCGCAGCTGGTCGAGCGGATGCGCCGAGCCAACGCGGGGACCCCTCCGCGGCAGGCCTGGCCCGCGGTACTCGAGCAGGCGATGGGGTTCTACCGTCGGGCGCTCACGGCGAACACCTAGTCTGGTCGCGTGAGCCAACCGGGAACGCCGTTCGCCAAGGGGCATGGCACGGGCAACGACTTCATCGTGCTGCCCGATCTCCGGGGCGAACTCGATCTCAGCGACGCGATGGTCCAGGGCCTGTGCGACCGCCGCACCGGCATCGGCGGCGACGGTGTTCTGCGCATGGTGGCCACCTCCGCGACCGACGACCCCGATGCCCAGGGCGCGGATGTCTTCATGGACTACCGCAACGCCGATGGCTCGCTGGCCCAGATGTGCGGCAACGGCATCCGGGTCTTCGCCGCATGGATGTTCGCCCACGGCCTGGCCGACCCTGAGGGGGTCGACATCGCCACCCGCGGGGGAGTGCGTCGCGTACGCCGCCTCCCCGACGGCGACTACGAGGTCCGCATGGGCCATGCCACGCCCCTGCACGGGACCGTCTCCGTCACCCTCGGCGCCATGACCTTCCCGGGAGTCGGGGTCCTGGTCCCCAACCCGCACGCGGTCGTCTTCGTCGGCTCCCTCGACGCCGCGGGCAGCCTTGCGCGGCCTCCGAGGCTGTCGCCGGAGACCTACTTCCCCGAGGGCGCGAACGTCGAGGTGGTGCACGAGGTGGGCCCCGCCCACGTGGCCATGCGAGTGCACGAGCGCGGCGTCGGCGAGACCATGTCGTGCGGCACGGGAGCCTGCGCGGCGGCGTGGGCGAGCCGGCGTCGCGCGGGGGCCTCGGACGAGCCCACCTACCGGGTCGACGTCCCCGGCGGCCACCTGCGCGTGCACGAGGCGGCCGACGGCGAGCTCAGCCTCATCGGCCCCGCCGTGCTCGTCGGGGAGGGCGTCCTCGACGCCGGCTGGGTCGCCCAGTGGAGCTGACCCCTCCCGCCACCGGCGACCTCGACCTCGCCGACCGCCAGGCGCTGCGGCGCGTCGCGGGCCTGTCCACCGAGCTCACCGACGTCACCGAGGTCGAGTACCGCCAGGTGCGCCTGGAGCAGGTCGTCCTCGTTGGCGTGTGGACCTCGGGCACGGTCACCGAGGCCGAACGCAGCCTGCGCGAGCTCGCCCTGCTCGCCGAGACCGCGGGCGCGCTCGTCCTCGAGGGTCTCATCCAGCGCCGCGACCGTCCCGACCCCGCGACGTACATCGGCTCGGGCAAGGCGCAGGAGCTCCGCGAGATCGTCGTGACAACGGGAGCCGACACCGTCATCTGCGACGGCGAGCTCACTCCCGGCCAGTTGCGCCACCTGGAGGACATCGTCAAGGTCAAGGTCGTCGACCGGACCTGGCTCATCCTCGACATCTTCGCCCAGCACGCCCGCAGCAGGGCAGGCAAGGCGCAGGTGTCCCTGGCGCAGATGGAGTACCTCCTCCCGCGCCTGCGCGGCTGGGGCGAGTCGCTGAGCCGGCAGGCCGGCGGGCGCGCGGGCGGCGCGACCGGCGGGGTCGGCACGCGCGGACCGGGCGAGACCAAGATCGAGACCGACCGGCGACGCATCAGGACCCAGATGACCGCCCTGCGCCGTGAACTGCGCGACCTCGACCGCGTGCGCAGTACCCAGCGCAGCGGTCGACGGCGCTCCGGGGTGCCGGCCGTCGCGCTGGCCGGCTACACCAACGCGGGCAAGTCCAGCCTGCTCAATGCGCTCACGGGCGCGGGCGTCCTCGTCGAGGACGCGCTCTTTGCCACCCTCGACCCGACCGTACGACGCCTCGACCTGCCCGGCGGCCGCGCCTGCACGATCGCCGACACCGTCGGCTTCGTCCGCCACCTCCCGCACAACCTCGTCGAAGCCTTCCGCTCCACCCTCGACGAGGTCATCGATGCCGACCTCATCCTGCATGTCGTCGACGGCGCCGACGAGGATCCCGAGGCGCAGCTGGCGGCCGTGCGTGAGGTGCTCGCCGAGATCGGAGCGGCCGGCGTGCTCGAACTCGTCGTCATCAACAAGGCCGACATCGCCGACCCGGACTGGGTCGAGCGACTGCGTCGACGGGAGCCGGGTGCCGTGCTCGTGTCCGCGCGCACCGGGGAGGGGATCCCCGAACTCCTCGAGCAGATGGACGCCCGACTGCCGCGCCCCCAGGTCGAGGTGGACCTCGTGATCCCGTACGACCGCGGCGACCTCGTGGCCCGGGCTCACGACAGCGGGGACGTGATCGACGTCGAGCATCTCGCCTCGGGCACCCGCCTGCACGCCCGCGTGAGCGAGGGCCTGGCCGCGCGGCTGCGCGACGCTGCGGTCGAGGCGTGAGCGACGACGTCGACGAGGCGCTCGCCCGCGTCGTCTCCTCGGTGGGCGGTGAGCCCCGCGAGGGCCAGCGGCTGATGGCGCGTGAGGTCGACCGCAGCATGGCCGAGGGGCGGCACCTGCTCGTGCAGGCGGGCACCGGTACCGGCAAGTCGTTCGGCTATCTCGTGCCCGCTGCCCTGCAGGCTGCGCGCAGCGGTCCTGTGGTCGTCGCCACGGCGACCCTGGCCTTGCAGCGGCAGTTGGTGTCCAGTGATCTTCCGGCCGTGCGCGAGGCGCTGAGCGGCCACGTCGACGACGAGGTCACGTTCGCGGTGCTCAAGGGACGCAACAACTACGTGTGCCTGGAGCGACTCAACCGCGATGCCGGGGACGACGACGAGGGGACCCTGCTCCCCGCGCCGACGGGGACGCTGGCGCGCCATGCCCGGGAGGTGACCGCGTGGGCGCGCGAGACCGAGACCGGGGACCGCGACGAGTTCGACGGCCCGATCGACGCCCGCGTGTGGCGCGGCCTCAGCGTGAGCAGGCGCGAGTGCGTCGGCGAGACGACCTGCGCCTACGGCAGCGAGTGCTTCACTGCGCTGCGACGCGAGAAGGCGGCGGCTGCCGACATCATCGTGACCAACCACGCGATGCTCTCGGTGCATTACCTGGAGGGGATCCCGGTGCTCCCCGAGCATTCGGCGGTCGTGATCGACGAGGGGCACGAGTTGGTCGACCGGGCCACGCAGGCCCTCACGGTCGAGTTGGGCCCACGAGCCCTGGACAACGCCGTGGCGCGAAGCCGCCGGCTCGTCGACCCCGACGCGCACGAGCGCCTGGCCGAGGCGGCCGATGACCTGCTGGGCGCGATCGGAGCGCTGCCGGCGGGGCGGTTCCGTGAGCCCGGCCGCGACCTGCTCCTCGCCCTCACCGCGGCGCGCGACGCCGCCCGCGGGGCGCTGAGCGGGATGCCCGAAACCGACATCGACGCGGGGCGCCGCCAGCGGGCCCGCGCGGCGCTGGACGAGGTGTTCGAGGTCGCGGGGCGGTTCGTCGCGCTGCGCGCGGACGAGGTGGCCTGGGTCGACGCCGCGAGCCAGACGCTCCACCTGGCCCCCCTGGACGTGTCGCAACGGGTGGCACGCGAGATCTTCGACCGGGTCCCCACCGTCGTGACCAGCGCAACCCTCACCGTGGGAGGTGGCTTCGAGCCACTGATGCGCGGCTTGGGACTCGATGCGACGTTGGCAACCTGCCTGGATGTCGGCAGCCCCTTCGACTATGCCCAGCAGGGCATCCTGTACGTCGCCGCGCACCTGCCGCCTCCGGGCCGCGACGGGATCCCCGAGGAGGCGCTGGACGAGATGGGCGACCTGGTGGAGGCGGCGGGCGGCCGCACGCTGATCCTGTGCTCGTCGTGGCGGGCTGTGGACCGCGTCGCCGAGTACCTGGGGGTGAGGTGCTCCACGGGCGTTCTCTCCCAGCGGCGCGGAGAGCCCGTGGGCGCTCTCGTGGAGAGATTCGCGGCCGACCCGAGCCTCAGTTTGGTGGGCACGATGTCGCTGTGGCAGGGCGTGGACCTGCCCGGCGGCACGTGCATCCAGGTGATCGTCGACCGCATCCCGTTCCCGCGCCCTGACGACCCGGTGTTCTCCGCGCGACAGGAGGCCGCTGACGCGGCCGGGGGGAGCGGGTTCGCCGCGGTGGCCGTGCCGCGCGCAGGGCTGCTGCTCGCGCAGGGAGCGGGTCGGCTCATTCGCACGGAGACCGATCGCGGAGTGGTCAGCGTGCTCGACCCGCGACTGTCGACCGCCGGGTACTCCGCGCGGCTTCGGGCGAGCCTGCCGCCTCTGTGGCCGACGACCGACCGCGACCGGGTGCTGGCGGCACTGCGTCGCCTATCGGAGCGCCTCGCCGCGGAAGAGACGACCTCCTCGGAGGCGTCCGAGGGACCGTGACGGACGGGGCGCTGCCCGCGCGGCAACGCCGGTGGCACCTGCAGCCGGGGTGGGACCGGGGTGGGGACGTGGGCTAGACGCGGCGCATGACGGCGACGACCTTGCCCAGGATGGTGGCGTGGTCGCCGTCGATGGGGGAGTAGGCCGGATTGTGGGGGAGCAGCCAGGTGCGCCCGTCGCGCCTGCTCAGGGTCTTCACCGTGGCCTCATCGTCGAGCAGGGCGGCGACGATGTCGCCGTTGTCCGCGCTGGGCTGGCGGCGCACGGCCACCCAGTCGCCATCGCAGATCGCCGCATCGACCATGGAGTCCCCGACCACGCGCAACAGGAAGAGGTCCCCCTCACCCACGAGCTCGCGGGGGAGTGGGAAGACGGTCTCCACCGCCTCCTCGGCCAGGATGGGCCCGCCGGCGGCGATGCGCCCGAGGACGGGGACATACGCGGCCTGCGGGGTGGCATCGCCGATGCCGGTCTCGTCGATCACCGACTCCGCAGCCGGGTCCGCCACGACGAGGGCACGCGGGCGGTGGGGGTCACGGCGCAGCATGCCCTTGCGCTCGAGGACGCCCAGTTGGTGGGCGACCGACGACGGTGACGTGAGGCCCACCGCCTCGCCGATCTCCCGGACGCTGGGCGGGTAGCCGCGCTCGTCCACGGTCGAGCGGATCACGGCCAGGATCGCGAGTTGGCGCTGGGTCAGCTTGGCCGCCGGGACCGCGGGCTCGGCCGGGCCCGCCGCCTCAGCCGTGGTGGCCGCTCCCGCCCTGGCACGGCCGGTGGCGGCGCCGGCATCGGGGGCGGTGGGGTCGGCGGGCGCATCGGGGGTCCGACGGGGCATGGCTCCTCCTCGGTAGGGCGGGGGCGGGGATCGACGGGAGGGTCGTTGTCGGACCCCTCTGCCAACCTCGGCTCGTGACGGCGACGCTACCCGCCCGGACGACGCAATTCAAACACCTGTTCGATATGTGCTGGACGTGTCGCGCTGCGCGTGCTATCAATAGTACACATGTTCGATCGAACACCGGTTCGACAGTCCGGGGCCTGACGCCTCGGGGAGGGAGCTCCATCATGGCCGTCGCTTACGCCCCGGTTCCGGTGCGCCACCTCGGGTCGATTCGGCCGCACGCGCGCGGGTCGCATGGGCGTGGGACGCGTTCCACGCCCATGCGGGCCTCGAGGGGCCTGACGTCGGGATCTCCGCAGGAGGCGCGCGGCATAGGCGGCCCTCGGCTGACCGTGCGCGGCCGACGCCTCGTGGCCCTGTGCTGCGCGGCCGGTGTGCTGGCGGTCCTGGCCGTGCTGCCCTGGCGCGCCGTCGCCGATCAGCCGGCGGGCACCCTACCCACCGGGTGGACATCGGTCACGGTCTCTCCCGGCGACACCCTGTGGTCCTTCGCCCAGTCGGCGGATCCGGGGGCCGATCCCCGACCGATCATCGCCGAGATCCGCGCCGTGAACGGCCTGGACACCTCGACGCTGCAGCCCGGCATGAGATTGGCGGTCCCCGCGCCGTAGCCGTGCGTCACTGTGACCTCTGTGGCGCGGGGGACGAGGGGGACGACACGCCCGGTGTCCCGCGACACGCGCGGTCAGGTGTTGCGCGCACGCCCCGCAAGGTCTAAGGTCCCCCTACATCTAGTAGTCACACGGGTGTAGTTCCTCCACAGGTAGTGGTGGATACCCACACCCTCATCCATAGGCAGTCCACAGACTTGTCCACCGCGCCGGTGCCGGTGTGACGGACGTGACGGGAGGGGCACGACGTGCGCTGTCCGTTCTGCCGCGGGGCCGAATCCCGGGTCCTGGACTCCCGGACCGCCGACGATGGCCTGGCCATCCGTCGGCGTCGCGAATGCCAGGGCTGCGGCAAGCGATTCACCACCTCGGAGATGGCCATCCTGTCCGTCGTCAAGCGCTCCGGGGCCAGCGAGCCCTTCTCCCGCGCCAAGGTCATCTCCGGTGTGCGCAAGGCCTGCCAGGGACGCCCCGTGAGCGACGACGACCTCGCCCTTCTCGCCGAGCGGGTGGAGGACGCCGTGCGCGCCTCCGGGGCGTCGGAGGTCCCCGCCCAGGAAGTGGGCGTGGCCATCCTCGGGCCCCTGCGCGACCTCGACGAGGTCGCCTACCTGCGCTTCGCCTCGGTGTACCGCTCCTTCGAGACCCTCGAGGACTTCGAGTCCGAGATCGCCCTCCTGCGCTCGGAGGCCGACATCGCGCGCTTGCGCGCGGAGGACGACCTCGACACCCCCCCAGTCCACTCCGCCTCGTCGGAGCCCACCCTGCCCACCACCACCTGAGGAGACACCCGGCATGACCGATACGACGAACGGCGCGGCGCCCACCGGCACGGGCACCGGCCTGACCCTGCAGCGACTCTTCACGACCCCGGGTGTTCACCCCTACGACGACGTGACGTGGGAGCGCCGCGATGTCGTCCAGACCAACTGGAAGACCGGCGAGTCGGTGTTCGAGCAGCGGGGCGTGGAATTCCCCGACTTCTGGAGCATCAACGCCTCGACGATCGTGACGACCAAGTACTTCCGTGGCGCCGTGGGCAGCGACACTCGGGAGTCCAGTCTCCGCCAGCTCATCGATCGGGTGGTGCTCACCTACACGCGGGCGGGGCGCGAGTACGGCTACTTCGCCACGCCGGAGGACGCCGAGATCTTCGAGCATGAGCTCACCTGGATGCTGCTGCACCAGGTCTTCAGCTTTAACTCCCCGGTGTGGTTCAACGTCGGCACGCCGGCGCCGCAGCAGGTGTCGGCCTGCTTCATCCTCGCGGTGGACGACACCATGGACTCGATCCTGAACTGGTACCGCGAGGAGGGGCTGATCTTCAAGGGCGGCTCAGGTGCCGGCCTCAACCTCTCGCGCATCCGCTCGTCGAAGGAGCTCCTGTCCTCGGGCGGCACGGCATCCGGTCCGGTCTCGTTCATGCGTGGCGCCGATGCCTCGGCGGGCACGATCAAGTCCGGTGGCGCGACCCGACGCGCGGCCAAGATGGT
>CAIVWG010000219.1 GCA_903909555.1 uncultured bacterium | reverse complement strand
CAGGGTGAGGCTGCCCCGCGATGAGGGCGGACCGTGATGGTCAGCGCCGACGAGCAACTGCTCGAGGCGGGCGAGGGTCTCGATGATGTCGGCGTTGACCAGGACGTCCCAGGAGACAGTGCGCGGCAACTCCTCGCCGAGCCCGATCGCGGCGCGGCGCGCCGGCAGCGGCATCTTCCAGTTCTTGGTGTTCATGGCGTCGAAGCCGGAGCCCACGACGAGCAGGAGGTCAGCATTGCCAATGAGCGCACCCACCTCGGGCTCGTGCACGGACGCCTCGACGGAGAGCAGATGGCCGGCCATCAGTCCGCGGCCGGCGTACGTCGTCACCACCGGTGCCCCGAGCCGCTCGGACAGGCGCCGCAGCGCATCCTCCCCGTCCGGGCCGCACTGCACGACGCCGCCGCCGGCCCAGATCACCGGGGACCGGCTGGCGCAGATGAGCGCGGTCAGGGCCTCGATGTCGTCGGGATCGGGGGCGGTGGGCTCCGGAAGTTCGGGAACCACGGGGAGTTCGCCATCCCAGTGCGCGCCGAGGACGTCGGAGGGGACCCCGAGGTAGGCGGGTCGATGCGGCGAGCGCGTGGAGTCGGCGAGGGCTGCGGCGACGTACTCCAAGGCCTCGGCGCCGCTGCGCGCGGTGACGGCAGGACCGCCGAACGCCGCGAACGGCAGGGCCTGGTCGGCCATCTCGTGGAGGATGCCGCGCGGCCCTTCGGGGGAGCGCAGCGTGCTCGCGACATCGCTGGCAATGACCAGGATCGGCGATCCTGAGACCGTGGCCTCGCCGAAGGCAGCGAGGGCGTTGACCGCGCCGGGGCCGGTCGTGGAGATGGCGACGCCGAGTCGACCGGTGGCGCGGGCATATCCGTCGGCGGCGTACGCCGCGGCCTGCTCATGGCGGACCCCGACGATCCGCGTCGTCGACTCCGCGGACCAGAAGGGAAGGACGTGGACCCCGGGCAGGCCGAAGGCGGTGTCGACGCCCTTCGACGCGAGGAGTTCCAGCATCGCCGTAGCGACGTTCATCGACCACCTCGTTGGCCGCCGGTCAGCCGCGTTTCCGCGCTGATTTCCGCGGTTCGTGGGCGGCCAGCGCGGGTGGTGGGGCGGGATCTATCCACCGAAGTCGCCGCCGCCGAAGTCGCCCCCGCCGCCGCCGAAGTCACCCCCGCCGAACCCGCCGCCGCCGAAGTCACCGCCGCCGAACCCGCCGCTGCTGCCGCCGCCATCGCCCATGGGCATGCCGCCGATGCCCGCGGTGCTCACCCCCGTGGCCGCGGGCATGAAGGCGCTCGCGAGGAGGGTCCCCATGAACATCGCGGGCAGCATCTGGCCAAACGAGTCGAAGTAGCCACGGGCATATGGCGCGTACGCCGGCCCAGCGTCGTAGTAGGGCACGCGTCGTCCGGCGTACTCGACCTCGCGAGCCTGGGGCACTGCTCCGGCCTGGAGTGCTCCTGCGCACTGAGCGCACGCGGGGACGGGGTGCGCGGGCGCACCCGGAGACGCCCACATGACGTCGGTGACGCTGGGCCCGTGACGCGGGTCGAAGAAGCAGGGGGGCCGATGCTGTGGGAGCTCTCGCCCGTCCATCCGCGCTTCGACGCACGCCAGCGCGTAGCGGCCCTCCTGGAGTTCACTGGTGGCGCGCGTGATGTCGCCGTCGCTCGTGGCCCTGGCCGCGGCGTCGCTGGCCCGGGAGTAGGAGTCGAGTGCCTTCTGCAGGTCGGCGCGGCCCGCGTCGTCGAGGCGCGGATCCGTGAGGTCGAAGGAGCCGAGGCGCTCACCGAGCGACGTCACGTCCTCATCGAGCACCGCGCGCATCTGTGCCAGTTCCCGGGCCTTGGACCGTCGTGATCGGCGGACCAGGAAGAAGATGACGACCCCGGCGATGAGGGCCAGGATGAGCAGGAGGATGAAGGTGCCCAGCCCTGATCCGCCGCTTGACGAGGACGAGGAGCTGCTGCCTCCCGAGCCGGAGTTGTCGTAGGTGTCGACTCCCGCGACGAACGCCTCGAGGACGGCGTAGGGACCTGCCGACGCTTGGGCGGCGAAGGCCTCGTCGGCAATCGACGTCACCGATCCGCTCGTCGAACCGGCGCGGAATGCGTTGCCTGCGATGACGGCGTACACGCCGTTGCGTCCGACCCCGTTGCGCAGGTCGCGCAGGAGCGCGTCGGGCCCGCCTGCGGCGGTCGCCATGGAGCCGGGGAGCACCGCGATGAAGATGGGCAGGCCGGTGGCGGCGATCTGATCGCGAAGGTCGTCGGCCTGCCCCGCGGTCAGGGTGTTCTCCGCGGCGGGATCGTTGTAGACCGGGTCGGTGCGCAGCGAGGCGGCCACCGCGTCGACGGTCGCCGCCTGGGCAGCCGGCGCGGCCACGAGGGCGAGGCCGAGGAGGGTGACGAGGAGCAGGCCCAGCCGGAATCGCGGAGCGGTCATGTCATGACGGTACCCCGAGGCCGCCCAGGCCGGCCCCCCTGTCGGGCGGGCGGCCAGAACAGCGGCCCTGCCGGGCCCCGGGGATCAGTCGAGGATCTGGCAGAGCGCGGTGCCGGTCGGCACGGTCGCGCCGACCTCGGCGGCGAGCCCGGTCACCGTGCCGGCTCGATGCGCGGTGAGCGGCTGCTCCATCTTCATCGCCTCGAGGACGACGATGAGGTCGCCGACCGCAACCTGCTGTCCCTCCTCGACGGCCACCTTGACGATCGTGCCCTGCATCGGGGCCACGAGGGCCTCGCCTGAGGCGGCGCCGCCGGACGACTTGCTCGCTCGGGGCCGCGGCTTGGCGCCGTTGCTGCTGGCCGGGCGTGACGCCGCGATCGTCGCGGGCAAGGTCACGGACAGGCGCTTGCCGTCCACCTCGACCACGAGTGTCTCCCGCGCCGCAGCCTCGTCGGTGCCGTCCACCGTGCCGGAGTAGGCGGGAATGGCATTGTCGAAGTCGGTCTCGATCCAGCGGGTGTGGACCCGGAAGGCGTCGTCGCCCTCGGGAGCGAAGGCGGGGTCGTCCACCACGACGCGATGGAAGGTGAGCGCGGTGGCGATGCCCTCGACCTCGAACTCGCGCAGCGCGCGACGGGATCGCTCGAGCGCCTCCTGGCGGTTGCGTCCGGTGACGATGAGCTTGGCGAGCAGCGAGTCGAAGTTGCCGCCGATGACGTCTCCCTGGCGGAAGCCAGTGTCCACGCGCACGCCCGGACCGCTCGGGAGGACCCAGGTGGCCAGCACGCCGGGGGCGGGGAGGAAGTTACGCCCCGGATCCTCGCCGTTGATGCGGAACTCGATGCTGTGCCCGCGGAGCACCGGGTCGTCGTAGTCGATGGTCCCGCCTTCGGCGATCCGGAACTGCTCGCGGACCAGGTCGAGGCCGGCGACCTCCTCGCTCACGGGGTGCTCCACCTGAAGTCGGGTGTTCACCTCGAGGAAGGAGATGGTGCCGTCCTCCCCGACGAGGAACTCGCACGTCCCGGCGTTGCAGTAGCCGGCCTCGCGCATGATCGCCTTGGAGGCGCGGTAGAGCTCGGCGACCTGGTCGGCGCTGAGGAAGGGCGCGGGTGCCTCCTCCACGAGCTTCTGGTGACGACGCTGCAGGGAGCAGTCGCGCGTCGACACGACGACGACATTCCCGTGCTGATCGGCGAGGACCTGGGTCTCGACGTGGCGTGGGTTGTCGAGGTAGCGCTCGACGAAGCACTCACCGCGCCCGAAGGCCGCCACCGCCTCGCGGACTGCTGAGTCGAACAACTCGGGAATCTCCTCCAGGGTGCGGGCCACCTTGAGCCCGCGCCCCCCGCCGCCGAAGGCGGCCTTGATCGCGACGGGGAGTCCATGCTCCTGCGCGAAGGCGACGACCTCGTCAGCATTCGCGACGGGGTCGGGCGTGCCCGGAACCTGGGGTGCTCCCGCACGCGCGGCGATGTGGCGGGCGGAGACCTTGTCGCCGAGGTCGCGGATGGCCTGCGGCGGCGGTCCGATCCAGGTGAGGCCCGCGTCGATCACCGCCTGGGCGAAGTCGGCGTTCTCCGAGAGGAATCCGTAGCCCGGGTGGACCGCGTCGGCCCCGGACCTGCGGGCGACGTCGATGATCTTCGGGATGTCGAGGTAGGTCTCGGCCGCGGTGCTGCCGCCCAGAGCGTAGGCCTCGTCGGCCATCTCGACGTGGAGTGCGTCTCGGTCCGGATCGGCGTAGACGGCGACGGAGGAGAGCCCGGCATCTCGGCACGCCCTGATGACGCGTACGGCGATCTCGCCCCGGTTGGCGATGAGGACCTTCTGCACGCGCCGCAGTCTAGGGATCGCGTGCCGGCGTCGGCCAGGTGCCTGGCACAGTGAGCGCGTGACCGTTCCCTTCGTCCTGGCGTCAGGGTCCCCTGCCCGGCTGCGGCTCCTGCGCCAGGCGGGTGTGGAGCCCCTCGTCCTCGTGAGCGGCGTCGACGAGGAGGCCATCGAGGCGCTCATGTCGGACCGCCGGATCCCCGAGGTCGCGCTCGCGCTCGCGCGGGCCAAGGCCGAGGCGGTGGAGCCCCTTGCCCCGCAGGCCGCCCTCGTGCTGGGGTGCGACTCGATCTTCGAAGTCGACGGCGAGCGCCTGGGCAAGCCGCCCAGCGCGGACGAGGCATTGCGTCGGTGGCGGCGGATGCGGGGTCGCACAGGCACCCTCCACACCGGCCACTGGATCATCGACCGCGCCTCGGGCGAGTCGCGCGGAGAGACGGTCTCGACGAACGTCGAGATGGGGGACGCCGACGACGCCGAGATCGCCGACTACATCGCCACCGGCGAGCCGCTGCAGGTGGCGGGCGGCTTCACCCTGGACGGCCTCGGTGCGCCGTACGTCGAAGGCGTGCAGGGCGATCCCGGGAACGTGATCGGGGTGTCGCTCCCGACGGTCCGCCGTCTGGCCTTGGCGTGTGGTCGCCGATGGCCTGACCTGCGCAACGCGGGTTCGTCCACGGGGGAGACGTGAGGCGACGGTCGTCGTGGCTCGCCTAAGGCCTGTGAGCGTGTTCGTCGCCGGTCCCCCGGAGGAGGACTCCCGGATCAGCGCGGGAGCGACGACGCGCGCCAGGCCCCGGGCCCGGGTGCGAGCGGTGGCCGACTCTGGCGCGAGGGACGCGCCCACAGGCTGCGCGGCTTCGGCTTCGGGCCGTCGAGCTGTGCCCGCAGCGTTGCGACGGCGGCGATGACGGCCGCGACCTCGGCGGGGCTGGCTCCGCCACGGATCTCGAGGGCGTCGTCGCTCACAGCGGGATGTTCCCGTGCTTCTTCGGCGGACGGCTCGCGCGCTTGGTACGCAGGGCACGCAGGGCTCGCACGACCATGACGCGAGTCTCGTGCGGCAGGATCACGCGGTCGACGTACCCGCGCTCCGCGGCAACGTAGGGGTTGGCGAGCTTCGCCTCGTACTCGTCGATGAGTCGCGCGCGCTCCGCTTCGGGGTCGGCGGCCTCGGCGAGCTCCTTGCGGTAGAGGATGTTGACCGCGCCCTGGGCGCCCATGACGGCGATCTGCGCCGTCGGCCAGGCCAGGTTGATGTCGGCGCCGAGGTGCTTGGAGCCCATGACGTCATAGGCGCCGCCGTACGCCTTGCGGGTGATGACGGTGACCAGCGGGACCGTGGCCTCGGAGTACGCGTAGATGAGCTTCGCGCCGCGGCGGATGATGCCGTCCCACTCCTGGTCGGTGCCGGGCAGGAAGCCGGGCACGTCGACGAAGGTGAGTACCGGGACATTGAAGGCGTCGCAGGTGCGTACGAAGCGGGCCGCCTTCTCCGAGGCGTCGATGTCCAACGTGCCCGCGAACTGCATCGGCTGGTTGGCCACCACGCCCACCGCCCGGCCCTCGACGCGTCCGAATCCGCAGATGATGTTGGGCGCGAAGAGCGGTTGGACCTCGAGGAACTCGTCGTCATCGAGCACGTGCTCGATGACCTGGTGCATGTCGTAGGGCTGGTTCGGCGAGTCGGGGATGAGGGTGTCGAGTTCACGATCGTGGTCGGTGACCTCGAGGTCCGCCTCCACGTCGTATGACGGGGACTCGTCGAGGTTGTTGCTGGGCAGGTAGGACAGCAGCGCTCGCACGTAGTCGAAGGCGTCCTGCTCGTCCGTCGCCATGTAGTGGGACACCCCGGACTTGGAGTTGTGGGTGCGGGCGCCGCCCAGCTCCTCGAACTCCACGTCCTCGCCGGTCACCGTCTTGATGACGTCCGGACCGGTGATGAACATGTGCGAGGTCTTGTCGACCATGATCGTGAAGTCGGTGATGGCGGGGGAGTAGACCGCTCCCCCGGCGCACGGGCCCATGATGAGGGAGATCTGCGGGACCACGCCGGACGCCTGGACGTTGCGGTAGAAGATCTCGCCGTAGAGGCCGAGCGACACGACCCCCTCTTGGATGCGCGCTCCGCCGGAGTCGTTGATCCCGATGACCGGGCAGCCGGTCTTGAGCGCGAGATCCATGACCTTGACGATCTTCTCCCCGAAGACCTCGCCGAGGGAGCCGCCCAGGACGGTGAAGTCCTGCGCGAACACGCAGACCGGGCGGCCGTCGATGGTGCCGTAGCCGGTGATGACGCCGTCGCCGTACGGCGGGTCGTTGTCCAGCCCGAAGTTGTGGGAGCGGCAGCGAGCCAGGCCGTCGAGCTGCTGGAAGGAGCCCGGATCGAGCAGTGCCTCGATGCGCTCCATCGCCGTGAGCTTGCCCTTGGCGTGCTGCTTGTCGACTGCGGCCTGCCGGCGCCCCTGCGCCTCCGTGCGGCGGCGCATGAGGTCCGCGGACTTCTCGGCCGTCGTGCGGGCCGGTGCTGCGTCGAGATGGTCGGATGCCGTCACATGGGTACCTTAGCCCCGTGCGCGACGAGGAGTATTCAGGGAACGTCGACGCGGCTCCTGTGCGCACTCCGCTCGGGAACATCGCCCGGGGCCTGGACGACGCGAGCGCGTGGCGACCGTGGGCGGATCCGGAGGTCGTCGACACCACACCGTCCACGATGATCGAGGTGGAACAGCGGGCGCAGGCGGGCGCTGCGGAAGGCACGGTCGTCGTGGCCGAGCACCAGTCCTCCGGACGCGGCCGCCAGGGTCGCCATTGGGAGTCGGTCCGCTACGCGGGTCTGTGGATGTCGCTGTTGCTGCGACCCGCGGTGTCCCCGACGCGTCTGGGATGGCTTCCGCTCATCGTCGGCCTCGGAGTCGCGCGCGGCCTGCGTGGCGCCGGTGCGGCCGAGGCGGTCCTCAAGTGGCCCAACGACGTCCTGCTGCCACTCGGGAAGGTCGCGGGAATCCTCGCCGAGCGCCTGCCGGACGGGGCGGTGGTCGTCGGCATCGGCATCAACGTCGATCACGGGCGAGACGAGCTCCCCGACGGCGCCACATCCCTGCGACTGTCGGGAGTGCCGGCCCGGCGCGATGACGTGCTCGTCGGAGTCCTCGACGAGGTGGCATCCGCCTATCGCGCCTGGAGCGAGGGGGACGACCTGCGCGAGGACTACCGCCGCTGGTGCGTCACGCTCGGCAGCCAGGTCACCGCGCAGGCGCCGGAAGGGCCGCTGTCGGGTCTCGCCGCGGGCGTCGACGACCTGGGTCGGCTCCTCGTCGTGGTGCCCGGTGGTGAGCGGATCGCGCTGTCCGCGGGCGAGGTGGCGATCGTGCGACCCCCGATGTGAGGACGTCGAGCGGCGCACGTGTTGGGGCGTCACGCCTCCGCCGGGCATGACACCATATGCCCATGGCATATCCCCAGAAGCTCCTCGGCCAAGGCGAGACCATCGCGTTCGAGATGAAGCCGCACTGGCGCGCGCTCATCTGGCCGCTACTCGTTCTGGTGCTCCTGGTCTTCATCGGCACCTGGCTGTACATCTCGCTGGGATCCTGGTTCGCCGGTGGTGTTATCGAGACGGTCGGACGCTGGGGGATCGTCATCGCCGGCATCATCATCCTGGTGTGGTGGGTCCTGCTGCCCTTCGCGCGCTGGATCACCACGGAGTACGTCTTCACGAGTCGGCGCATCATCACGAGGGCTGGGCTCGTCGCCCGGCAAGGACGCGACATGCCACTGTCGAAGATCAACAACGTCTCGTTCGACGTCCCGGCGATGGGCAGGTTCCTCAACTACGGCTCGCTGCGCATCGAGTCCGCAGGTGAAGGCGACCTCGTCATCGACGACGTTCCCAACGTCGAGGTGATTCAGCGCGAGGTCTACCGGCTGCACGAGGAGGACGACGAGCGTCGTCGCCGCGGCAGCGCGGCCACCGGAGGGGACCCGGTCCCGCCGAACGACGGCACGTGACCCCGGACGATCCGGCGGCGGCGCTCGAGTCGCTCGTCCTCGGCGACGCGCCCGCCTATACCCGCGCGGACATCATCCGCCTATCGGGTGTCAGCGACGACCTCGCGAGATCCCTGTGGCGCGCCCTGGGATTCCCCGACACCGGGGGAGAGGCGGCGTTCACCGATGCGGACCTCGAGGCCCTGCGCACCGTCCACGACCTCATCGAGCGCGGACTCATGGACGACGAGACCGCGATCATCCTGGCGCGCAGCCTCGGCCAGTCCACCGCGCGGCTCGCGGACTGGCAGACCGAGGCCATGGGGCGCTTCCTCGTCGAGCAGGAGCATCTCGAGGGGCGCGACCTCACCGCCGACCCCGATGTCGTGGCGCGGATCCTCGAACGGGCGGGAGCCCTCATCGACCCCCTCGAGCGACTCCTCGACTACGCGTGGCGCCGGCAGTTGGCCGCGGTGCTCGACCGCAGGCTCGCGCGCACGGAGGTCATCGGCGAGCCGGGTGGCACCGGCACCGTGGGCTTCGCCGATCTCGTCGGCTTCACGCGACTGAGTCGCCAGTTGGAGGACGCGGACCTCGCCGCGCTCGTGGAGCGGTTCGAAGGCGTGAGCGCTGACGTCCTCGCGGGGTCGGGGGCGACCCTGGTGAAGACGGTGGGCGACGAGATCCTCTACGTCGCCGACGATGCCGCCACGGCCGCGGAGGCTGCTCTCCGCCTCCACGATGCCCACGCGCAGGATCCCGACGTGCCGGAGATGCGCATCGGACTGGCGAGCGGGCCGGTGCTGCGTCGCATGGGCGACGTCTTCGGCGCGACGGTCAACCTGGCAAGCCGGCTCACGGCTCTCGCGCGGCCGGGAACCACGCTGGTGGACGCGGCGACCGCGCGCGACGTGTCGTCGCTGTCTGGCTTCAGCCTGCGGCAGATGGCCCCGCGCCGCGTCCGGGGAGTCGGCATCGTCCGGTCCTTCTCGCTCACCGCGGGGTAGGGTCATCCGACCAGACCGTGACCTCGGCCCCCCGTCGATCCCCGCCGGAGATCGCCGCGGGAGATCGGCGGGGCTCAGATCGGCGTGACGGCGTCGCGCTCGGCGAGCTCCTGGTCTGCCGCGTTGTCGGGGACCTCGGGGAACACCCACCGCCGGTACGACCAGAACCGGAACATCGTGCCCAGCGCGAGGCCGACGACGTTCGCGCTGATGTTGTCGGCGATGGGCCCGGTGAGCCCCAGCGCGTAGTGGCTGAACCACAGGCACGTGAGCGCGATCATCATGCCGACGCCATTGAGCACGAAGAACAGGAGGTACTCGCGCCCCATGTGGGTGCGGCCGCGATGGCGGAAGGTCCAGTACCGATTGCCGAAGTAGGCGACCGTGGTCGCGGCGATGACGCTGATGGCCTTCGCGGTGAGGGGCTTGTCGTAGAGCGGTCCCTCGCCCCCGGCGAATCGCAGGATGTTGAACAGGCCGATGTCCACGACCAGGGCCACGAGTCCCACGACCCCGAACTTGGCGATCTCCCGCACGAGGGTGCTCAGGGAGTCGCGCAGGCGGCCGTACCAGGATCCCGGCGCAGACGCCGAGGCGTTTGCGACACGATTGAGATGATCCTGGGACATAGGCGAAGTCTAGTGCGCGCGGCCCCTCCGCTGCCGGTCAGGCGCCGGTCACTCATAGGGTCGGGCTGTGAACCCGGTCACGGTGCCCGAGCGGGAGGGCGCGGTCCGCCCGTCGCAGCCCCGCGCCGCGGCCGTGGGGATGGTGGGCGGCGGTCAACTCTCCCGCATGACGGCGGCCCCGGCCGCGGCACTGGGGATCCCCTTCCGGGTCCTGGCCGCGTCCCCCGACGAGTCGGCCGCGCAGGTGGTCGCCGACGTGGTCCTGGGGTCGCATGACTCCCTGGAGGACCTCGTCCGTCTCTCCGAGGGCTGCGCGGCGGTGACCTTCGACCACGAGCACGTCCCGCCGGATCACCTGCGCGCGCTGGAGCGCGCGGGCGTGGCGGTCCGGCCGTCCTCGGCGGCGCTCGTGCACGCCCAGGACAAGGTCACCATGCGCGAGGCGCTTCAGGCCGTCGGAGTTCCGGCGCCGGGCTTCCGCGTGATCTCGGGTGATTCGGCCGAGGAGCGCGCGGCCGAGGTGGCCGAGGCGGGCGACCATCTCGGCTGGCCGGTGGTCCTCAAGGTGTCGAGGGGCGGGTACGACGGGCGCGGCGTGTGGGTCGTGAGCGGGGCGGCCGAGGCGGCGGAACTCATGGCGAGCACGCCGCTCGTCCCCGGGGCCCGCTGGCTCGCGGAGGAGCGGGTGGACTTCACGCGCGAACTCTCGGCGCAGGTCGCGCGGTCCCCATCCGGGCAGGCCGTGGCCTACCCCGTCGTGCGCACGGTCCAGGTCGAGGGCATGTGCTCGGAGGTCGTCGCTCCCTGCCCCGACCTCCCGGAGGCGCGTGCCATGGAGGCACAGGGGATCGCCCTGCGGATCGCGGGCGAGCTCGACGTCGTCGGGATGCTCGCCGTCGAGATGTTCGACACCGGCAGCGAGATCCTCGTCAACGAACTCGCGATGCGCCCGCATAACTCAGGCCACTGGAGCATCGACGGTGCTGTCACGAGCCAGTTCGAGAACCACCTGCGAGCGGTCCTCGACCTCCCCCTCGGCGACCCCCACCCCATCGCGGAGTACGCCGTCATGGTCAACGTCGTGGGGCCGAGGGATTCCGCGACGCTCCCTCCGCTCCGCGAGGCCTACCGTCACGTCCTCGCGCGGGATCCCGGGGTCAAGGTCCACCTGTACGGCAAGGAGCCGAGGCCCGGCCGCAAGCTGGGGCATGTCACGGTGGTGGGGCGCGACCTGGACGACCTCCTCGCCCGCGCGCACCATGCTGCGGACTACCTGATGGGAGTCATCGATGAGTGATCGCGTCCCGCGCGTGGGCATCATCATGGGGAGCGACTCGGACTGGCCCGTGATGGAGGAGGCCGCCCGGGCACTCGGGGAGTTCGACGTCGCGTACGAGGCCGATGTCGTGTCCGCGCACCGCATGCCCCGCGAGATGGTGGAGTACGCCGACTCCGCGGCGACTCGCGGCCTCCGCGTCATCATCGCGGGCGCGGGAGGTGCTGCCCACCTGCCGGGAATGGTGGCGTCGCTCACTCCCCTGCCCGTGATCGGCGTGCCGATCCCGCTGACGCACCTCGACGGGTTGGACTCCCTGCTCTCGATCGCCCAGATGCCGGCGGGAGTGCCGGTGGCGACCGTGGCCGTGGGCAACGCCCGCAACGCCGGCCTCCTCGCGGTGCGGATCCTGGGCGTGGAGGACATGAGCCTGCGCGAGCGGATGGTGGAGTTCCAGGCGGCCTTGCGCGAGACGGCCGTCGCGAAGGGGGCCCGGGTCCGGGGGAGGGCTGACGCCGAGGATGTCTGACCACCGTGATGACCGGGGCGACGTGGTCGACCGTCTGCTCGAGGACACGTCCACGTGGTTCGTCGTGGGCCTGGGGGGCGACCCCTCGCGCGACGCCTACTGGGTGGCCCGGGATCTCCAGAGTCACGGCAAGCGCATCGTGCCCATCCACCCGCGCGCGCTCCCCGTCCACGGGGAGCAGGGCTACGCCACGATCGCAGAGGCCGCGGACGCGGTCGGCCCCCCCGACGTCGTCGACATGTTCGTCCGCTCCGACCGGGTCGGTCCCTTCGTGGACCAGGCAGTCCAGGCGGGAGCGCGCGCGGTCTGGATGCAGTTCGGCGTCGTGGACGAGGCGGCGGCGCGCCGGGCGATCGACGCGGGGCTCGATGTGGTCATGGACCGCTGTCCATCCGACGAGTGGGCGCGTCGCGGGGGATAGCGCCGCGGACCGGCCGGGCTAGGACGCGGGGCGCCCGAGGGCGCGATAGGTCCATCCGGCCGAGCGCCACGACTCGGTGTCGAGGGCGTTGCGCGCATCGATGACGACCGCGTGCCGCATGCGTCGCCAAGCTTCGGCGGGATCGGCGTCGACGTACTCCCGCCACTCCGTGAGGAGGAGCAGGACGTCGGCTCCGTCCGCGGCGGCCAGGGCGGAGGGCGCGTACTCCAGCGACGGGAAGAGGCGCTGCGCGTTGTCCATCGCTCTGGGGTCGTGCACCACGACGCGCGCGCCCGCGTCGTGGAGAGCCTGGGCGACATGCAGGGCCGGGGAGTCGCGCACGTCGTCGCTCTCCGGCTTGAAGGCCGCCCCCCAGACGGCGACGGTGCGCCCGGCGGGACTCCCGTTGAGGGCGGACACCGCGAGGTCGACCGTGTGCTGCCGCCGCCGCAGGTTGATGTCGTCGATGTCGCGCAGGAACATGAGAGCCTCGTCGACCCCGAGTTCGCCTGCGCGCGCCATGAAGGCGCGGATGTCCTTGGGCAGGCAGCCGCCGCCGAACCCCAGCCCAGCGCGCAGGAACTGCGGCCCGATCCGGGGATCCATTCCGAGAGCCGCGGAGAGCGTGACGATGTCCCCCCCGGTTGCCTCGCACACCTCGGCCATCGCGTTGATGAACGAGATCTTGGTGGCCAGGAAGGCGTTCGCGGACACCTTGACGAGTTCCGCGGTGGCGAAGTCGGTGACGAGCACCGGCACGCCGGTGGCGATGATCGGCGCGTACGCCTCGCGCAGGAGAGCCTCGTCTGCCGCATCGCGCACCCCGAAGACCAGCCGGTCCGGGCGCAGGGTGTCCTCGACGGCGTGGCCCTCGCGGAGGAACTCGGGGTTCCAGGCCACGTGCGCCCCCGTGGGCGCGACGCGGTCGGCGATGCTCGCGGCGGTCCCCACCGGGACCGTGGACTTCCCGACGAGGACGCGACCGTGACCCAGGTGGGGCAGGAGCGAGTCGACCGCGGCATTCACCTGGGCGAGATCCGCGGCAGGGGAGTCTGCGCGCTGCGGGGTGCCGACGCAGAGGAAGTGCAGTGTCGCGTCGGCGAGGTCCGCGGGATCCGCGGTGAACGCCAGGCGACCGGTCGCGAGCGCACGCTGGAGCACGTCGTCCAGGCCCGGCTCCCAGAAGGGCAGCTCGCCGCGCGACAGCAGGGCCACCTTGGCGGGATCGGCGTCCAGGCCCACGACCTCGTGCCCGAGCTCGGCCATGCACGCGGCATGGGTGGCCCCGAGGTAGCCCGTCCCCACGACGCTGATGCGCACTCCGCGAGCGTAGCCGCAGTCCCGAAGTAGGCTCGGGGTGCACGGACTTGGTCGTCGGGCACATGGCCCGGGGCCGGTGCGCAGGGGAGGTGCCCGAGTGGCGTTGCCGAGCAATCCCGGCTTCGATGCCTTCCGGCTTCCCGAGGCGCACGAGGAACTCCGCCAGGCCGTGCGGTCGCTGGCCGAGGACAAGATCGCGCCACGGGCGGCGGAGATCGATGCGACCGGGGAGTTCCCCCACGACGTCTACGACGCCCTCGCCTCGTCCGGATTCCATGCGATCCACATCCCCGAGGAGTTCGGGGGCGAGGGCGGCGACGCGCTGGCCACCTGTCTCGTCATCGAGGAGGTGGCGCGCGTCTGCGCCTCGAGTTCGCTCATCCCGGCGGTGAACAAGCTTGGCACGACACCGCTGCTCGTGGGCGGCGATCGCGGCGTGCAGGAGGCCTATCTGCCGCGGGTGGCCTCGGGGGAGGCGATGTTCTCCTACTGCCTGTCGGAACGCGAATCCGGCAGCGATGCCGCCGCCATGCGCACGCGCGCGACGCCCGACGGTGATGGCTGGGTGCTGCAGGGCCAGAAGAGCTGGATCACCAACGCGGGGGTCTCCCACTACTACACCGTCCTCGCCGTGACCGATCCCGAAGCGGGGCCTGCGGGCATCTCCGCCTTCGTGGTCCACGCGGACGATGAGGGCGTGTCCTTCGGCGCTCCCGAGCGCAAGCTGGGCATTCACGGGCTGCCCACCCGCGAAGTGCTCTTCGACGGCGTGCGGCTGCCCGGTGACCGCATCATCGGCGCACCGGGGACCGGCTTCCGCACGGCGATGACGACGCTCGACCACACCCGGATCACGATCGGAGCCCAGGCCGTGGGCATCGCTCAGGGCGCCCTCGATGCGGCGGTCGCCTACGCGAAGGAGCGCGAGCAGTTCGGCCGTCCGATCGCCGGCTTCCAGGGAGTCCAATTCATGCTCGCCGACATGGCCATGAAGCTCGAGGCGGCCCGCAGTCTGGTGTACGTCGCTGCCGCGAAGAGCGAGCGCGGCGACGCCGACCTGACGTTCTTCGGCGCGGCCGCGAAGTGCCATGCCTCGGACGTCGCGATGGAGATCACGACGGACGCGGTCCAGGTCTTCGGCGGCAACGGCTACACCAAGGACTATCCCGTCGAGCGGTTCATGCGCGATGCCAAGATCACCCAGATCTACGAGGGCACCAACCAGATCCAGCGCATCGTCATGGCGCGGCAGCTGCTGGGGTCGTGACGTGACCCTCGACCGGGTCCCCGTCAGGCCCCCCGAGGGAGACGTCCCCGCCTCGCAGTCCCGCACGACGCTCGCCCGCGTCATGGGCGTGATGGACTGCAATAACTACGGCAACGTGCACGGCGGCGTGATCATGCGGGCCGTCGACGAGGCCGCTGCGGTCGCGGCGGTCCGCCACTCCGATGGACCTGCGGTCACGGTCTTCATGGACTCGATGGAGTTCCGCGAGCCGGTGAAGCAGGGCGACCTCCTCACCACCTACGCGCAGGTCAACTGGACGGGGACCACGAGCATGGAGGTCGGCGTCCACGTGACGGCGCAGCGGCTGGACGTGAAGGGCGAGATCCACGTCGCGACCGCCTACCTGGTGTTCGTCGCGATCGACGCCGACGGCCGGCCCCGGCCGATCCCGCAACTCATCCCCGAGACCGACGAGGACCGGCGACGGCGCGAGGAGGCCCGCATCCGACGAGAGAGCCGGCTGAGGCGACGCGAGGCGATCCGGGCGCTGCGGGAATCTCCGGGTGATGAGCCGTCGTCAGCGAGCCCCGAGGAGGAAGCCGGCTCCCCACGATGAGTGCATCGTGGCGAACACCGCGGGCAGGTGCCGCGCCACGCGCCAGGGGAGCACGCGTGCCGCCTTCGCGGTCGCGATCGCCGTGGCCGTCGCGTAGGCCGCGGGGGCGGCGAATCCGAGGGCGGCGATCGCGGGGCGGCGCGCGGCCACGCCGGCGAGGCCGAGGGCCGTGCCGGCCGCCACTCCGATGAGGGTGATGGGCGGGGCGAGGTACCGCGGCGAGATCGTCTCCGGGTAGCGCTGGGCAACTTCGCGACGCCACCGGCCGTACTCGAAGTACTGCCGCGCCAGGGCTCCCAGCGATGGCCGCGGGCGATAGGTGACGTGCAGGTCGGGGGTGAACCACACCGTGCCGCCCGAGGAGCGAATGCGGTGGTTGAGCTCCCAGTCCTGCGCGCGGACCATGGATTCGTCGTATCCGCCGCACCGTTCCAACGCCGACCGCCGAAAGCATCCGAGGTAGACCGTGAGCGCGGGCCCGGGCTGCCCCCCGATGTGGAATGCGGCGCCGCCCACGCCGAACCACGAGCGCATCGCCGCGGCCACCGCCTGCTCGAACTCGGTGACCCCCTCGGCCCCCATGACGCCGCCCACGTTGTCGGCGTCGGTCTCGTCGAGAGTGCGCACCGCCACCGCGAGGTAGTCGGAGGGGATGATCGCGTGGCCGTCCACCCGGGCGATGACGTCGTACGACGCCGTCGCGATGGCCGCGTTGAGGCCCGATGCGGTCCGACCCGAAGGGTTCGACACGAGGAGCACGCGCGCGTCGGCGGCTGCGAGCGCCCGTGCGACGTCGTCGGTGTCGTCTCGGGAGGGACCCAGGGCGAGCACCACCTCGAGGGGTCCGTCGTACTCGCTGGAGAGGATGGCATCGACCGCCTCCGCCAGGTGCGGACCCTCATCGAGGACGGGCATCACGACGGACACGCCGGGGCGTGACCGACCGGACATGCCCGCGTCGAGTACCACGGGGGAAGGGTAACCTCGGGCCACCGCTGTCGGGGGAGCAGCGGAGGCGCGCCTGCTCCTTCGAGCAGGCAGCCCTGTCGGTCAAGGAGGCGCGGTGCGCAACCGGATGCCCGCGTTCATGGGCGCGATCGCCGGTGCTCTCGGGCTCGCGGCCCTGGGCTGGGCCGTCGGCTGGCCGGGAGCGGCCGTTGCCATCGCGGCCATGCTCGGACTTCTTGCCGGCGCCGTCGTCGGGCAGGGGCTGGCGTGGCTGCGCACGACGGCGGGCCGGGTCGCGCGCCTCGAGGTCCAGCAGTCGCGACTGGACTCCGTGCTGCGCGACACGGAACGCCTCAAGGCCCAGGCGGGAGAGATGCAGGCGTCGCTGGCGCGCATCCGCGCGGACGCGCAGTCGGCGCAGGACGCCCTGAGGCGCGACCTGGCCGAGGCGCGCAAGTCCTTCGATGACACGGTGCGCCTATCCGCAGTCGACTCCGACACGAAGGTGACCGCAGCGGTGGAATCCGCACGGGTCAACCTGCGCACGCGCATGGAGGAACTCGCCTACCGTCAGTCGGTCGAGCGCCGGCAGGTGCGCACCCTGTCCGCCCAGCGCACCGGCCGCCAGACCTCGCTCCTGGAGTCCTACCTGCAGTTGCAGCGCCTCGTGCCCATGCCCCTGCCGATGCCCCGCCCCGGGTCGTGGGCGGCGTCGGAGGACCTCCTGCTGTGGCTGGTGGGCGACGTCCTCGAGCATCACCCGGGCGTCGTCCTCGACCTCGGCAGCGGCCAGTCGAGCGTGTGGATGGCCGGCGCCATGCGCGCGGCGGGATACGACGGCCTGGTCATCGGCGTCGACCACGACGAGGCCTATGCGCGGGCGACGGAGGACCTCGGCCGACGGCAGGGAGTGTCCCCGTGGCTCCGCGTCATCCACGCACCGCTCTCGCCGCTCATCGTCGACGGGCGCGAGGTGTCCTGGTACGACGTAGCCGCGCTGGAGGGTGTGGAGGGCATCGGACTCATGTGCGTCGACGGTCCCCCGAGCGTCGAGGATGCCGAGGCCCGGTGGCCTGCCCTGCCCCTGCTGCGCGACCGGCTGGATCCGGGGGCGCGCGTGGTGCTCGACGACATGGTCCGCGAAGGGGAGCAGACGATCGCGGCCGACTGGGCGGCGCGCTTCCCGGAGATGCAGTCGCAGCGGATGGACTTCGAGAAGGGCGCGCTCGTCCTCACGATGCCGTAGGCGACCCGGCAGAGCCGCGGCGTCGCCCTCGATCCGTCAGCCGCACTTCACCTTGTCGGCCGTCGTGGGAGACGTGATCTCATCCTCCTCGCGCTGCTTGCTCTCCTCCTCGCTCACGGTCTCGGCCGGCGTCGGGGAGGGCGTGGAGGTCGTGTCGTCCACCTGGAGCTCCACGGTGGCGACCTCGGTGTAGGAGGTGCCGACCACGATCGTGATCACCTCGGCGGTCTCGTCGGCGACGGTCTCCGAGGCCGGAAGGGCCGCGAGGACCGTGCGCGCGGCCTCGGCCAGCGGGGCGTCGTGGCGGATCTCCGTGGTGGTGTAGTCGGTGCGGTCGGCGTCGGCGATCTCGACGATCTGGAATCCCTGGGTCTCCAGCGCCGCGGCGACCTCGGCCGCGCGACCGGGGACGCCGCTGCCGTTGAGCACGCGCACGGCGATGAGCGCGGGCTCGATGGTGGCCTTCGGCTGCTCGGCGTCCGAGGGGCTGGGCTCGGGAGAGGCGGACGCCGAGGACTTCGGAGCCTTCTTCGGCTTCAGCCACGGCACGTCGTCGCGCATCGAGGCCCACACCGACTCGGACGCCTCGGTGTCCATGAGGACGTTCTCGCCGTCGCCACGCTCGTACCACGGCATGGTGAGGAAGGTGATGTTCTCCGGGTCGACGCCCCTCACGCTCAGGGCCATCTGCTGGAGCACGTCGAGGTCGGCGAAGCCGGGGTCCGTGGTGAGGGACCCCGTGGCCGCGTCGAGGACGGAGTACAACTGCACCGGATTGAGCAGGAGTTCCGTGGACGATGCCTCACGGATCATGGAGGAGAGGAACGCCTGCTGGCGCTTGATCCGGCCGATGTCGGAGCCGTCCCCGATGGTCTTGCGGGCCCGGACGAAGCCGAGGGCCTGCTCGCCGTTGACCACGCTGGTCCCGGCGGGGAGATCGAGCTTGCTCTGCGGGTCCTTGACGGCCTCGGTCAGGCACACCTCGACACCGCCGAGCGCGTCGACGACGTTCTTGAATCCGGTGAAGTCCACGACCGCGAAGTGATCGATCGTGAGCCCCGTCATCTGCTCGACGAGCTTGACGGTGCAGCCGGGACCGCCGATCTCGAAGGCGATGTTGAACTTCTCCTCGAAGCCTCCCGCGGGCTCGCCCGACCCCGTGCGAGGGCACTCGGGGAGGGTCACCCAGGTGTCGCGGGGGATGCTCACCGCGGTGGCGAACGACCGGTCGCCCGACAGGTGGAGCAGGATGGTGGTGTCGGAGCGCTGCCCGCCGTAGACGCTCGGGTCGCCGTACTTGGAACCTTCATCGAGGCCCTCGCGGGTGTCGCTGCCCATGAGCAGGATGTTCACGGGGGTGTAGTTGCCCTCCTCGTCGACCACGATCGGGGGGACGTAGGGCCGTCCCGTGACCTCGCTGATGTCGACCGCGGTGATGTTGCCCTCGAGCCTGTTGGAGGCGTAGTCCACGCCGAGGCCGGCCAGGGTGGTCACGAGGATGGCCGCCGAGGCGATGGCCGCGAGGATCCGAGGCCACCGCCGCCGACGCGCGGTGGGGTCGCCCCCGGCGTCGGGGGTGGCCGTCGACTCGCTCACTGAGGCCTCCGTGGGTCGTCGCTTCGTCGATGGTCACCGCTCGCCGACCGTCTGGCCGGCCCGACGGCGACCCGGCTCGCCCTAGGGTAGGCGAGCCGTCCCTGGGACGCCGGGAGGCCGCTCGGCGTTCCCCGGGGCGCGATCCGGGTCGCCGTCGGGCCCTCCCCCGAGGGCCGGGGAGAAATGTGACAGAAGTGACGCATGGGGTCGAAGCGTCGGCTTGACACCCTCCCCCTGTGCTGGGGCACCCTCGGGTGGTGAGGCTGATGGGGATCGCGGTGGCGGTCGCCCTCATCCCCGGAGTCCTCGTCCTTCCCGTCGCCGGGGGCCAGGCCTCGAATGCGGCGCCCGTCACGGCGGAGGTCCGGTCGCTCGCCCTCACCGGGGTGCCCTCCGGCGCCCTGGCCGGCAGCCCGGGGCCCACGCAGGACGTGCTGCCCGCGGGATCCGACCATGCGCACGAGACCCGGCAGGGACCCTCCCCGCTCCGCGCGGCCGCGGCGCTCCCGCCTACCGACGTCGCGCCCTTCGGGCTCGTGGGCGTCACGGCCGCGGCGCCCTTCGACCCCGGCACCCGGGTGGTGCTCCGGGTCCGTCAGGACGGCGCGTGGACCGACTGGATGCAGGTCCCCGTCAGCGATCACATGCCCGACCCCGGGACCGAGGAGTACGCGCGAGCGCGCCACGGGACCGAGCCGGTCGTGGCATCGTCGGCCGACGGCGTGCAGGTGCGGATCGACACCCCCTCGGGCGGCGTCCCCGCCGACACGCGCCTGACGATGATCGACAACCCGGTCCGCCCCGAAGATGCCGGTCTCGGCTTCGAGTCCGCGCCGTCCGCGACGGCCCAGGCCGTCGCGAATCGGCCGCGCATCATCTCCCGTGCGGAGTGGGGTGCCGACGAGTCGCTCAAGCGAGGGACCGTGTCGTACTCGCCGAGGATCAAGGTGGGCTTCGTCCACCACGTCGTGTCGACGAACGAGTACACCGAGGCCGAGGCCGCGCAGCAGATGCGCAACGTCTACTCCTGGTTCACGCAGGGGATCCAGGTGAACGACTTCGGCTACAACTTCATGGTGGACCGATTCGGCCGCATCTACGAGGGCCGCGCGGGAGGCGTCGAACTCGCCGTCATCGGTGCCCACACGGCCGGCTTCAATGCGGAGACCTTCGCGGTGTCCTTCCTCGGCAACGCCGACACCCTGAACCCGGCCGAGGCCGAGGGGAATCGAATCGTCGACGCGATGTCGCGCCTCATCGCGTGGAAGTTCGACCTCAACCACGTCAACCCGCGGGGGTCGGCCGTGCTCACGTCCGCCGGACCCGGACCCGGGGGCGGCACGACCTCGATGTACTACGCCGGGGAGAAGGTCCGCAGCAAGACCATCGCGGGGCACGGCGATATCGGCAACACCTCGTGCCCGGGGGACTTCCTGCGGCCCGAGGTCCTCCAGATGCGCGTCCGGGCGGCCGAGATGATGGGGACGACGTTCTTCCGGCCCTTGACCGTCGGCTCCGGGCAGCCGTGGGGCACGCAGGAGCCCATGACGCTGCGCGTCCCGACGACCGGCGCGGTCAAGCTCAAGGCCGAGATCTTCTCGGCGTGCGGTGATCGAGTGCGCACCCTCCGGGGCGATACCGCTGAGGCGGGCATGCTGGAGTTGCGCTGGGACCGGAAGGACGATCGCGACAAGCCCGTCGCTCCCGGGCGCTACACGGTGAGCATCACGGGCACCGCCGGAGACTCGGCCCTGACCCCGTGGAACGGCACGGTCCACATCGCGAGCAGCGCTGACGCACCCGCGGACCCGTGCTCCCCTCCGGAGGCCTTCACTGTGGTCGGCACGGGCTATGGCCACGGGGTCGGCCTGTCGCAGTGGGGCGCCTACGCGATGGCGCTGGACGGCTGGGATGCGGAGAAGATCGTCACGCACTACTACCCGGGGGTGGAGGTCGGCCAGAAGCCCGACGACGTCGATGTCCGGGTAGCCCTGCTCCAGCAGCAGAGCAAGGTCCACGCCCGGGCGGAGGCCCTCGAGAGCGGCGGCGCGCTCGAGGTCACGTTCTCCGGCAAGTCGGTGACGATCCCCGACGGGGAGCACGTGGTGTTCACCTCGCAGGGCCGATACGTCACGGTGTCGACCGTTGCGGGCTCGAAGGAGACCCGCCTGGGCCGGGGAACCCTCGTCACCCTGCGCTGGTCGGGCACCCGGGACCCGGGGTCGACCGGCGACGCGCCCACGGTGCTCAACCTCACCGGCGCGGGCGAATCGCTCGGCACCTCGGGGCATCGGTACCGCTACGGCACCGTCGAGCTGGCCACCGTGCCGACGCCGCAGGGGCGCCGCCTCAATGCGATCAATGTCCTGCGCGTGCAGGACGAGTACCTCAAGGGCATCGCCGAAGTGGTGGCGACGTGGCCGCAGGCGGCTTTGAGAGCCCAGGTCATCGCGTCGCGCTCCTACGCGCTCGCGAAGATGGCCGGGGGAGTCGATGACGCATGCCTGTGCCACATGGACGACGGCGACGGCCCCCGCTACGACCAGACCTTCCGCGGGTACGCCGTCGAGACCGGCGAGGGCGGCGACAACTGGGTCAAGGCGGTGCGGGCGACCGCGGGTCAGGCCGCGCTCTGGAAGGGCCGTCCGATCCCGGCGTTCTACACCGCGGCGACGGGCGGCCGCACCACCTCGGCGGCGGACGCCTGGGGCGGCGCCGGATACCCGTGGTCGACGAGCGTCGAGGACAAGTGGAGTCTCTCGGCACCCGGCAACCCCTACCGCGAGTGGACGCTCGTGGCGTCGCAGTCCCGGATGAACCAGATCTTCGGGATCGATGACATCGTCTCGATCCGGGTCTCGGCGACGTACGAGTCGGGATCGGCGCGCACGGTCACGGCGACGCCGAGCGAGGGCAGTCCCGCATCGGTGTCGGGGAGCGCCTTCCGCAGCGCGCTCGGCCTGCGCTCCACCTACGTCACCGAGATCCTGTCGAAGGGCACCGCGCCCGAAGATCCGGCGCCCGCGGGCAAGGTGACCCTCGCGGTCACCCCGTCCGGCGACATCCCCGAGGGCACGCAGGCGCGCCTGTACGGGCGCGTGCACGACATGAGGCCCGGACTCGTCGTACAGCGCCAGGTCATGTGGTCCGGAGTCGACTGGCAGAACCGCGAGCGTGTCGCCCCGGGCTCCGACGGCCGCTACTCGTTCACGGTCACGGTGACGCCGCGGGGCATGACGTACTCGTGGCGCGTGGTGGTGTTCGACGGGTCGACGGTGGTGGCCGTCAGTCCCGTCCGGACCGCCAAGGTCGTGTGACCCGCTAGCCGCTGGCCCGCTCCTCGAGCGCCACGCGCGCGACGTCCCCCTGGTCGGCGTGACGGACGAGCAAGACGGATCCGGGCAGGCCGAGCAGCAGCGAGAACGGCGCAAGCGCCATGTCACGGTCGTCGCGCAGGAGCAGCCGCCTGCCCGGTGCGACCCCGCGCGCGGCCCGGGAGTCGCGCGCGAGCGCGGCAGCCTCGCGCGCACTGAGGACTCGACCGTCGATGTCGAGCAGCGGCGCGTCGGGATCGGGGGGATCGAAGGGCTCGAAGACATCGGGGTGCGTGCGCGCGGCGAGCGCATGATCCACCTGGCCGGGCGGGGTGATGCCCTCGGGTAGGCCGAGCGGATGCAGGGACACGAGCACGGTCTCGGGGCCCGCGGGGGCGTCGAACTCCGCCCCGGCGGCAGCCACGAGCAACGTCGCCTCCGAGTCCTCGTCGATCCCACCGGGGGACAGCACCGCGCCCACCGCCGACGCCGCCCCGAGCCACACGGCCCACTGCCAATGCAGGGGAAGGTCGATGCCGATGCGATCGCCAGGCTCGAGGTCGAGTTCGTCACGCAAGAGGCCCGCGGTCTTGGCGACGGCGTTGTCCAGGCTCGCGGCCGAGAGCTCGGCGCGCGCCGAGGTCGCGAGATCGACGTACGTCACGAGCGGAGCGGAACCGTCGCGTCGCGCGCGCTCGCGGAGTTCCGACCACGGGGTCACCCGTCCACGCTAGTCGGGGGCGTTCGCCCGTAGGCTCCACGGGTGATCACGATCACCGCGCCGGAGCAGGTCGCCGGCCTGCCGCTGTGGCCGGTGCTCGTCGTGATCGGGGCCCTGGTCGCCTTCAACGTCATCAACAACCGCCTGGCACCGGAAGACCACTACCTGCTGTGGGCCGTCGGCGGGAGCCTGGGCCTGCTGGCGCTGGGGCTGCTCGACGGCAACACGTGGACGGACATGGGTCTCGGCTGGAACTACCTCATCCCCGGACTGGTGTGGGGCGTGGCCAGCGTGGGAGTCGTCACCCTCGGCTACCTCCTCGCGGCGTCGTTCCGCAAAGGACGCGATGCCATGCACGACGAGCGAGTGAGCGCCCTGAGCGGCCCCCGGCTGATGTTCCAGGCCCTCGTTCAGGTCCCGTTCGGGACGGTGCTCTTCGAGGAGATCGCCTTCCGCGCCGTCCTGTTCTCCATGCTGGCCCGCAGGTTCGGGGTCGTCTGGGCGGTCGTCATCTCCTCGGTGCTCTTCGGGCTGTGGCACATCCTCCCGGCGATCGGGACCCACGAGCAGAGCGCGGCGCTCGGGTCGGTGGTCGGCAAGGGGGCCCGCGGCAACATCCTCGCGGTGCTGCTGTCGGTCCTCACCACCACCATTGCCGGCGTGGTGTTCGCCGGACTGCGCCTGGTGTCGGGGAGCGTCCTCGCTCCGATGGGCCTGCACTGGGCGACCAACGGGATGGGGTACTTCTTCTCCTGGGCCATCATTCGCTTCCGGCACCGTCACCGGCGCCGTCGGACCTGAGAGGCTGTGACCCATGGCCGAGACCTCCGCCGCGCCCCTCCCCAGGCATCACTTCATCTCGCGCTTCTTCGCGCTGCAGGACAGGTACCCCCAGACCCCGGCCCAGCGGACCTACAACAACCTGTCGACGTTCCCGATGTTCTTCGCGGCCATGATCTGGCTGCTGTCGACCTTCTTCACCTGGGTGCCGGCCCTGTCACCGGAGTACCGCCAGGAGGGTGTCCGGCTCAGCCTCATCACCTGGCTCATCTTCGCCATCGACATGGTGATCCGCTTCATCCTGGACCCGCACAAGGGCGACTTCATCAAGCGGAACTGGCCCCTGCTCATCGCGCTCGCCTTCCCGCCACTGCGGATCATCCTCGTCGTGATGGCCGTGCTGCGCATCGCCCGCGACCGCAACGCCCTCACCAAGATCGTCGGGATCTACGCCGTCTACGCCGTGCTCTTCGTCGTCCTCTTCGGCGCTGTGTTCACCCTGATCTTTGAGATCGATTCCCCCGGCGCCAACATCACGTCCTACGGCGACTCGGTGTGGTGGGCCTTCGTCACGGTGACGACCGTCGGGTACGGCGACTTCACCCCGGTGACGGTGGCCGGTCGCGCGATCGCGGTCCTCATCATGTTCACCGGAGCGGCCGCCGTGGGCGCGGTGACCGCCGCCGTGGCCTCGCGCTTCATCGTGGGGGCGTCCTCCTCGGGCCGGGCGGCCGCGGGGACGTCGAGCAGCGCCGCGTCGGGTGGGTCGGCGAACGGGTCGACGAGCGCCGCCGTGTCGCTGCAGCCCCAAGAATCACAGGAACCACAAACAACGCAGGCGTCACATCCGTCACCGGCCATCGTGCCGCCGGCGATCGAGGAGACCGTGCAGGCCGACGCGGCGACGCTGGACGACCTCGCCCGGCAACTCGCCGCACTGCAGGAGCAGGTGGCGGACATCGCGGTCAAGCTCGGCGTCGAGGTCGCTCCCGACGCTGCGACGCGCACGGGTGACGGTGAATGACATGCCTGTCGCCGAGTCCTACGATGACGGGACTGCCCTGGACGTCGCGGTGACGTCTGCACCCCCCGAAGGAGACGCTGGCATGGACTCGGGCGCGGCACGCCTCGATCCCCACGAGGCGGCCCAGGCGCTGTCGGAGCGCGATCGGCGGATCCTGGAGTTCGAGCGCCAGTGGTGGAAGTACGCCGGTGCCAAGGAGCAGGCGATCCGGGACCTCTTCGACATGAGCGCCACCCGCTACTACCAGATCCTCAATGCGCTCATCGACACGCCCGAGGCGCTCGCCTTCGATCCGATGCTCGTCAAGCGGCTCCGTCGGATGCGGGCCTCCCGCCAGCGGGTGCGCTCGGCACGCCGTCTCGGCATCGATCTCGACGCTCGCTGACCGTCAGCGCCCCCTGCCCGGGAATCCCCGGTGCGTGTGCGCCGTTGTACCGTGAGATCACGCCGATCCCCGATCGGAAGGTGCGGTATGTCGACATCCTCGGTGGAACTCGCGGTGTCGGGCATGACCTGTGCCACCTGTGCCTCCCGCATCGAGCGCAAGCTCAACAAGATGCCCGGGGTCACGGCCACGGTGAACTACGCCACCGAGAGCGCCCACGTCGACTACGACCCCGGCATCGAGGTGTCGGACCTGCTCCGCACGATCGAGCAGACCGGCTACTCCGCCTCGCCGGTCGCCGATGCCGCGGTGGACTCCCGCGAGGTCGACTCGCTGCGCAGGCGATTCTGGGTCTCCTTCGCCCTTGCCTTGCCGGTCGTGCTCCTCGCGATGATCCCTCCGCTGCAGTTCACCGGCTGGCAGTGGGTCTCGCTGGCGCTCGCGACCGTGGTCGTGGGCTGGGGAGCCTGGCCGTTCCACCGGGCGGCGGCGCTCAACGCGCGGCACGGCGCCGCCACGATGGACACGCTGGTGAGCCTGGGCGTGCTCGCGGCGTACTTCTGGAGCCTGTGGGCGCTCGTCTTCGGCGGCGCCGGTTCCCTCGGCTACACCATGACCGACGGCATGGCCATGCAGTCGCACGGGGGAACGCCGGACATCTACTTCGAGGTCGCCGCCGCCGTCCCGGTCTTCCTCCTCGCCGGGCGGTGGTTCGAGGCCCGCGCCAAGCGCAACTCCACGCAGGCGCTGCGGGCCCTGGCGAACCTCGCCGCGCCCGATGCCGCGGTCGTCGTGGATGGTGTCGAGACAAGGGTGCCGATCGCGCAACTGAGGGTCGGTGACCTCTTCGTCGTGCGCCCCGGCGAGCGCATCGCGACCGATGGCGTCGTGGAGGCCGGTGACAGCGCCGTGGACACCTCGCTGCTGACGGGCGAGGCGGTGCCCGTCGAGGTGGGCGAGGGCGACGCGGTGACAGGCGCGACCGTCAATGTGGACGGCACCCTCACCGTGCGAGCCACGCGCGTCGGTGCCGACACGCACCTGGCCCACATCACCCGGCTGGTGAGCGAGGCGCAGTCGGGCAAGGCGCCCGTGCAGCGGCTGGCCGATCGGGTGGCGGCGGTGTTCGTGCCCATCGTCCTCGTCATCGCAGTCGTGACGCTCGCAGCGTGGATCCTCATCACCGGCGATGTCGAATGGGCCTTCACCGCCGCCGTGGCGGTCCTCATCATCGCCTGCCCCTGCGCGCTCGGTCTCGCGACGCCCACGGCCCTGCTCGTCGGCACGGGGCGCGGTGCTCAACTCGGCATTCTCATCCGGGGTCCGGAGATCCTCGAGGACACGCGTCGCGTCGACACGATCGTCCTCGACAAGACGGGCACGGTCACGACGGGGCGCATGACGCTGCTCGAGGTCATCGCTGCGGACGGCGAAGACCCGGTGGTCGTGGGCTTCATGGCAGCGTCGGTCGAGTCGCCGAGCGAGCACCCGATCGCGCGAGCCATCGCGTCGGGGATCGACGTGACGCCCGCCGTGGACTTCCGCAACGAGCGCGGTCTCGGGGTGCGCGGCATCGTGGAGGGTGTCGAGGTCGCGGCGGGGCGCCCGCGCTGGGTGGCCGACGCGGTCGGCGCGACTGCCGTGCCGGCGGGGCTGCAGGAGCGCATCGACGCCGCCGAGGAGACCGGAGCGACCGTGGTCGCGGTGGGCTGGGCCGGTGCGGTGCGCGGCGCGCTCGTCGTGTCCGACACCGTGAGGACCACGAGCAGGCCTGCGATCGAGTTGCTGCGTGACCTGGGCCTCGAGCCCGTCCTCGTCACGGGTGACAACCCGCGCACGGCGCGAGCGGTCGGCGATGAGGTCGGGATCTCCCGGGTCCACGCGGGCGTGCTGCCAGCCGAGAAGGTCGGGATCGTGCAGGACCTGCAGTCGCAGGGTCGCGTCGTCGCCGTCGTCGGCGACGGGGTCAATGACGCGGCGGCCCTGGCACAGGCGGACCTGGGCATCGCCATGGGCACCGGCACGGATGCGGCGATCGAGGCCAGCGACCTCACGCTCGTGCGTCCCGACCTGCTCACGGCGGTGGACGCGATCCGACTGTCGCGACGCACCCTGCGGACGATCAAGGGGAACCTCTTCTGGGCCTTCGCCTACAACGTGGCGATGATCCCGCTCGCGGCGTTCGGGCTGCTCAATCCCATGCTCGCCGGTGCGGCGATGGCGCTGTCGTCCGTCTTCGTCGTCGGCAACAGCCTGCTCCTGCGCCGATTCCGCCCGAGTTCCTAGCCGACGTCTCCGCGGAGAGCAGGGTGCGTCACACCGCGAGATCCCGGCGTTCGAAGACGACGACCCCCGCGCCCGCGACGACCAAGGCCAGGGTCACCGGCAGTGCGAGGGACACCCAGCCGGGGGACTGGGTGAGGGGATCGTTGCCGAGGAACCAGTACCACGGCGAGATCGTCTGGAGGAACTCCAAGGGCTCGGCGAGCGAGGCGAACACCTGGCCGAGGAAGCCGATGACCGCCAGCGCCGACCCGGCGGCGAGAGCCCAGGTGCGGTGGCCGGTCGCCGCCCCGACCGCGAAGACGACGGCCGTGTACACCATGACCAGTCCCCACATGGTGAGTCCGGCCGCCCAGAAGCCCCAGCCGGGGAGGCCGACGTCGAGGTCGAAGAACGGTGCGCTCAGCGCCAGCACCCCCGTGGAGATCGCGATCACCGCGAGCCCGGCCAGTGCGATGCCGATGAAGCGAGCCACGGCGAGGACCCAGCGTCGTAGCGGGGCGGAGAGCGTGGTCTCCAGGGTCCCGTCGGCCTCGCATCCGGCGATGGCCCATCCGGCGAGGGAGAACGTCATGATGATGACGACCAGCGGGTAGATGTTGGAGTACACCTGGCTGATGAGGTAGCCGATGGGGGAGGTCATGGAGGCCTCGGCGAGCCCGAAGGTCTGCCGGGCGGACTCCGGGAGGGACTGGATCCAGGCGTCGAAGTCCGCCCCGCTGTCGCGGATGGACGGATAGAACACGAGCATGACGAGCATGAGCACGGCGATGCTCACGGTCCAGGCGAGGATGCTGCGCCAGCGCTCGAGGAGCATCTGGCGCAGGACGATGAGCGCGCTCACGCCGCGCCTTCCTCGACAGACGCGTGAAAGACCTCGTCGAGCTCGGTCTGCTCGCTGCGGATCCGCTCGATGCCGAAGGGCACCAGGCGGTCGAAGAGAGCACGCGCGCTTCCCTCCACCGTGATCGACAGGGTCTCCGCGCCGTCCGTCTCGGCCTCGGCAACCCGCGAGGCGGAGACGACGCCGGGGACCGTGCGCAGGTCGCCATCGTGAGGACTCGTCCGCAGGGTCACGACGAGGTGCTGCCGGGCCGTCGCCATGAGGTCGGACACCGCGCGGTCCGTGACGAGGCGGCCGCGGCTGAGAACGCCCACCCGATCGGCGATGGCCTCCGCCTCGGCGAGGATGTGGGTGCTCAGCAGGATCGCAGCTCCTCGTGCGCGATGCTCGCGGATGAGGTCGAGGACGACGTCCTGGACCAGGGGGTCGAGCCCGGTCGTCGGCTCGTCGAGCACGAGGAGGTCGGGCTGCCCGAGCAGGGCGAGGAGCACTCCGACCTTCTGCCGGTTGCCCTTGGACAGGGTGGCGAACCTGCGCGAGAGGTCCAGGTCGAGCCGAGCGGCCAGCCGGTCCACGTCGACCTCACCGACGGGAGCGCCGTACGCCTTGCGCAGGGACACATGGAACGCGGTGATCTGGCGTCCGGTCATGCGCGGCTCCAGGCGAAGGTCGCCGGGGAGGTAGCCGACGCGGCATCGCAGCCTCGGGTTGCGGACGTCGTTGCCCAGGGACGGTGAGCCGGTGACCCGGATGAGGGTGCTGCCCGACGTGGGCCGAAGGTAGCCGAGGCAGCACCGGATGACCGTCGACTTGCCGGCCCCATTGGGTCCGAGGAGGCCGTAGACCTGCCCGGGCTCCACGGCGAGGGAGACCCCGTCGGCGGCGACAACGTTGACGTAGCGCTTGATGAGGTCGCGTGTCTCCAGCGCGGCGGTCATGTCCATCCCGTCAGGCTAGGCAGGCTTTCCGCACCGAAGGCCTGTGCCGTTCGTCACAGCCCGGGCATGAAAGGGCTTACACGGTGATGACCACTGCCGCGGAGGGTGAATGATGAGGGCAAGAGCCGTTCCGCGATAGCGACCCGGCCGAGGCGAGTGGCACCTTCCAGCAGCGAGGAGTGGACATGGGCATTCCCGGACTCGAGAACGCGCCGACACGCAACAAGAAGTTGCTGGAATGGATCGAGGAGGTCGCGGAGCTCGCGCAGCCCGACGAGATCATCTGGTGCGACGGCTCGCAGGAGGAGTGGGACCGCCTCACCGAGCAGATGGTGGAGAGCGGCACGTTCCTTCGGCTCAATCCCGAACTCCGGCCCAACTCCTTCCTCGCGCGCTCGGACCCCAGCGACGTCGCCCGCGTAGAGAGCCGCACGTTCATCTGCTCGCAGTACGAGCAGGATGCCGGCCCCACGAACAACTGGATGGACCCCACCGAGATGAAGGGCATCCTGCGGGGTCTCTTCGCCGGCTCGATGCGGGGCCGCCCGATGTACGTCGTCCCCTTCTCGATGGGCCCGCTGGGATCGCATATCGCGCAGCTCGGCGTGGAGCTCACGGACTCGCCCTACGTCGTCGTGAACATGCGCATCATGACCCGCATGGGCAAGGAGCCCCTCGAGCTCATCGGCGAGCACGGCGACTTCATCCCCGCGGTGCACTCCGTGGGACATCCCCTCGTGGACGACGAGGGCAACCGCCATGACGACGTGGCCTGGCCGTGCAACGACACGAAGTACATCACCCACTTCCCCGAGACCCGCGAGATCTGGTCCTACGGCTCGGGCTACGGCGGCAACGCCCTGCTGGGCAAGAAGTGCTTCGCGCTGCGCATAGCCTCGGCCATGGCCCGTGACGAGGGCTGGATGGCCGAGCACATGCTGATCCT
>CAIVWG010000218.1 GCA_903909555.1 uncultured bacterium | reverse complement strand
GGCGAGACCGCCGGGTAGACCGAGTGGATTCCGGTGTCGGCGATGACGAGTCGCGAGGAGCGGATCTGCCCGGCGAGCTGGTACGACCAGCCGACGGGCGTGGCGGCGTCGCGCAAGGCGCCGACGATGACGATGGGCGGCGCGCCCTTCGCCGTCACGGGGCCGGTCGGCTGAGGAGTGTGCGCGGGGAAGTGTCGGCACCGCAGGAGGCCCCACGCAGCCGGCGGCCCGAACACCGGCGCGGATCGGCCCCACTGGCGGGCGAGTCGCGCGGTCTCCTTGAGGCTGGGCGTGCGCGGGCTGTCGTAGCAGTTGATGCCGTACAGCGCGTTGAGGAAGTTCGACGGCTTGTCAGGGTCCTGGTCGCCGTAGCCGCCGCCGAGTTCGATCATGGGCTTGCCGTTGCCGGCGAGGGCGGCGCGCAGCGCCTTGTAGAGCACCGGGTAGTAGTAGTCGGGGTTGTACATCGACGTCTGGAACGCCGAGAGCCCGTCTGCGCGCGTGAGGGTGTCCGGGGTAGTGCGCTCGACCGGAAGTCCCCACAGGAACTCCAGGACGAAGTCCGTGCCCGGGCCCTTGCCGCGGGGAATGGCGCAGTCGAGACGGGTACGGCAGTAGTCGAAGAAGCGCCACAGCGCCTGCTCCATGGCGTAGCTCTGGCCCTGGTTGAACTGCACGATGTTGAGCGCCGGGTTGATGGCACTGTCGAGGACCATGCGCCCCACGCGCTGGGGATACAGATTGGCGTAGACCGATCCCAGCTTGGTGCCGTACGACCATCCGACGTAGTCCAAGGTGTCCTGGCCGAGGGCGACGCGGATTCTATCCATGTCATGGGCGGACGCGATGGTGCCGACGTGGCGCACGAGCCGCGGGTCGTTGGCCTCGCATCCTTCGCCGAAGAGCCTGGCCTGCTCGCGCCAGGGCCCGACTGACGGGTCCTTCGGCGACGTCGCCCAGCCCGCGCCCGCGAGCGTGCTGCTATAGCGCTGCATCTGCTCCGTGTCACGGCACCACAGGGGCGCGCTGCGCCCGACACCGCGCGGGTCGAAGCCGACCACGTCGTAGTGCTCCTCCACGTCGGTGCTCAGGTAGTCCGGGTACTTGAGGATCTCGTCCACCCCGGAGATGCCGGGCCCGCCCGGGTTCATGAGGATCGCGCCCCAGCGATCGCCCCGCGCGGGGATGCGGGCCAGGTGCAGCGTGATGGTGCCCTTGCCCGGTCGGGCGTAGTCGAGGGGGACCTCGAGGGTGGCGCACTCCCGGACCCACTTCTTCGGGCCGCATCGCTCCCACTCCAGGGACCCCCCGGCGGGCTGCGCCGCCGGGGAGGCGGTCGGGACGACCGCCGGCACCGCAGCCTGCGGCGCCGGGGCGACGATCACTCCCGCGACGAGGGCCGCGCATCCTGCGAGCACCGTGAGGACTCCCCGTGACCTGCCCATGCGCGTTCCCTTCGGACGTGTGGCTCCGAGTCTACGGGCGAGGGTCGGGGGATTCGCGTGGATGTTCTTCGCGCCGGCGCAGGTCATCGACATAGTCCCGCCATGCCGCCTCGTCGGGATCGATCGGCTTCTCCGCACGCGCCTCGTCGGCTGTCTCCTCGGGCTCCATGGCCGCGATGCGCGCGCGAATGCGGTCGGTGAACCAGCGCGTGAGGTTGCCGTGCTTGCGGTACCTGTTCCAGACCACGACGGCGAACAGCCCGATGATCGGCCATTGGAAGGTGTAGACCCAGGCCCGGCTCACACCCTCCTGGGCACGTTGGAACTCGATGACGGTTGCGAAGGCGCAGAAGGCCACGACGATGACGAGCGGAAGGTGAAGGGTGAGCAGGTCCTTCACCCTGCGCCGGCGCTCGGGCGTCTGCTGGTCCGTGTCGCTCATGGCACGCTCACCGTGGCAGGTGCCGGCTCGGCGGTGCGCGGGAGGCGGCGCTCGCGGAGCAGGAGGAGGAGGGCGAGGCACCCCTCCCCGGCGAGGATGGCGAGTCCGACCTGCAGGGGGGTCTCCGCCGGGTCACCCAGCGCCGTCCACGACAGGGCTGTCCACCACAACGCGGGGATCCACAGGACCATCGCGAGGAGGATCGCGGGGACGCCGCGCGGGCCCGTGGCCGCGAGGGCGAACGCCCAGCCGGCGAGCACGAGGATGACCCCGGCGACCAGGGTGGCGAGTCCGATCGGCACCGCGCCCGCCGCCACGATGATCGACGCGACGATCGCGGCGACCACGACGGTGACGGCGAAGGGCTCGGGGTACGCCTCGGTGATGCGCACGAGCGGGGCAGGCCGCGCACCCGCCCACACCAGGACAAGCGGGAGCGCGAGGGCCAGCAGCGTGAGCGATGCGGTGGTGATGCGGTCACCGGCGATGGCGCCCGTGGGAGGTGCCGTGCGCGACAGGGCGACGGCGAGCCCGATCGCCAGGCCCATGAGCACGACCTCGAACGCCGCGAACCGCAGGAGCACGGCCCGCGCGCCCGGCTCCGTGTCGATACCGGAGACGGCATACCTCCGCTGGCGCCAGCCGAGGATGACGAGCGCGCACAGCAGCACCGACTTCGCCAGGATGAGGGTGCCGTACGGCGTGGTGATGAGCGTGGCGATGCCGTCGACGCGCAGGGACGCGTTGAGTAGGCCGCTCTCCGCGAGGAGTAGCACGCACACCAGGGCCAGGACGCTGAATCGGCGCAGGGTCACGCCGGCGTCCGTGGGCGTCCGGCCCGGGGACATCACGTAGGCGCAGACGGCGATGAGACCCCCCACCCACACGCCCACGGAGGCAAGGTGGATGGCCAGCGAGATCGACGCCGCGGTGTGCCCGGAGTGAAGGCCGGAGTGTCCCGACAGCGCAGGCAGCATGGCCGCCGCGAGTGCCAGGGCGAGGACCACGGCACCGGTGACCCGCCCGAGCACGGCCCAGCCGAGGATGACGACGAAACCGACCAGCACGATCTGGACGACGAGGAACTGGCCCAGTTGCGTCTGCGTGAGCAGCGACGCCACGATCACCGGGTCGAGCGAGTCGGCCCAGGGCCTCCCGAGCAACTCCGACACGGTGAGCGGGATCTGGCACGCGAGCGCCACGAGCCAGACGACAGCGCACAGGGACGCCGCGCGCAGCAGGCGCGCATCGGGGCGCGGGGCGAGCAGCCCTCCCACGACCACGCATCCCAGGGTCAGCGCAGCCGCGATGTCGCGGATCCAGCGGTCCAGGGGAAGGGCCCACAGGGTCTGCCACGGCACGACGGGGAGTCCCGGGATTCCTGTCTCGCGCAGCGCGTCGAGGGTGGCGAGTACCAGCAGGAGGATCGGCACCCCGGCGAGGAGGCCCAGGGCAACCCTGCGGGTCACTGTGCGGCGGACGCCGACGGCGATGCGCTGGCAGACGGCGTGGGGGCCGGGGCGTTCGGGTTGACGAGAGTGAACGTGCCGAAGTTGGCGGGGGTGGCGTTCGGGCTGACCTTGAGGAAGGTGGTGCACAGGCAGCCCAGCAGGATGCTCGCGCAGACCCAGATCATCCAGTAGCCGACGAGCTTGCCCTGGAAGGGGTTGGCGGTCGAGATGAGACCGGCACGGGTGCGGTTGGCCACCGCGAGGAGAAGGAAGGCCACGAGCGACAGGTGGACCGCCACCGCGACCGTGAGCAGGTACACCGCGGACGCATAGGCGCCGTTGGTGGGCTGGAACGGGAACGTCATGATCTGCCAGATCTGAAGGGCCAGCGCAGCGAGGGTCACGATCAGAGCCAGGCCCGACCCGGCCACGAGCCTCCCGCGGTGGCCGGCGACGATCCCGCGCACGCCCCACCACAGGATGACGGTCGCGATGACGGTGAGGATGAGGATGGCCCAGAACGGCCAGTCCGCGGCCCAGGGCAGCGGGGAGCGGGCCTTGAGCAGGTCGTTGTTCCCGAACGTCTGCTCGTTGGGCGCCCAGCCGTTGTTGACGTTGAGCGACCAGAGGTAGGTGTAGCTGACGATCAGGGCCATCGTCCCGGAGAAGTCGACGACGATGAGGAAGATCAGTCCCAGCCGGTTGCGGCGCGCGACGACAGCGACGGGCTCCCCCGTGGTCGGGGACAGGGCGGGAGCGGTCATGTCGGGGCCCCCACCTTCTCGTCGTACTGCTTTTCGAGTTCCTTCGGCGCAAGCGGGTCGGGGGTGCCGTAGTCGTACGGCAGTTTGGTCACGACCGGGAGGACCGGGAAGTTCTCCAGCGGCACGGGTGTCGCGGTCTGCCAGTCCAGCGTCTGCGCCTGCCACGGATTCGACGGGGCGAGGTCACCGCTGCGCCAGGAGCTGATGATCGCGGCGAGGAAGATCAGCATGCCGATGCCGATGGTGTAGGCGCCGATGGTGGAGATCCAGTTGGACAGGTTGAACATGCTGTCGAACTGCAGGACCCGGCGCGGCTGGCCCTGGAGCCCGGCCACGAACATCGACATGAAGGTGATCTGGAAGCCCGCGAAGGCCACCCAGAATCCGATGGAGCCCACGCGCTCGTCGAGCATCCGCCCGGTCATCTTGGGGAAGTAGTACGCGATGGCGCCCATAGCGCCGAACAGTGCGGCGCCCATGAGCATGTAGTGGAAGTGGGCCGTGACGAACATGTTGCCGTGGAAGTACTGGTCGGCGGGCACGTCCGAGAGGTAGACGCCCGTCACGCCGCCGATCATCTTGTTGAAGATGACGGCGAACACGGCCATCATCGGCAGGCGACTCCAGAAGCGCCCGCGCCACATCGTGCCGATGACGACGAGCACGAGGAAGCCCACGGGGATCGAGATCATCTCGGTGGAGAGCATGAAGGGGTAGTTGGCCTGGGGCGCCCAGCCGGTCATGTACATGTGATGCGCCCACACCAGCCCGCTGAGCCCGACAACGCCAACGATGCCGGCGATCCCCATGTAGTAGCTGAAGAGCGGCTTGCGCATGAAGACCGGAATGATCTCCATGAGGACGGCCAT